>JAISFP010000521.1 GCA_031263525.1 Deltaproteobacteria bacterium | reverse complement strand
GCCCGGCCATTAACCTGACCTGGCCCCCCCTGTGAACCTGACCAGGAGCACAGCCACGAACCCGACCTGCCCCTCCCCCTTTGAACCTGACCCGGAGCCCGGCCACGAACCTGACCTGGCCCCCCCTTATTAACCTGTCCAGGAACTCGGCCACGAACTTGACCTGGCCCCCCCCTTTGAACCTGTCCAGGAACCCGGCCACTAGCCTTACCTGGCCCCCTTGACTTGGCCAGTAGCCAGGCGACGAACCTGACCCGGTTCCTTTCCCATTGAACCTGACCGGGAGCCCGGTGATGAACCTGACAGGGAGCCCGGCCCGATAACTCACAGGATCCCGGCCATGAACCTGGCCTGGATCCCAGCACGCTGAACTTGACCCAGATCCTGGCCATGAACCTGACCGGTATCCCCGTTCCTTGAATCTGACCCGGGTTCCGCGAACGTTCCTGACCTGGAGACACGCCCCCTGAACCTGACCCGGATTTCGGCCCTGAACCCGTGCCGGATGCCAGGCACGAATCCAGACCTCTCTCAGGCCCAACTCCCAGCCTCTGGTTGCAGGGCCGCGCCGGCGGGGCAGGGCGCGGGAAACGCAACTTTCTCCCGCTCCGCCAGACTCACACCGAACCTGAGCCCCGCCAGGCAGCGCGGCTCAAAGGATATTAAGGCCATGACTGACACGCAGAGCGAGGGCGTGACGCCCTCCCGGGAGGCCCTGGACTGGGCCGCAGAGCGCTGGGGTCAAGATCCCGGCGGCTTGTCAGCAACCCCCCTTCCTGGCGACGCCTCCCGGAGGCGCTACACGCGCCTCGACTCGGGAGACGAGACGAGGATCCTCCTGGAGTCCCCCGATCCCGTCGAGAACGCCGCCTGGTTCCTGGAGGGCAGGAGGCTCCTGAAGGAGGGATTCCCGCTCCCCGAGATCATGGCCTGGAACCTCGAGCGCGGGTTCTTCCTCGTGGAGGATCTGGGGGACGTGCATCTCTCGGATCTCGAGCCCCCCCCGGTATCCTGGGAAGGCGGCGGCCTGCTCCCGTCGGAGGGAGCTGCCGGGGGCGCACCGAAGCGAGAGGGAGAGGGCGGCGACCACGGTGGCGGGGACGGTGGCCCGGCAGCGGATTCCGGCTTCGACCCCGAGACGGAGTTCGCCTGCGCCTGTCGCAAGGCGGCCCAGGTCCTGGCTGCCCTCCACGACAGGGGCTGGCAGTGCCTCGCCCCGGTGGCTGACGCCGTGGCCCCGCCCTACGATGCCGAGTTCGTCCTGGCCCACGAGTGGTCCTACTTCCTGGACGGGGCCAGGCTCATGGGCATGGAGGGGACCTTCGAGCGGGAGCTTGCCCAGGAGGGCCGCAAGATCGCGGCCCTTGCCGCGAGCGAGCGGGAGCGCTCCTTCATTCACCGTGACTTCCAGAGCCGGAACGTCCTCGTCAGGGACGGGGAGGTCTACCTTATCGACTGGCAGGGGGGGAGGCTCGGGCCCCCGTTCTACGACCTGGCCAGCTTCGTCTTCGATCCCTACACCGAGCTCACCCTCGCGGCAAGGGAGGACATCGCCTACGCCTACCTGGCCGCCCGCGTCTCCCCGCACGACACCGACGACTGGCGCGGCAGGACCAGGTTCTTCGGCCTCGTGAGGCTCATGCAGGCCGCAGGCGCCTACGCGCACCTGGCGCGGGCCAGGGGGAAGCCGAACTTCCTCCGCTACCTGCCCAGGGCCGTCTGGAGGGCACGGCAGCTCGCCAGGGACATGCCGGAAGGCCTGCTGCCCGGGCTCTGCTCCTTCCTGGACGACTACCTGGCCAGGCTCCCCGGGATGCTCGGCGGGACGTGAACATGTGCGCTCTGATAGCCATCCTGGGCCGGCCCAACGTCGGCAAGTCCTCGCTCTTCAACCGCCTGGCCCGCCGTTCCGCCGCCCTTGTCGACGACCGGCCCGGCGTTACCAGGGACCGCCACTACGCCGACTTCGAGATAGACGGCCGCAGGGGTCTCATGGTGGACACCGGCGGATTCGACGCCGGCGGGGCAGATCCCCTGGCAGGGCCCATAGCCGAGCAGATAGCCCTGGCCCTGGAAGAGTGCGACCTGGCGCTCCTGGTCACGGACGCGATTGCCGGCCTGCGTCCCGAGGACGGCGAGATAGCCCGCCTGGCCCGCCGGTCCGGGAAGCCCGTCATAGTGGCCGCCAACAAGACCGACTCCCCGGAGAAGGAGCCCCTGGCCCACGAGTTCCACGAGCTTGGCTTCGACGAGCTCTTTCCGGTTTCCGCGGCCCACGGCTACGGGATCGGGGCCCTGAAGGCCAGGCTCCGGGACTTCCTTGAACCCGTCACCGGCGAGCCGGCCCGTTCGGGCCGCGGTCGCCGGGGACGGGGTGAGCGAGGCCGGAGGGGCCAGAACAGGGACCGGGGAAGGGAGCCGGAAGCGTCAGGGGAGGGCGGTCTGGCGGTCGATGACCCAGGCGCAGGCGACAGCGAGGCCGGATGGCCCGATACCGGCTGCCTGGAGGCCGGAGGGCCCGCAACCGGCGGCCTCGAGGCCGGAGGGCCTGGCGACGGCGGTCGCGAGGCCGGAGGGTCCGGCGGAGACGGTCGCGAGGCCGGAGGGTCCGGCGCAGACGGTCTGGAGGAAGGAGGAGGTGCCAGCGCCGGCGGACTGAAGGCCGGATGGCCAGGCTCATGTGTCCTGGAGGCCGGAGGTCACGGCACCGGCGGTGCCGGAGGGGAAAGCGGCACCCGTGCCAGCTCCTCCCCATGCCCTGGATCCGGTCGGGGCTGGGACGCCTCGGACGGCGGCGGTACCGAAGAGGAGGGTGCCGACCGACTTGTTCCGCGGCTTGCGGTGATAGGCCGGCCCAACGCCGGGAAGAGCTCGCTCATAAACCGGCTCTGCGGCCAGAGCAGGCTGGTCACGGACGCCCGGCCAGGGACCACGCGGGACGCTCTGGACGTTGAGGTGGAGTCCGGGGGCAGGCGCTACGTCTTCGTGGACACGGCTGGCGTGAGGCGCAGGGGCAGGGTGAGCGACCGGGTTGAGAAGATTTCCGTCATGAGGGCCTTGAAAAGCCTGGACAGGGCGGACGCGGCGCTGCTCCTGATCGACGCGACGGAAGGACTGGCCGACCAGGACGCCCACATAGCGGGCTACGCCTTCGAGAAGGGCCGTCCCATAGTGATCCTCCTGAACAAGTGGGATCTCGTCCGCGACAAGAAGGCGGCCAGGGCGGCCTTCGAGCGGGATCTGGCCGTTAAGATGTCGTACCTGGAGAAGTGCCCCTGGTTCCCCGTTTCGGCCAAGACCGGGCGCGGTCTGGACAGGGTGTTCCCGCTCGCGGACCGCATCATGGTACAGTTCAACTTCAAGGCATCCACCTCAGAAGTGAACAGGGTCCTGGAGGAGGCGACGGCCCGCCACAGCCCCCCGCAGGTAGGGAAGACCAGGCTGAAGTTCTACTACGCCACCCAGGCGGGCACCGGGCCGCCCAGCTTCGTGCTCTTCGCCAACCGCCCGAAAAGCGTTCATTTCTCCTACAAGCGCTTCCTGGCCAACCGCTTCAGGGAGGCCTTCGGCCTGGATCTGGTCCCGGCGCGCCTCTTCATAAGAGGCCGCAGGCCGGGGGACGACGGGGGGGACCGATGACGAGAAAGATCCTTATCCTGCCGATTCCGGCGGCGCAGGCCGCGTCCGGCATGATCGCCGCGGCTCCAGCGCCCGCTCCACCTGCTCCTCCAGCGCCTGCCTTGTCTGCGTTGCCCGCCCCTTCGGCTCCTGCTTCCGCGTCTCCTGCGCCTCTAACCCTCGAGGCACCTTCGTCCGTTGCGGGAATGCGTCGCACGAATTTGGCGCCAACTGCTGCGCTGGCCCTGCTTCTTGCCCTCCTTGCGTGGAGCGCGTGCGATGCGGGCGCATTCCCGGCGGCCTTCCCGGTCGCGGCCCAGGCCGGGTCCTCGGCTGTCCCGGATCCGGCTGGGGAAGGCACTGAACTTTACGGGAACGTCCCTCCCGAGCCGGTCGAGCTCGCGCCTCCGCCACCGCCCGCCCCGGACGGCGGCCTCCCCCCGGCGGTGCTGTTCGTGAGCCCGCGCACGGGCCCCTTCGCCTCCCTGGGGAGGGGTGCCCAGCTGGGTGCCCGTCTCGCCCAGAGGCGCTTCGGTGGGGAGACCGAACTCCTCGAGGTTCCCGAGGAGCAGGACGCTGCCTCCAACCTGGGCAGGACCCCGGGCAGGATCAAGGCCGCGGCGGGACACCTTTTCGAGGGGAGCCTGGTCGCGAGCGCCCCGTACTACCGAAGGCTGCGCATCCCCGTGCTCCTGCCCTTCATTGACAGTCCCGGCGCCGCGGTCCTGGGGCCGGAGTTCGTGCCCCTGTTCCCCTCGGTGTCCGAGCAGGGCGTGGCCCTGGCTCTGAACGTCCTTGACTCCCGCCAGCGCCCGCCCGCGGTCTACATTCTGGAGTCCCAGGAGCCTGCCCTGGGCGAGCTCGCGGACGCCTTCGAGCGGACTCTGAAGGATCCTCCGGCCAGGGGACGCCAGAAGAGGGCCGCCCTGGGCAGAAACATCAAGATAGAGCGCGTGCCAGCCGAAGACGTACGGGCCGTGGAGGAGCTCCTGGCCACTGTCAAGGGCAACCGCAAGTACGCCGTGCTCCTGGCCGTGCCCGGCCCGTTCGCCATCAAGATCATCCCCCTGCTCCCGGACTCCAGCTTCAAGAGCGCCCTCTTCTTCGGGGGGGCGGCGCTGGCCGTGAGGGACGTGGGTTCCGCCTACGCCTCCCACGGCCTGACCCTGAACCTCTGCGTACCGGCCCAGGTGCCCGATCCCAAGGACGCCCAGCTGGCGGAGTTCGCCAACATTTACCGCCAGACCTTCAAGGTGGAGCCGGTCTGGAGCTCCGTGTCGGCATACGACGCCGTGAAGCTGGCGCTCCTGGCCCTCGCCACCGGCGATCCCATGGAGTACCTCTCCAGCCCGGACGGGAACGCCGGCATCGCTGGCACCTATATCCGCGACAAGCCCGCCCCTGCAGCGGTCATAAGCGTGAACCGCCAGGCACCGGAGAGCGTGGCCTACCTGCCTTAGGCGTCCTGGCTCCTGAAAGCGCGGTCTGTCTGCCTCAGGCTTCTGGCCCCTGAAAGCGCGGTCTGCCTGCCTCAGGCTTCTGCCCCCTGAAAGCGCGGTCTGCCTGCCTCAGGCGTCCTTGCCCCGGAAAGCGCGGCCTGCCTGCCTCAGGTGTCCTTGTTCCGGAAAGCGTGGCCTACCTGCCTTAGGAGTCCGGGCTCCGGCGCTGGCTTTCCGTCAAGGTGGCCTGGCCCAGATATCGCCGATATGGAGTTGCGTCTCCCTGGGCAGTCTTCATCTGATTCTTACTTTCGACAATTTTGTCGACGACTGATAAATCGCAGGTCGCGGGGGTACCCGGTTGCGGGGAAGCTTTCGGCGAAATCCGGTCGAGCTCGGATGCCCTGAAGACCGTGACGCCGGTCCGGCAATCGCTCGGCACGGGGCGGCAAGTCAGGGGGTGCTTTAGTCCTGGGGACGATGGCGGCCAGTGCTATTCTTAAAAATGCGGTAACTGTTCAGGTGCCCCTCTTTTGAGAACCATTTTCGAGGAAAAGAGCCCTGAAAAGGAACCATTGAAGTTGAAAAGTCAGCTTTGGATACTTCATATGGGGGCAAAAAGTTTCTTTAGAGGGCATTTTTGAAGGGAAGATCGGCCTGTTGAGTTCATCTTGGCGGGGCACCTGAACAGTTACAAAATGCGAAAACCCATGTGAGTGCGTCTCGTAAGGTTCGGCCTGTGCGGAAAGGGGCGTGAAGGGGGCGGGGACATTCTCCGGCGGTGCTCTTCTCTAGCAAGCTTCCTATTCACGGGATCATGTTCCTTAAGTTGCCCTCCCGTCGGACACCTCTAGCGCTGGGCTCATCTCCCTGGGGGATCCTTGCCCGCTGAGCTAACAAGCTCCCAGATCCCGCATAGCTTTTGACCGTTCGAGAGAATTCATGTAGTATGCAGGAAACTCGCATCTGTGGTATTGGTGGCTTGGCGTGTTACTGCGTTTCCCAGTTTTCCCATTGCCTTGACGGACGGTTCTGGAAAACATGCCCGCCCGGGCAGTTCAGGCTGTGGTGCCGGAGAGATTTGAGGTCAAACCCGTGAAACTCTTCTTGAGAATTGCCGTCGTCTCGCTTCTTGTCTGCCTGACCCTGACCCAGGCCGCTCGCGCCACGACCGACGGCGAGAACGGCATTCAGGTCTTCGACTCCGCGGAAGTCTCCCCTGGAGTCAAGCCGTCGTTCACTTTCCGCTACCTGTCGAAAATGCGAAGTCAGCAGGGCACCGGAGACATCATCATACAGCTCCTTGACGAAAGCATGGGGAAGGGCATGTCGGTGCGAATTGGCGTCACGCGCATGGAGCTCGGGACGGAAATCGTCGACATGGCTGAAATGCACGGTTACGATCGATTCTTTAACGGATTGGGAACAGGCTTGACACCCCCTGGCGGCACGTATGACGGCGAGGAGGAATTTGAGCTTCAGGGCCACAAGGCTGCCGACATGTACAATACGTCCACGTTAGATATTGATGGGGTGTCATCTACCATTTTCGGGGCGTCGAGAGCCGTGTTCGGCAAGTCAGGAAACCTCATCATGATAGGATGTTTCTCATTCTTCCCTCCCGACGAAGCAAGGGAACGCAGCTACACGTCGAGATCAAACCAGCTCATGACAGAATACTGCAGGCCGGCCTTGGATTCCCTTTCGATAAGCGACTAGATTGAAGAATCCTGTGCCGGCGTAACGTCCGTCACGGAGCCTGTTCTTTCCGCCTGGTCCATACGATTTTGACAGTGTGATCCGTTGGTAAGCCTGCGCCGTGCCAGCATCCTGATCAGCATGACCGCCTTATCCGATGGCATGATACTTGTCCAGGAACCCGCAAGTCGAAGAGGGAACGGATGCTCTGTGTCGAGTGATGTCACAAATTATAGCATAGATGAACCCGCTGGCATCAGCGGGAGGGAGGTTGGGATGAAACTCGTTTTTACAGTTGCGGTCGTCCCGCTGGCAGCCGTCACGCTTCTCGCCTGCCTTACTCTGGCCACTCGCGCCACGGCCGACGACGAGAACGGCAGTCTGGTCTTCGACTCTGAGGAAGCCACCCCGGGAATAAAGCCGTCGTTCACTTTCCGCTACCCCTCGAAAATGCAAAGTCAACAGGTAGACGAGGACATCCTCATGCAGTTGTTTGACGAAAGCATGGGGAAGGGCATGTCTGTGCAAATTACCGTCACTCGCATTGATCTCGGGACGGAAATCGTCGACATGGCGGAAATGCGCGGTTACGCTCGATTCTGGAACGATTTGGGAACAGGCATGACACCCCAGGGCGGCACGTATGACGGCGAGGAGGAATTTCAGTTGCAGGGCCACAAGGGGGCTGACATATACAACACGTTCACGGTAGATAATGACGAGGGGTCATCAGATAATGACGAAGGGTCAATTACCATTTTCGGAGCGACGCGGGCCGTGTTCGGCAAGTCAGGAAACCTCGTCCATATAACATGTTTCTCTATCTTGCCTCACGACGAAGTGAGTGTTCGCAGCTACACGTCTAGATCAAACCCGATCATGACTGAATACTGCAGGCCGGTCTTCGATTCGCTGTCTATAAGCGACTAGCTCGGAGCGAGCAAACCGTGCCGGCGGAAATTCTGTCACGATTCGGGCTGTCCCGCGGGGCAGATGTCCTGGCAGGATGAAACTTTCAGGAACCTCAGGCCGGGGGATAGACCCCATGACAATCTCCCCATGACAACGGCTACGGCATTCCGATGAACGGCTGAGGAAGCCAAGGCGAATCTTTCTTCCGGCTTTGAAACACTAAAGGAGATACCGGATGCTCTCAAAAGTCAGCCTGACAAGTCGTGTTCCCCTCGTCAGCCTTCTGGGGCTGGTCCTTGCGATTCTGCCGGCAGACATGTCGGTGTCCGAAGAAATTTCATACCCCGGAAACGGGACATTGCGTACGGATCCTTTGGGGAGCGTTATGTACGATGGATATCTTTACCCTGACGAAACAACAGGCAACTCTGTCACCGTATACGGATACGTGGAAATTTCAGCTTACGGAGGAGTAAGCTCCGGTTCCGACAACGTGACGGATAACAGAATTTATATTATGGACACAGCCAAAGTTGAAGAAGATATTTTTGGCGGAATCAGTGTCTACGGGAAAGCCCAACACAACACCGTTATTTTCTACGGGACCGGTGGTAGAATATACGGAGGATGGAGTTATTTTTCCGAAGCTTCGC
This sequence comes from Deltaproteobacteria bacterium, assembly GCA_031263525.1. Taxonomy (GTDB): domain Bacteria; phylum Desulfobacterota; class Desulfarculia; order Adiutricales; family Adiutricaceae; genus JAIRZX01. The sequence goes on along the minus strand of JAISFP010000521.1, from coordinate 8,930 downwards.
ACAACAGCGTGATCCTGGCGGGAGGTTCCGCCGGTGTCATTTACGGCGGATTTTCGTTGGAATCCAACTTCAACAGGGTGACAGTAATAGATGGCGGTTTTTTCGGCCAGATTTTTGGCGGTACTAGCATTAGCTCTGATTCGACAGAAAATACAGTATCAGTCTCCGGAGGAACAGTCGGAGACATTTACGGCGGAGAATCATGGTCCCATGACGCTTCGTCTAACAGGGTCAATATCAGCGGGGGGAAGGTTACCTTCCAGGTTTTCGGAGGTACAGCTGGAGTGGACGCCGTACATAACATCGTATCCATCTCAGGGTCTCCGGACATAGGAGGGGCGCAGTTATTTGGAGGTCGCAGCTTGGGCTCAGGAGACGCCTTCACCGGAAACACGCTTGAGGTGTTGAACTATGCCGGCGTTTCACCTGCTGGCGATATTGGAAATTTCCAGTCCTACAGATTTATCCTGCCAGCTTCGATGGATGGACCGCTGAAAGTCTCCGGGGCGGTGGACGTACTTGATCCTAGGGGAACGCTTCCAAATTCATCTGTAGTGTCGCTGGACATCATGGCGGGAGGGAGAGCTCCGAAAGCGGGCGACCGGCTGGAACTGATAACGGCAGGCGGCTTTTCCGGCTCTTTCGCTAACCGGGGCAGCCTTTTTGCCGGCTCCAAAGGCGCCACGCTCGACGTCCTTTTCAGGATCGATCAGACCGCCGGCGAGCTCTATGCCGACGTGGAGTGGGCGGGAGCCAGCGACAGAGCCAAGGCACTGTCCGAGGCCTATCTCGCGGGGCTCATGATCATCAGCCAGGGAGGCGATCTCGCGGCCGGGCAGGGCATGGCCGAGGCGGCAAACGCGGCGGCGCGGGCTTCCGTCAGGGAAGCAAACGGAATCTCGACCGGGCTTGGATCCTTTGCGGTCTTTTCCGGAGGTCGCTCGCGCTACGAATCCGGTTCCAGCGTGGACGCGTCTGGGATGTCGCTAATGGCCGGCCTAGCCTGGGGACGGGATCTCTCCTATGGCCGTCTGACCCTGGGAGCGTTCGTGGAATACGGCTACGGGTCATACGGTACTTTCAACTCGTTTCCAGGATCCGATCCGATTACCGGAGACGGCACGATCCGCTACCTGGGCGGCGGCATCCTGGGGCGTATGGAATTTGACGGGTCTTCAACGGGATCCTTTCATGCAGAAGCGAGCGTAAGGGCCGGGACCGTAAGAAGCCATTACCGCACGTCAGGGCTCCCCAGTCCAGGCGTAACCGGACCTGGCCATAATGGCTACGAAAGCACGTCCGGATACTTCGGCATGCACCTGGGCGTCGGCTACCTCTGGAACATATCCGAGAACGCGACGCTGGATGTATACACCAAGTACTTGTGGACACGCCGCGAGGGGGATTCTGTCGTCCTTTCTTCGGGAGATCCGGTAGTATTCGACGCGGCAAACTCCCACCGAGTTCGCGCTGGGGCTCGCCTGGCCTGGACTGGAAACCAGCTCTTCACCCCTTTCATAGGATTCGCCTACGAGCACGAACTGGACGGCAAGGCGAGGGCCTGGACCTACGGATACGAAATCCAGACTCCTTCCGCCAGGGGCGGAACAGGCATAGGCGAGATAGGCGTGTCGCTCAAGCCGTCCGAAGGCAGGCCGGTTTCACTCGAGCTAGCTTTCCAGGGATATGCGGGCAAGAGGGACGGGTGGACCGGGTCGTTTCTGTTTACCGTTGAATTCTGAAATGGCCTCTTGGCACCAAGTATTACCCGTTTAATTAAATCTCGGAATCTTTTTCCATATTGCAGTATGAATCATTGTGAGAAGATACCTGGACTGGAGGTTAGATCGACATTTCCACCCCTGGACTGAAAGCAAAATTCCGACATTTGATTAAACGGGTAATAACATGTGATTTGTTAAGACGGTTTATTTTGTCAGATTTGTCAAGACGGCCTATTTTGTCTGATTTGTTAAGACGGCTTATTTCGTCTGATTTGTTAAGACGGCATATTTCGTCTGATTTGTTAAGACGGCTAATTTCGTCTGATTTGTTAAGTCGGTTTTTAAGTTCTCCTTGCTAATTACCTTCCAGTCGATTCTCCACAGATTTCTGGAGTCCTGTCGCCTGAAGCCAGTTGCCATGCGTCCATCACTACGAAAGGAGGTTCCGTGTCCCCGGATGTCTCATCGTCTATTGACCTCATGAGCGTCATGTCATAAGTGACAGGTGTCCCGGGAGGAAGAGCCCAGAGGTCTGAGAGCTGAGCCAGCCTGTCGAGTCGCGGCACGAGGGTGAAGGTGCCCTTGCCCGTCTTCATGAACACCCTGTCCTGTGAGTTTCCCGTGCTCATATCGTAGCCGCAGACGTGTCCGGAAACCCCTTTGGCCACATATCCTCCGTAAGGACGGACCTGGCCGGTATCGCAGACAGAAGAGTCCGCCGGCGCTCCGGACACGGCCTTGATCTCTGTCACCATGATGTATGTGAACATCATGTCCTCGATCATGTGAGGTTCGTAATCCGCCTTGTAAGAGAACGATACAGGCGTTCCGGGTTTCAGGTCCGGCACCGTTGCCAGGTCAGCTTCATTGTCGAAGACAGCAAAGAGTACGAAATTTCCTGCTGCGGTGACGATTCTCATGAAGTCGGGACTGTCTCCGCTCTCCGACATCTCGTAGGCACAGAAGGTCCCCTGCAGTCCGGAGTCAGCAAAGATGGTCACCGGGTCCTGTTGACCATATGCAACGCAGACTGACATGGCGATGGCGGATAATATCGTGATTACTGCAGAAATCGAAAAAGTGAAATATTTCATAACTTTCCTCTAAAGGGTTGAATGCGGCTAAAAACACCGCTCGTTGCCAAGCATTACAACTTGAAAGCATGGGAATAATTCCATACAGCAGATCGGTACGGTATCTAATTCTCCGTAAATGCGTAGGTATGCAGGGAAAGGAAATTTAGAAGGCCGAATGGATTCTACTGCGCGCTCGCGGAACATGTCCCGGATACAGGCTCTCCTGCAGTCTCATAGCCGGAAAGGAATACTGTAGGTGGAGAGTCGGGTGCCTTGTCGCTCGGCACCATCACAATTTCGACTTCCATGTCGTAGTCTATAGGCGTACCCGGGGCTAGACCGGAGAGAGCTTCCAGCTTATCGGGGGCCTGAAGCTTTGGTGTTACTGCGAATATGCCTTTTCCGGTCATGATCGACACAGTGCCGGCCGAACTGACCGTCCCCGGCTTGAAACCGCAGAAATGCCCGGGCACCTTGTCGGCGGCATAGGCGTTTGTCTGGATGTCCTCAAGATTTCTGCATACAGTGGCGTCGCCGGCTGGGCCGGTCTCCGTGATGCCTGTCAGGCCGACATAGGTGACCATCTCGCCTGAAATCTCTTCGAGATAGTATTCCACTATGTAGGAGAATCTGACCGGAGTTCCGGGATTTATTGCTTTCAGACTTTCAATGCCGGCTTCGTTGAGACCGCGCGGGTAGAAGTAGTATGCCCCATTGCCCGTCCTGACGATAGCTATGTAGGGGTTTTCCATAAGATCCTCCGACACGCCGTAAGAACAGAAGGTACCGGTCCGTCCCGAGTCCTCGAAGACGATCAGAGGTTCCGGAAACTGGGCTCCTGCGGTTGGAGAAAACGCAAAAATGGCTGAGAGAGCAGCAGAGAACGCGAAAGCTACAATTGCTATCAAGTTATTGAATCTCATAAAAACTCCTGATTTCTATCGGGTATTTGCCTTGCCTGTCCTGAACCGTTAAGATTTTTGTGTCGGAACTGGCAACGGCAGTGTTGTGCAGAGTACCGGAACAGGCAACGGCTGTGTTGCGCAGAGAGCATGAACAAGCACAGGAGACGTTGCGCAGAGTGCCGTAACAGTCATCTGCCGCGCCCAGGTTGAGCAACATATACCTTACGGCAGGCCATAGGTGTAATGTTGCAGGCGCTTACGGCGAGACATTGGTGGCCTCTGGTTACTGCGCGGTCGCGGGGCATGCCCCGTCGACCGGTTCGCCGGAGGCTTCGAATCTTGAAAGTGTAACGATAGGCGGCAACCTGTTTCTGGAATCATTGGACTTGTCCGAGTCTTCGATCTTCATGTCGAAGGTGAGCGGAGTGCCCAGCGCGAGCTCGGAGAGGGCTTTCATCTTCTCAAGCCTGTCCATTTTCGGTATAACGGAGAAAACGCCATTACTGGTCTTGATCGACACAGTGTCGGGTGTCACGTCAGTACCGGACTTGAACCCACAGAAGTGACCAGCTGCCTTGTCGACAGAATAAATTACTCCCTCTCGCCTGTTGAAATTCTGGCAGTCGTTTGTGTCCCTCACAACCCCGGTCGGATTGATCTCGGTAACTCCCGTGTATGTCATCATCCCTTCGCCGGACTCGTCGTAAGCATAGAGAACGCTGTAGGAGAAGTCGATTGGAGTTCCCGGCTTCAGAGTTTTGAACAGGTCGTAATCCTTAAGCTCTGGGAAGAGGACGTCGAGTATGAAGTTGCCTTTTGACGTATTGACATACACAATGTCAGGATAGCTGCCGGTCTCATTTTCCTCGTAGGAGCAGTAGATCGCTCTCTGTCCGGAATCCGCGAAGACGACCAGATCATCGGGCTGGGCTCCTGCGGAAGAAGCTAAACAGAGAAATCCGACGAACGTAACAGGGAGAGCGAATGCCGCAATTGCCAAAAGGGCTGAGGTTTTCATAAGTTCTTATCCTTTTCTTCGGTCCTTTGCCGGGTCCGGTTCAGACCGCGAAGCAGATTGTTCAGGAACATGCACATGCATCAGCCTGTTCAGGTACGGGAACAGACGTGCAGCAATCTGTGTCCTCACGAGCATACACCAGCGGCTGCTTGTGCCGGAACAGGCACCTGCCACACTCTGGGGAGCGGCAGGTGCCTTACGGAAGGCTGTAGGAAACATGACAGCAGGCGAGGACAGCGAGTCCGCGCCGGCATCTGGCTACTTCGCGGCCGCAGGACATGCCCCGGCGACCGGTTCGCCGGTGGTATCGTAACTTGAAAGGACAACGATTGGCGGCGAATCGTCAAATTTCACAACCTGCATGTTATAGGAGAGAGGCGTGCCAACAGCTGTCTCGGACAGGGTTTTCATCTTCTCGAGCCCGTCCATTCTCGGTGTGACGTCGTAGACACCTTTTCCCGTCTTGATCGACACTGTGTCGGCTGCCCCGCCGGTGCCGGCCTTGTACCCGCAGAAGTGGCCAGTGACCTTGTCGGCGGAATACTCGATAGTCGCGTTCTCGTCGAAGTACTGGCAGGCGCTGGCGTCCACCGGTCCCCCCGCCTGCTTGATCTCGCTTGCCCCAACGTAGGGATACATCCCTCCGCCAGACTCGTTGAAAATATAGACAACCATGTAGGAGAAGTTGATCGGCGTCCCAGGCTTCAAGGTTTTGAACAGATCGAAGTCCTTAAGCTCAGGGAAGAAGGTGGAGAGTCCCATGTCGCCTTTTGGCGTCCTGATATACACAACGTCGGGATTGTCTCCGGTCTCGCTCTCGTAGTAGGAGCAGTATGTAGCGGTCTGTCCGGTATCCTCGAAGACCACCAGCTCCTCGGGCTGAGCCAGGGCCAGGGGGGTTAAAGCTACCGTAAGGAGAATCGCGGCTGAAGCGATTGTGAAATGTCTCACGAGAAAACCTTCCTTGAATGTCGTGTCCGCTTGGCTTGAATGACGTGTCCGCAGGGCTTGCTCACGCGCTTGGCCGTGAATGGAAGCTGACTGTTTCCTTTGACGTCAAGGCGAGGTTCGACTCGCCTCTTTCTAGATCGTCCAGGAGCGCGAGGACTCCATCCGGGCTCAGGACACTGGTTCAGGGTCCGGTCAAGGATTTTCGGTCTTGGCCAACGTCTCATGCCGGGCAAGTTAAAGAACACTTCCTCGCCCGAAGTGCCTTTGCGCCGTTACGGAAGCATCAGGGACTGCCCGTATTGGCAGCCTTTCCAATCTTCCGCAGCTCAAGTCCCGCAATGACGGGCCTTCGTGCTCTGGGCTGGGCCGCAGGCGACAGGCGACTGCCGTTTAGGTCCGGCGGGTTTCGCTGACGTCTGGCATGACCCTGCCGTAACTCCATCGGAAGGGCACGTTGCTGAGTGAAGGCTCCGAAAGTGCTTCTGCAGGAACATGCTCGTGCAATATCCTGTGTCGAGAAAGGTTCAGCCGTGCGGTGACTTGGGCCGGAACAGACGACAGCCGCTATCGGGGGGAGCGGCTGTCGTCTTACGGGATGCCGGAGGCAACATGATAAGACGGCAGACGCCGAGTCTGCGCCGGCATATGGCTACTGCCTGGCCGCGGGACATGCCCCGGCGACCGGATCGCCTGTGGCCTCGTAGCTTGAGAGGGCAATGACTGGCGGCGAACTGTCCGATTTCACAACTGACATGTCATACGCAAGCGGGGTGCCAAGTGCTGTCTCGGACAGTGTTTTCATCTTCTCGAGCCCGTCCAGCCTGGGGGCGACGTCGTAGATTCCCTTCCCCGTCTTGATAGACACGGTGTCGGCGGCCCCGCCGGTTCCGGCCTTGTACCCGCAGAAGTGACCCGTGACCTTGTCAGCGGAATACTCGTCGGTCGCGCTCTCGTTGAAGTACTGGCAGGCGCTGGCGTCAGCCGCGCCACCCGCCGGGTTGATCTCAGTAACCCCCGTATAGGCCATCATGCCTCCGCCAGACTCGTCGAAAAAATAGACAACTCTGTAGGAGAAGTTGATCGGCGTTCCGGGCTTCAGGGTTTTGAAGATATCGAAGTCCTTAACCTCTTGGAAGAAGACGAAGAGTCCGGAGTCCCCTTTTGGCGTCTTGACATTCACCATGCTGGGACCGTCGCCGCTCTCGTTCTCGTAAAAGGAGCAGTAGGTCGCGGTCTGTCCTGAATCCTCGAAGACCACCAGCTCATCGGGCTGGGCCAGGGCCGGGGGGGCCAAAGCGACTGCCAGGAGAATCGCGGCTGAAGCGATAAAGATATTTCTCATGAGAAAACCTTCCTTGAATGGCGTGTCCGAATGGCTGGCTCACGCTCGTGGCTGTGAAAGGAAGCTGACCGTCCTCTTGACGAGAAGACGAGGAACGGCCCGCCGCTTTGAGGATCGTCCAGAATCTTGAGGACGCCTTCCTGGCTCATGACGCTGGAGCAGGATACGGTCAGGGGTCGTCGCTTCCAACAATCGTCTCGTGTCGGCAACGAACAGGCACGCTGCCTCGCCTGAAGTTAACGTGCGCCGTTCGGAAACCCCGGACCGGTCCGCGGCGGCAGGCTGTTTCGGTCAACCTCAGCTCAGGCCCTGCAGGAAAGACCGTCTTGCGGAGGGCATGGCCTCAGAAGGCTGCCGTATTGGTCAGGAGGACAATGCCGTATTGGTCCGACCGGTTCCACTGACGTCTGGGATGTTCTTATCCTAAACCCATACGTCGAAGGTGTCAACGCCATTCGCCTGCTCTGCCCTCGCCGTCCTCGTGCCGGCATGAAGGTAATCATAGACAATCAGTGTTCCAGATAATGGAATATGATCTTTTACAGTGTCTTCCCAGAAATTCATGCCGGGGGGATGACCCTTTCCTCACGAAAGATCACGTTATTACCACGGAAATTATATCTGGCTCTCAGGCAGGGGTAAGAGGCGAGAGTGCTTTGGGCAGGGGCGAGTACTGAATTGGTGAGAGCTTTGGGGGAAGGGTTAGGGGCGGAGGGGAAGGGCAGGGCCAGTTTCACGGCCTAGCTCACAGTGAAGAGGTCCCATAGGGCCAGATTTAATTTCCGGGGTAATAATCTATCCGTTTGTGATTTTCTAGTTCTAAAGCCATAAACATACTGCCAGATTTTGATGTCCAGATCGTCATTTCATTCCACTACGCCTGTTTTTCACTGTTATGTCGGAATTCAGCCCCCTCCGTCCACTGCTCCCACAAGACTGACTGGGCCTGACCCAGCAACTTTCCCTGTTTGGCCGTCAATTATCCATTTTTTTGATTCACTGTTTAATTTTTACCCTCATTTTTCATAGTTTCTGGTGTCTGATTTAATGTTAGCAGTTCATTTCTACGTATCTTCCTCAACTCTATTTCTTTATCCGATTATTTTTTTTGGTTTCAGATATATTATTTCAATATGTTTACAAATTTTCCCTTTATGTCGCTCCGTCCTATATATTCACGTAATTTATTATTTTTCAAGATCAATCATTTATTCTAATTTTTCTCCTTCATACATATCCTTGTTCAACTGTTTAAAACTTACCCTTTCCATTTATTACGCTTCCGGATAAATATTAGAAAATGGTGAAATCTTTTCCCACATTATGGATGCGAGTCATGGCAAAAAGATACCAGATATTGGGTCTTGCGCTGATTTCTCACCCCTGGAACTATAGCCAAAATTATAACATTTAACCGAACTCGTAATATTCGTAACCTTTCTCTTTCCGTACATCCGTTTCCATTGTCAGAAGATTTTACTTTCGGATGCACGATTCCTGGACCGGCGTCTCCCCTCCGACAGAAATCACAATCCAGCTCTAACTTCTGATATGTCTCTCATCTGACTCGAGGAGTCGGGTTCTCATATTACGCCGCCTGTCCCCTGCCTGCTACCTTTCCTACGTCTATCCTGTGTCCGGCAGTGCCAAGCCCCCCTCCGGCTGATCCAGGTCCATGTTCACCTGGCGTAATTGTTCAGGCCCCCCCCCAAGGAAAGCTCATCTGCAGTCCTTTCCAACCAAAACGCCCTCTACAAAAACTCTTCCCTTCCATATGAAGTATCCCCATTGTTGACTCTTCAACGTCAAAGGTTCGTAACTGTTCAGGTGTCCTCTATTGAGGACCTTTATGGAGGAATAGAGCCCAGATGAGGACACCTTAACGCTTAAAAGTCAATAATGGATACTTTATGT
>JAISFP010000517.1 GCA_031263525.1 Deltaproteobacteria bacterium | reverse complement strand
TATCAGCCACGCCTTACTTCGCCGCTTCATCCGACATTCGCTTTCCTCCTCCTCTCCAGCCGGCGCTGACCTCTCCGACACCTCCTTTCGATAGCCGCTTTCCTCTTCAGTAGCGCACGGGTAACATGGCAAGGATTTCCAGGAGAAATCAGCCGTGTTACGATGATTTCAAGCGAAAGTGTTGTTGCGGGTGCCGCCTGGCCTTTCAAGGACTGTCCACTTCGACCGCCGTCCGCGGCGGTCGTCCGGGAGTTCCCGCTGGCCGCCCTTCTGCCCTTGCAGAGGCAGGCCGGGCTGGCACGCCCTCTCCGCTGCTGGCCTAGAGGTATCCCTTCTGGGTCCAGCCCGGTCCGGTCCGACCTGCCATGCGGCGCGACCTCCGTACCGCCGACCCGTGAAGAAAGGATCGCATGCCCATGTCCGCAGACCAACTTTCCAGAGCCCCCTCGACCAGGTGCCGTATCGGTAGGGGTGCCCACTTCGGGGATATTTTGACCGTCCTGGCACTCGGCCTTGCCTGCGCCTTCCTGGCCGTCTTTGCTGGGGCCTGCATGCCCTACCCCCTGGGGTGACCTCGTACGGAAAGCGTAGGTCCGCCGGGCCATGACGACCTTCGCCAGGCGGACACCCGTGCAGTCCGCAGGATGATTTCCCTCTTCAGGGCCCGCCCTCAGTCGCTCAGGCCAGACGCACCCTCTGCCGCAAGCTTGGCCGTGACGGCCTTCGGGGAGAGTTCCTTCTGGCGATGGTCGCCACAGGACTGGCAGCCGAAATAGGCGGCATGGCCCGTGGCCAGCCCGTGCGCGAGGCGGACGACGATTTCCGTGCTCCGGCGCCTGAATTATGGCCATGTTCCGCAATGCGTCCAGGCCGAGGCAATCATTTTGATTAAGCAGACAGCGCCTCTGAGGCTGGCTTTTTTCCGTCAGGGCATCTTTGCCGGTTTTCTCCGGGCCGTGCCATGCCTCCGGCTCCCTCTGCGCCGTTCAGGGAGAGCCATTGCCCTGCGGCCTCGCAGCTCGCCATGCCCCCCCCCTCTCAGGCATCATCCCGGGGGCTGTCTGTTTCGCCCGCTTCCCCGCTCCCGCGGCCCGCAGGCCATGTTTTCTGGGGGGACGCGTAGTACCCCTGGTCGGGCCGGGCCCGCGACCGGGCAGGGCAGTCGGCTTTGTCATGTACGGCGGACGGAAATTGAGTCCTGGAACTGTAAGTTCTATCGCGTCCGGTCCGTGCTCTCGGAGTCCGGGCAGGCAGGGAACGCCGGAAGCGGTCAGACGCTCAGGTCCTGAACCCTTTTCGTGGCCATGGCGAGCCGAGGTGTCCGGAGAGAGCCCTGGTGTCCGGAGCGAGCCGGGGGGTGTCAGGCCGGCGTGAAGGCATGAGGTTACGAGGCTGAAGCGGGCGGCATGAGGCCCGGAGTTTCCGGGATGGCTGACTGCCCGTGAAGGTTTCTGGCAAGCTGCCAGTTCTGGCCGCCGGTCTCCTTGACAGGACGTCCGGTGGGGCCGCCTGCCACGTCGGTCGCCGGACTTGCTGGCATCAGCCTTATGCCGTGCTGAACTCCATATATTGCGGCATCTGTTTATCAGAATACGTCTTAGCAGCTGTATGACTTGAAAATTTTGTATAGAACTATAATATAACTTATAAAATAAATCATAACATATTGCCAAAATTGAACTGTTAGTACTTCAAACATAACTATAAAAGTTTATGTTGGACTGTCATGAAAAATGCTGCATTATGGCCAGCTTGCGGCAAGGGCAGGGTGTTCATTTTAAGCAATATCGGCTTTATATTCAGGGTTTTTATGTTTGGCTTATGAGAATTTAAGCCCTGGTTCCGTCTGGATAAACTTGACAGTTGCCGGAGTTGCCGGTATCGTTGTCTCTGCGGCAGGCAGGACAGGGCAGGCGAGCAAGACGGGGACCTTGACGGTTCCGGCAGTCATGAAAAGACGGGCAGTCACGTCGGCATCTGCTTGCTTCACAAGAATCGCCGAAAGTTCCTGAAGCTCATGAATGCTCAGGATATCTCCCTAAATCTTACGAAATATCTTGAAAGTTCCCGAAGCTCCTGAGAGCTCTCGAAGCCCACAGGCTACATCAGGCTCCCTCAGGTTCCAGAAATCTTCAGAAAACTCTCGAATTATCCGAAAATTTCCTGAAAGTTTCTCAAATCTCCAGAGAGATCCCGAAGCTCCAGAAAGGACCCGCAGGCTTCCGCAGGTTCCAGATATCTCAGGATATCTCTGGAAAACTATTGAAATATCATGAAAACTCCCGAAAACTTCCGAAAGCGCCTGGAGTTACTGAAAACTCGCCCGAAGCCGTCCTGGAGTCCCAGAATGGCTCCGTCTTGGACGCCGTAGCCAGGGCAGCCCGGGCAGGGGGACAAGGCGCACGTCCGAGTCAGGACGGGCGCGGGACAGGGAGCGTTTCCAGGCCGAGCCATGAACTTCACGCCCGGCCCTCCATCCGCCGTCCCCCCGCTGGGGCGGCTCTCCGAGAGAGGCAAAGCAGATGACCGAGCAGACATACTTTAAAGATGAGATGAAGGAGGACTTCATCTTGTCCGGCGACCCCGAAGCCTCCGGGCTGCTGGACGGGCATGACCTTCACGGGGCCCTCGCCGCCCTCCAGAAGAAGCATGCGGTCTCCGAGGCGGCTGCCGGCCCATATGCCCCCGCGACCCTGATCCTCCTCCACGACGTGGGCATGTGCCGCCTTGTCCTGGGAGACCAGGCGGGCGCCGCCGAGTGCCTGGCCGGCGCCCTGGAGGGGCTCGAGGCCGTGCTGGGGCCCGACTCGCCGGAGGCGCTCTCGGTCGCGGACGCCCTGGGCGAGACCGAGGCCAGCAGGGGCAACTTCGCCAGATCCCGAGAGCTCCACGCGAAGGCGCTCGCCGGACGCGAGAGGCTCTTCGGGCCGAGCTCCTTCAAGACCGTCACCTCGCGCATCAACCTCGCCCTGTCCTGCGGGGCGCTGGGGCTCCTGGAGGAGGAGGCCGAGCTGTACCGGGCCTCGCATGCCGCGTCTCTCGAGACGCTCGGGAGGATCCATCCCCGGACCCTGAAGTGCCGCGTGCGGCTCGGGGAGTCGCTCGCCGCGTCCGGGAACCTCCGGGGGGCGAGGGAGGAGCTGGAAGGCGCCTGGGAGCTCCACCGCGAGGCGCTGGGACCGGGGTCCCAGGGCACCTTCGACGCCGGGGACGCGCTGGCCAAGGTGCTCACGGCAATGGGGGACCACGGGGCCGCCTGCGGGGTGATCTCCGCCGCGCTCGCGGGCGCGGAGGAGATGTACGGGGAACTGCACCCGTTCACGTTCATGTACAGGACGCACTACGGCATCGCGCTCGCCGCCGCCGGGAAGCTGGAGGAGGCGGAGGCCGAACTCACGAAGGCGGTCGACGGCAGCGTGAAGGTCATGGGCGCGGCCCACACCGGCACCGTCAACTCCATCATGAACCTCCTCAGGGTGAAGAGGCTCAGGGACGGGCCCGGCCCCGTCCGGGGCCTCTACGAGGAGCTCTCGCGGCTCCTGGACGAGGAAGTCGGCCCGGACAGCGACGTCGCCGTTCACGCGGCGGGGGATCTGGGGAAGATTCTGGCGGAACTGGGCGAAAACGAGAGGGCGGCGGAGCTCTTCAGGCGGGTGATTTCCCACAGCGAGCGGACGCTGGGGCCCGCCCACGAGAAGACGCTCTTGTTCCTGCGCTACCTCCGTGCCGTCCTCGTCAGCATGGGCGACTACCTGGGTGAGTCGGAAGTCTTCATGCGAGTCCTGAACGCCGTGGCGGCCAGGCAGGGGCTTGTGTGTCAGGACCCCGGAGAGTACGGCGAGGGTCCGGACGGCGGCATGGACCACGGTCCTTCGGAGTGAGTCGAGGACGGCATCCCCTGCATTCTCGCGGCGCACCTGCGGCTGCACCCGGTGCCGGGGAGCGGGGCGGAGGCAAGCCGTGACCGTCTCGAGCTGCCGGGCAACGTCTGGCGGGGTGGGTTCTGATGCCAGAAGCCTCGCTCGAGGCATGGTGCTGTTTGGGATTCTGAGCCGGACTGGTCAGGGCTGTGTTCCTTACGGAGGGACCGCTTCGTCGCCCACAGGCACCGATGCTTTAGAAGTTCTCCGGCTATTCGAGAGCCAGATTATTTTGTCCTGGATATGCCTCCCTGGAAATGGCACGAAAGGAGACGGTACAATTCAAATAAGGAAACGCTGGTGTTAGTATCTGGGAGAGGTTCGCGAGTATATTTTAGAAAAGTAATGAGAAATGTTGATATATCAAAGGATTTTGCTGATTGTCTGCAAATAATGAAACAGACTGGTTTATTATGCTCGTTGAGTTGATAGATATGGCAAATTTCATTTTGTTTCTTATTTTATTCAATTATAAATTATCCAATATCATGCCGTAGCATTCATTATGATTACTTATATAATCAGGATGATACATATCATTAAATATTAATTGAAGCCATTTATTTGAAATATCAGATTTAAGCATGGAACTAATATCAGGAATTTCCGAAGCATACGTCAGGGAGTTCGTACATTATCCCTGTATCGGGACAATGCCTGCGCGCGGGCGAGGCCCAGCCATCTCCTGCGCCGGAAGGAACATTGTTGACTCCGCCTGCGGGAAGTGATAGAAGTCTTCTGGTTGCTGAGCCGTCAAAGGGAGCCTCGGCTGATTCCTGCTGTCGCTTCTGGTCCAACATCTAGTGGCTCTTGTTCGGCTCAATTTGACCGGTTATCCTCCGACCTCTGGGGTCGCCTCAGATCTCGGGGATGCGGCAGGATGACAGTCAGGGAAACAAGTTTTCTTGACGCCGCATTATGTCGGAAGGCCTTGTCCAGCGGCACGACGAATCGAAATGTCAAGATCTGGCACTGGAAACATGCTGTCGTGATTTTGACATGCCCGAGTGCTAAATCCAACAAATTTCTTTTTAACGGTCAGGAAATCAGCCATGGCAAGACTGTTGCAGTGCCTCATGGAAAACCGCTATTCGGCACTTGGCTTTTCATCGTCCGTTCGTAGCGTCTCAAGAGCAGACGAGAAGACGGAGGAATCTCAGATTTTCAATTCCGGGGCATGGTGCATGAGGCTTCCGACAGTTTTTGCCCTTCTCTTCCTCATGGCATTCATTGTAATGTCGTCAGCTGCTTCAGCTACAGTTTACAGTGCCGATGACATTCACAGGCTCATTGCAATTAAGTCTGAAAATGACATATACGGCTCACTTAACTGGAGTGACTCAGTGAACCCCGGTGAGTTTGACTGCGTCGACTGGGTAGACTATTCCGGAACCAACAGAGTCGGTGAACTCTACCTTTCTTTCCGGGGGCTAGAAGGTTCTCTAAACCTCGAAGACCTTGATAAACTGACGCGATTGTCAGCAGAATGGAATGGGTTGAGCTCTCTTGAGGTGAGCAGTAACACCGCCCTTCTATTTCTAATTGTACCCGGTAACCATCTGCCCGTTCTTGACGTGAGCAGTAACACCGCCCTTCTATATATAGATGTAGTCTCCAACGAGCTGACCGCTCTTGACGTGAGCCGTAACACCGCTCTTCAAGATCTATATGTAGGCTACAACCAGTTGACCGCTCTTGACGTGAGCCGTAACACCGTCCTTCAAACTCTGGATGTATATGGCAACCTGCTGCCCGATCTTGACGTGAGCCGTAACACCGCCCTTCAACCTCTGAATGTAGCCGGCAACCGGCTGACCGCTCTTGACGTGAGCCGTAACACCGCCCTTCAAACTCTGAATGTATCTGGCAACCGGCTGACCGCTCTTGACGTGAGCAGTAACACCGCTCTTCAAAAGCTATTTGTAGGCTCCAACCAGTTGACCGCTCTTGACGTGAGCAGTAACACCGCTCTTCAATATCTGGA
>JAISFP010000040.1 GCA_031263525.1 Deltaproteobacteria bacterium | reverse complement strand
CCGGCTTTCCCGTGAATCTCCCACGCATTTCCGGCTATTCTCTCCCGCTGCCTCCCTCAGCCCGGCCTTCCTCCCGGCCCTGCCTCCTCGCCTGACGCCTCCCTCTGCCCGGCCTTCCTCCCGGCCCTGCCTCATCGCCTGACGCCTCATCCCGGCCCTTTCCTGTCAGCCTGGCCCTGCCGGCGGCCCTGGCCCCCCTCTCTTCACTGCACTTCCCCGAACTCCCTGCCTGCCCGACCGAACTCCTCCCGGCTGCCCTTTCCGGCTGTTTCCCGACATTCTCGCGAGTTTTCGGAACGGCAGGCCCCCGGGACAGGGGCCTCAAAGCCGCGCCCCGCAAGGGAAAAACAAAAAACTCTGGCTTTCCGGCAGATCCGGGGTAAGATTACGTCAGTCCCGGGCCGGAAAGGGCCGGGCGGGCCCGATCTGGCCCCGCCGTCACGATTCTAGCACAGTTCCGGCGACCGCAAAGCCCTCCCTTCCCGGACGCCCGTCACGGCGGCCTGCCCCGGTCCGCCGCCGTCCGGGCCCTGAACATGCCGGAGGCCTGCCAGGTGGCCCCGGATCCCGTCCCCGCCTTGCATGAGGCGCGGCCGGGGAAAGCCGCGCCCGGACCCTTCGATCCCGGACGGCAACGCTTTTCCCCCGTGGCCTGCGGGACATTTCCGTCCCCCGGCCCGGACAACCTCACCGGACAGCCAGGGCCGGCCAACTCGAGCGCCATCGAGGAGATGCCCATGCTAGAGAACAAGAAGCTGCCCACCCCCGTCGTCCCGCACTCCCCCTCCAAGCTCACGGTCATAGGGGCCGCGGGCGGGATAGGCTCCTCCACCGCCTTCCACGTGGGGCTCTCGGGGCTCTACGACGAGATAGTCCTGATCGACACCAACGAGAACGTGCTCGCCACCCACGAGATAGACCTCAGGGAGTGCTTCGTGGGGGAGACCAGGACCCGGGTGAAGGAGGGCGACTGGGAGGACGTCGCCGGGAGCGAGGTGGTGGTCATGTGCGCCGCCCGTTCCGGGGCCCAGGTGGAGTCCCGCAACGAGTACCTGCTCGCCAACCTGGAGCTCATCCGCCAGACCGCGAACAAGCTGAACGAGCACGCCCCGGACTGCTTCCTCATCGTGGCGACCGCGCCGCTGGACGTCTACGTCATGATCTACGCGGAGGAGCTCGGAAGGCCCCGACACAAGGTGATGGGTTACTGCCGCAACGACACCCACCGGTTCAGGTGGTTCCTGGGCCAGGCCATAGGCGTGGACCCGAACAGGGCCATGGGCTTCGTCATCGGCGAGCACGGGGAGGACCAGGTCCCGGTGTGGTCCGCGGTCACCGTGGACGGCGCCCCCTACGTCCTGAAGGAGAGCGAGCGCGAGGAGGCCGACCGCCTCGTCCGCGACTGGTACACCAACTGGCAGGAGCTGAACGCCAAGCGGACCACCACCTGGTCCTCGGCGGTGGGCATGTACCGGACCCTCCAGGCCCTCCAGGGCGACCCGCGGGGCGGGCCGCTCATGGGCTCCGTCGTGCTCGAGGGGGAGTACGGGCTCTCCGGCGTGGCCGTCGGCGTCCCGCTCCGCCCCGGCCCGGACGGTTGCTCCTGGGAGCGCGTGGTCGAGCTCCCCCTGAAGGAGGGCGAGCGCGCCGCCCTGGCCAAGGCCGCGGACAAGATCAAGGGCCTCTACCGGGAGGCGAGGGACGCGAAGTAGCCCCGACTCCCCGACGAGACCTGCGGCCCCTTGCCGGGCATGTCAGTCTGGGGCCGTGACGGGCGAGCCCTGAACGGCACTCAGAGCCACGTTTTCGGAAGCCCCGGAGTTCGCCCGCCGGGATTCTGGGGCTTGCCTTCACGGGTCTCACGGCTCCTCCCGGAGCGCCGTGCCGGAGCCAGCCGGGTCATGCCCGCAAGAGCGAAGGCACCCCTCAAAGGCAGTCCCGCGGCCTGGACGAAAGCCCCCTGCAGGAGGAAGTCCAGCCCTCCTTCCCTCAAACCAAGGCAACGCCCAGGTGTTCGGACGGGAGATCAGCCCCGGCGGACTCGAAGGGAAAGCCTCGCCCTCCGAGAGGCCACGGTTAGCCTGAGCAGAGGCTCCAGGCGTCTGAACCTGGGCCGAAGCAAGAGCCAGCCGTCATGACAAGACAATACCGACGTACGGGTGTCTTTACAGATTCGGCGGCAAAAAAACCTCCCCCCCTCGAGGATGGGCGCCATGCGCCCTCGGCGTTGAAACGTCCCGTATTTAGGACGAATCCACGCAAGTCCGCGTAAACACTTGTCCCAAGCAATCTGGCCTCTGACAAGGTCAAGGGGGGGGGGGTTGCCGTGAAATCAGAAAAGGTCCTCAATAGAGGGAGCACCTGAAAAGTCACGGTTTTCTGTCAATTGTTTAAAAATTTATTTTTAGGCCATGAAACAATGTCAATTTTTATCCAATTTATATTTCGCCTTCTAATATTATCCGTAACCATTCAGGTATTACCCGTTTAATCAACTGTCGGAATTGGGCTATCAGTCTAGGGGTGGAAATGTTGGTCTAACCTCCATTTCTGGCATCGTCTCGCTAAGATTTGCTACAAAATATGGAAGAAGATTCCGACATTTAATTTAACGGGTAATACCTTCCTAATGGGGACCCAACAGGGGGATCTTGACCAACCTAAATACCCTCGATGGATACTATTACCCGTTTAATCAAATGTCGGAATTTGGCTATCAGTCCAGGGGGGAAATGTCGGACAAACATCCAGTCATGGTATCTATTCGTTATGATTCGCTACTAAATTATGGAAGAAGATTCCGACATTTCATTAAACGGGTAATATTTACCCCTACATGAAGTATCAATAGTTGACTCTTTAACTTCAAAGGTTCCTCATCATGGCTCTCTTCCCCCGAAAAATGTCTTCTATAGAGGGGTACCTGAATGGTTACTATTATCCGTAATATGACACAGGTTTTATCACCGCGTGGAGCTATGTTTGGCCGCATGGGCAAAGACGCAAGGGCACACCCCCCGTCCATAGGCGACCCAGCCGTCCGGAGGCACGAACTGGCGGAAGACGCGCCACGGCTGTCTTATCACGAAGGGGTGTGCCGTCCGGGATATGCCGAGTTCTGCGTGCGCCCCCGAGGCGAGGCGAAACGTGGCGGATGCGGGCTGGCTGGTCAGGAGGCGGATGCGTCGCTGGGGGAGGACGTCGTGGTCTGCCCGACACCGGCATTGGAGTTCAGCTCCACCGACCGCATGGCTTCCAGCTGGGAACCCGGCTTGACATCTGCCCCCTCTTCGGGACCTTTCCGGGTCTGGCTCCAAACAGATTTTATTCCGTAAGGTTGTAGCAGAATGTCCAGAACAACTCGAATTTCTGCTATGTTCACCGTA
>JAISFP010000349.1 GCA_031263525.1 Deltaproteobacteria bacterium | reverse complement strand
CAGATGGTCCAGAACAAGGCCCTGAGCGCGGAATACGCCGAGAAACTGTTTCAGGACGCCCTGACGGACATGAAGGACCAGATATCGACCGAGGGCCTGGACTTCGACGAGCTGTTCGGAGAAATCAAGTTCAGGGGCGTGGCCGACCGGCTCGAGGCCCTGGAGAACAAGGCCAGGGAGCTGGCTGAAAGTTCCGTGGCAAGCGCCGAGCAGATCGCCGCCGCTCTCAAATTTGAACTGGACCCGGCGCTCGAGAAGGTCATGGCCCTCGCCAGTGAATTCAAGGGGCAGAAGTTCTTCGACGCGGCGGCCCTGATCCAGGAAGCGCAGGCGGCGGGGACGGAGCTGGCGACCCAGGTCGAGGGATGGAAGTCCGCGCTGGCCCCCAGGATAAAGGAGCTGAACGAGCTGCTGAGCGAGGTCAACGCTCCCAGGCTCGACCCTGCGGCGAAGGCGCAGTTCGAGAGCGAGCTGAAAAGTCTCAATGACAAGATAAAGGATATGGAAGATGACCTCCAGCATGCCCGCGTGCGCCTGGCCGCGGACGCCGCGGGGAAGATCGAGCAGATCAGGGCGGAGGAGCTTAAGGGGACGCAGCTGACCGAAAAGGAGAAGGAGGCCGCGTACAAGAAAGGGGCTGAGGCCGGCATAGAGGCGGCGCGAATCTGCGAGAAGGCGGCGATCGAGTCGAGCATCGCGGCGAAGCAGAAGGTCATAGAGGAGATGGACGCCATCATCGGCAAGTTCAGGCAGGTCGCGGCGGAAGGAAGTCGGGCGGCGCAGGTGATCTTGTTTGTGGCCCAGGTTCGAAAATCTTTGGCCGAGGGGCAGGAAGGCAACCTGAAGGATCAGCTCGACGAGATCAACGCCCGTTATGACCAGTACTTGAAGGATCTGGCCAACTTAGGCTCCGGAGGCGGGGGAGGCGGCAGAGGCGGGGGCGGGGGCGGGGGCGGGGGAAAGTCCAAGGAGAAGGAGGAGGACCCCTCGGAGCTCGCGGCGGCTCAGGCGGAGAGCGCCAGGCTGAGGGTCGAGATGGCCGTGGAGGACATGAAGGACGCCGTGAAGAAGGGGAGCACGGAGATCTCCGGATTCGTGGAGGACATGCTCGGCTCCGCCCTGGCGGCGAACGAGGCCGAGGTCCAGGCGGCACTGGCGTCCGCGCAGAAGATGTCCTCCGGGACGGCGGCGGAGCGCGAGAAGGCCCAGGCGGCGATGGAGAAGGCGACCAGGGACGGGGCGAAGGCCACGGAGAAGGCGTACGAGGAGACTTTCACGGCCATCGAGGAGGCGTATTCTGACCTCATAAACAGGATAAACTCCAAGGCCGAGATCATCAGCGTCAAGGTCGAGATGGGCATGATGTCCGAGGCGCAGGGAAGAAGGGAGCTGAGGAAGCTTCTGGAGGAGAACAAGCCCTCGCTGGACGCGCTCGTCGAGGGGATGAGACAGCTGGGTCTCGAGGCGGAAGCGGCGGGCCTCAAGATGGACTTCGCCGACAGGCTGGAGGCGGCCCAGATAGAGGCGCTGAAGCTCAAGAGCCCGCTCATGGAGATTGCCAACAGCATCAACGGGGTGATAAGATCGAGCATCACGGGCATGCTCGAGGACATCGCCGCAGGGAGCGTCACCCTGGGGGAGGCGCTGAGGCAGTTCCTGTACAACATCGCCCAGGGCCTCGCGCAGATAGCCGCGCAGCAGATCGCCTCCGGCCTGATGAGCATGTTCGGCGGCGCGGGAGGCGGGATAGGGGGCTTCCTGGCCGGGCTCATAGGGGCGGCGGAGGGCGGCATGGTGAGGGGGCCGGGGACGGCGACGAGCGACTCGGTCCTGGCCAGGCTGTCCAACGGGGAGTACGTCATAAGCGCGAAGGCGGTCAGGTACTGGGGGGCCGACTTCCTCGACAGGATAAACCGGCTGAGGCTGATGGACGCCCGCGCGCTCATGCCGGGCTACGCGGCAGGCGGACCGGTGGGCGACCCCGGGGCGCTCCGGACGTCGATAATAGACAATTCGACCGCGCTGGCAAGGTACGTCGAGTCCCCGAGGGAGGAAGTCAAGGTGGACATAGGCGTGAAGGCCGAGGTCGACAAGGAGAGGCTGGTGAAGATCGTCCTCGACCATCCGGACTTCTCGCGCAAGGTGCAGAAGTCCAACGTCCGGGAGAAGCGGAACCTTCTCACGATGATAGGGAACTGATGGCGACTACGAACGGCACGGCGTCCGGCGCGGCGGAGCTCTGGGACATTCTCCTGGCCTTCGTGGGGGACAACGGCTGGGACACGCTCGACCAGGGCCAGACCTCCACCGCGAGCTCGGCGGTCAAGGCCATCCAGCTCCGGGGGACGGACGTCTCCGGCCAGGGGAACATCTACGTCCACATGATGTACATGGAGAACACCCTGCAGGACCTGTACTCCTTCGGCCTGGAGGGATCGGCGGGCTGGCTTCCGGACTCGGACGTGATGTCGTACGGGCGGAACCCGATGAGCGTCAGCTCCATCTACGTGCCGCTCCACCGCAACCCGATAGAGTACTGGCTCACCGCCTCCCCCCGCCGCTTCATGGGCGCGTTCCGGCACAACGACAGGTGGGGGTCCATGTACTGCGGGTTCATCCTGCCCTACGGGATGCCGGGACAGTGGGCCTACCCGCTCTGGATAGCGGGGAACAACCTCACCACGCAGGACTACAAGGTGAACACCGGCGGATGTCCCTGGGGGGCGTCCTCCGTCCCCTCCGGATGGCTGTACTGCCCCTCGGGCAGGTGGCAGGCGACGCCGACGGCAAGCGGGCCGTCCGGGGGGCGCGGGTACGGCATCCAGATCTGGCCCTACTCGATGTACCCGACTTCCGACTACCCCCTTTGGTACAAGCCGCTGAAGGACAGGACCGGAGTGGAGAGGTACCCGATCACCAACATGATATTCTACTGCCTGAACGGCAACGAGTCCGGCACTTTCGGGGAACCGGACGGACTGTGCCACGTGACATCATGGGGGGCGTCCGGCGGGGACATCCTCACGTACGGCGGGCGGGAATATCTCCTGATACAGCGGGAACTCTCGACCGCAAACAACACTTCTGCGGCGATGCTTCTGGAGTAGCCATGTTCAAGCGCACGGTCCCGGCGGACCTCTCGATATTCAGGTCTGATCTCGCCGACTTCTGCGAGGAGAGCGGCTTCGAGAAAGTGCTCGTGGACACTGTGACCATGAAACAGCCGCGCAACAACAACACGGCGATATACACGCCCGGAAGCGGCTATTTCATGTTCAGCGCGATGGACGACAACGTCAGCATCGCGGACGGGACCCAGTACGAGGGCCACAGGATGGTCGTCAAGGATCCTGCCGGGGACTGCTACATCCACCTGATCTTCTACTCGTACAACTACTCCGTGAGCCGATACGGGAACGGGGAGCTTCACGGATACATGGACGGGTACCTTTCCACGGGCTGGACGGTCGGGGCGGTCGACTCCCATCCCGGCATATGCAAGATGACCGTATGGCGGAGCCTCCCCCTGACCTTCAACGGCCTCGACATGTATTCCGGAACCACTTCGGAAGGCAGGCTGTGGGTTCACGTGGCTGTGGAGGAGAGGCCGCTCCTGTTCAACCACATGGGGTTCGGCTCGATGGAGAAGTCGCTCGACTTCACCGGCGGTGACTTCATAGCCCCGAACAGCAAGTGCTTCATCCCTCCGGCAGGGGCGGCCCAGACCTCCGTGAACATATTCGGGGCGTACGCGGGCTACAGTCACAATTCCGGCAGTACCTCGCTGGCGTCATTCTGGCCGTCCGGATTCTACTGCCCCGACCTGGACATGGACGGAAAGGTCAGTCCGGACAACCTCTACAGGATGATGTGCGGAAACAACGTGACCAGGCCGGGCATGGAAAGGGGATGCACGTCATTGAGACTCACGTTCAACAGCAGCACAGTGACCCCGGCCAACGGGCAGGGGGGCGAACTTTCCTCGATGAACATGCCGATGCCGAACCCGTGGAGCGGGACGGCCCCCCTGCTTCCGATATACGTCTACGCGTCCGACGGGACAGACATAAGGTACAAGGGGCAGGCGGGATACTTCGCCGGGGTGAGGGCGACCAAAGTGGACAGCTACTACCCGAAGGACGAGATCGTCCTGGGTCCGGACACCTGGGTGACCTATCCCGCAAGCGCGAAGGTGGGCATTGTGCCCGACATATACCAGTGCTACAACCAGGGCTACGCGGTGCTGAAGAATGGCTAACGTCTTCGACGCCGTTCACATGCCGTCGCCCCTCCACGCGGTGACGGTCCCGAACTTCCCGATCGCTTCCGGGACGGCGACCGGGCTTTTCGCCCCGGGGGAGGAGCCGTCCCTCACGGGGATTCCGGAAGCGCGGGCCAGGGAGGACCAGACGTTCCCCGAAGGGAGGGAGATCGGGGGGGCAGGCTCGCATTCCTATTCCGAGGACTTCTACTACCGGATGCACATTCTCCCGTCCCTGATAGACGTGGGAAACCTGACGGAGAAGGCGACTTACACCATAGAGGTGTTCAACGCCTTCCTGGAGACAGTCTCCATAACGGAGATAGGGTCCTTCGACGCCGAAGGGCTGATGCTCTCGGGATTCGACCTGCCGGAAGCCGTCCTGGCCCTGACGTCAGTTTTCGGGGAGCTGCTGGTGGCGATGGACGGCCCGCCCCGGATTGACGGGCGGTTCGTCTTCGAGTTCACCGAGGGGGAGCCCGTCACGCTGAGGGTGACGGGGAGCCGGATAGTGACGTTCTCCGTCCCCCCCGACTGGAGCCGGAAGGTCGTCGAGCGGCTGTCCTACTGGACCGACGTCCTGGAGGCCAGGGACGGCACCGAGCAGAGGATAAGGATGCGGAGGCTCCCCAGGTGGAGCATGGAGTACGGCATCCTGGAGTCCGGGGAGACGCTGAACCTTCTGGACTCCATGCTGGCCGGATGGGGGGCGCGGACTTTCCTGGTGCCCGTATGGTGGATGAAGAGCGCCCTGGACCGCCCGCTTCTGGCGGGGGAGGTCTCGGCCGAATGTCACACCGAAGGCAGGGGCTTCGCCCCCGGCTCCCCGGCGGTGGTGTGGCAGGACGCCCACAGGTGCGAGGCCGTGGAGGTGCTGTCCGTCTCCCCGGGCTCGGTCACGTTCGCGAATCCCGTCGGGCAGGAGTTTGAAGAAGGGTACCTCATACCCGCGAAGATGTGCAGAATGACTCAGACGGAAAGCTCGCTGGGCCTCCTGACCAGCTCCCTGGCGGAGGCGACCCTGGCGTTCGAGGCGGAGGAGCCGGAGGACACCCCGCCCGCGGGCGACGGGGACATGCTGGAGGGGAAGGACGTGTTCCCCTTCCGGCACGACTGGACTTCCCAGCGAAAGAGGAGCGTGTCCTGGAGCCTCAACATGTACGATTCCGGCACGGGGCTCCCCGTGAGGACGCCGCGCCGGAACTGGCCGACGGACTCGCTGGAGGCGCGGGACGTGCTTTTCGGGACCATTGCGGAGGCCAACGCCTTCAAGGCGTGGGTGGCCCGCGCGGGGGCGCGGGCAGGAAGCTTCTGGGCCCTGATAGAGGAGGAGCAGCTGCTGCCGTCCAGGGGGATCGAGGCCGGGACGACGCTCATTTACGTGAAGAACGCCGCCTACGGGCTCCTCGTCTCCGAGACGGCGTGCAGGAACCGCCTCTTTCTGAGGACTGCGGACGGGGAGAGGCTGGTCTTCAGGGTGACGTCCTACATGGAGACGGAGGGGGGCGACTTCCTGCTTTTCACGGACCGGACCTGGCCGCGCTCCGTCCCGGTCGGGCAGATATCCCGGATAGGGTTCGTCGTCCTCTGCCGCCTTGACCAGGACGACTTCGAGATCGAGAGGCGGCAGGACCTTCTGGGCAGGACCTCGCTCTCTCTCAGGGGTGTGCAGAATTGAGTCAGTACGACGTAATCGACAGGAGCCCGGACGCTTCGGCCCCGGCTGAGCTGTTCCAGTTCTCCGGGGGCGCGGAGGCCTACTACGCCTCCGGACAGCGGACCGTGTCGTGGAACGGGTACGACTACCTGGCCGACTGGATTCTCCACAGCGACCTGGAGCAGTCCGACGAGCTGAACAAGCAGGAGCTGGAGATAACCCTCCGCGCCTCCTCCCCGGTGGCGCAGGCGTACGTGGAGGACATACCCGCCGTCTCCGTGAACGTCCGGGTCTACCGATACCTGGAGGGGCTGGCGGAGTTCCGCCTGGTCTGGGCGGGGAGGGTCACGAAGCCGGTCTTCGGCTCGGACAACGACGAGTGCGTCCTGACCTGCGAGCCGATATTCACGATGCTGAGGCGGGCGGGGCTCCGGCGGAACTACCAGATAATCTGCCCCTACTCCCTCTACGACGGACGGTGCCGCGTGATAAGGGCGGAGCACACCCGCCGGCTCATGGCGTCCGCCGTGCAGGGCGGGAGGATACAGTTCCAGGGGGCCCCGACAGCCGGCTATCACACAGGAGGCGTGCTGAGGTACGGGGCGAGGTACAGGCTGATAATCGACGATTCCGGCGGCTGGATCCAGCTTGCCGGGAGCGTCCCCGGCCTGAAGGCGGGCGACTTCGCCGACCTGTCCGCCGGGTGTGACAAGAGCCTCGCGACCTGCGCGGGGAAGTTTTCCAACAACCTCAACTTCGGGGGGTTCCCCTACATCCCCCTGAAGAACCCGTTCACGGGAGACTCGCTGGGGTCCTGACATGTGGGCATGGATAATAGTCTACGTCGCGATGACGCTGGTCTCGGCCCTTCTCCGGCCGAAGCCGAAGCTCCAGAACGCGAAGCCGGGGTCGATAGGTGACAAGGACCTGCCGATAGCCTCCCAGTCCTCGCCCGTCCCGGTGGTCTTCGGAACCGTGTGGCTGACCCAGCCGAACGTCGTCTGGTGGGGCAACCCCTTCGTCTCCGCCATCCGGAAGAAGTCCGGAGGAAAGAAATGATGGTGACGGCCGAGATAGCCTACGAGGTCGACCCGGACGTCGTGATTCTCCCCTCGGACACCCGCAGGGCCGGGGACTGCAACAAGGGTGCCAGGGCATATTTCAGGCGGAGGGGCATCGACTGGGCCCGGTTCGTCTCGGAAGGCATCCCCGTGGGCGAGCTGGAGGTTTTCGACGAGTACGTCCGGCAGGCGTACGAGGCGGCGCTGGAAAGGCTGGGAAGCTGATGGGCGGGGGCAAGCGCGGGCAGGAATACACCGTAGGGTACCGCTACTACGCGAGCATCCACATGGCGCTGTGCCACGGCCCGGTGGACGCGATAGTCAGGATGATAGTGGGAGACAAGACCGTGTGGTCCGGGAACCTGTCGAACGGGGCCCTGGACATCAACCTTCCCGGCCTGTTCGGGGGCGAGGACGGGGAAGGCGGGATAGCCGGGCACCTGGAGGTGCTGTCGGGATCTTCCGGGCAGGGTCAGAACGCTTTCCTGGCGGGCATCCTCGGGTCGGACTGCCCGGCCTACAGGGGGGTCGTGAGCGTGGTCCTGGAGAACTTCATGATATGCTCCATGAACCCCTACCCCAAGCCCTGGCGTTTCGTGGTCCGGAGGTTCCCGGCAGTGATACCGAGCGCGAACTCCGTCATAGCCGGGGCCTTCGCGAACCCGGCGCAGATCATTGCCGAATGCCTCCTGAACCAGGAATGGGGCCTGGGCGTGGAGGGGGGGGAGATAGACTACGACAGTTTCCGGGCCGTGGCGGGGACGCTCCAGACCGAGGGGTTCGGGCTCTGCCCCAGATGGGACCAGACGTCCAGCCTGGAGGACTTCATAGGGGAGATCTGCAACATAATAGACGGACAGCTCCAGATGGACCCGACCAGCGGGCGGTACTCCCTGAAGCTGATCCGGCAGGACTACGACCCGGCGAGCCTCGCCACCCTTGACGCGTCGAGCATAATCCGGCTGACGGACTTTTCCCGCCCGGACCCGAAGGAGCTGATAAACGAGGTGGTGATAGTCTTCGAGGACTATTCCACCGGGGTTCAGCAGTCAGTGACGGAGAAGAACACCGCCGCGCTCGCCCTGAACCCGGCGATAAACTCCACCCAGCTGAACTACCAGGCCGTCCCGACGCAGGCCCTGGCGAGGAGGATAGCCCTGCGGGAGCTGGCCCAGTACTCGAGCGGGCTCGCGCGGTGCTCGCTGGAGGCGAACCGCACGGCGGCGGGCCTGATGATGGGCGACTGCTTCGTCCTGACCTGGCCTCCCCTGGGCATCGACAGCATGATAATGCGCGTGACCCACGTGTCCCAGGGAAGCTCCACCGACTGGCGGGTGCGGCTGGACTGCGTCCAGGACATATACGGGATGCCCTCGACCGCGTTCAGCGAGATACAGTCGGGCTGGAGCCCGCCCGACTACACGCCCCGCCCGATGTCTGGCCGCGTCGTCTACGAGCTCCCCTACTATTTCGTGTCGCTTTTCATAACGGGTGACAACGACAGCTCCTGGTCCGACCAGCCGCCGGGGTTCGGGTACGTCGCGGTCGTGGCCCAGCAGCCTTCCGGCATGACGAGCGGGTTCAAGGTCAACCTGCGGGACTCCGCGAACCAGTGGCAGCCCGACCGGAGCCTGGCGTTCACGGACTACGGGATCGTCTCCGAGGACTTCGACGACGTCCAGACACAGATAAAGATTTCCGAAGGCATAATGCAGGACGTGGAGCCTAACGAGCCTGTCCTGGTTGACTCTGAATTCATGCAGGTGTATAGTTACGACCGGACAAACAGGATACTCACGGTGGGCAGGGGATGCCTCGACACCGTGCCCGCGCCCCACGCGGCCGGGGCCGTGGTCTGGTTCACCGGAAATTACAACAACGCCGTGACGCAGGTCTTCGTGACGTCGCAGACCGCGTCGATGCTGCTTCAGCCGTTCTCCCCGTCCGGACTTCTTCCGCAGGGGCAGTCGACGGGGGTGTCCTTCGTCCTGGCCAACAGGGCGGGAAGGCCGGTCGCTCCCGCGAACGTGCGCGTGAACGGGACGTACCGCCCGAAGACCCTCGCGGCCTGGGCGAACACGCTGACATGGTCGCGCCGGGACCGCCAGAATACCGTGAGGCCAATTCCGAACACCGAGGGCGACTACCTGCCCGAGGACGGCACGACGTGCCGGGCGGAAATCGCCGAGAAGATCTTTCCGGACTCGGCCTGGACGGCGGCATCGGTCTCGGAAGGGCTGGACGGGGTGTCGCTCCCCCTGACGGGGATTTACACGCCCCAGGCGTACGCCCTCCGGTTCTCGCTCTCCTCCAGGCTGGGGACCCTGGCAAGCTTCCAGATCAACGTGGTGGAGACGGTCCACTCCCCCTGGGTCCCGGAGGCGGTCTCCAGGACCGTCACGGCCCCTCCGGGAGGCCAGGCGAGGGGGGCATGCTACGTCATACCCGCGTCCGGGTCGACCGGGGCATGGGCAGGACGCGGCAACCAGATCGCGGTCTACTATTCCTCATGGAGGTATCACGCGCCCGCGCAGGGTCAGAGGGTCCTGGCGGCAGGCGTCCTGATCGAGTTTGACGGGACGGCGTGGGAGGAGGTTGTCGATGCCTAGCAGCATCCTGCGGAGATCGGTCCTGACGACCACGGGAGACGTCTCCGCGGAATATCCCGCAGGAAACGCGGGGAACAACGGGCCGGGGGCGGCCCGCGTGTCGCTTGCCGGCTCCTGGGCCGGAGGGGTGATCCTCTCCAACTCCCTCGGGGACGGCGAATGGGTGTTCGTCAAGCTCTACGCCTTCGGCCCCGAGGACGACATAGCGACGGTGTGCGCGGCGAAAGAGCTGTTCAGGTTCGAGGCCGCCGCCGACTTTGTCGGAGAGGCGAGGGTCATAGTCTCCCAGGGCGAGGTGATCCCATGAGCATCCTGGGCGGAGGCATACTCGGGGGAGGCGGTTCCGGCGGGGGCGGGGGATCCGGCGATCCGGCGGTCCTGGCGACGGCCAACGCGGCCCTGGCGGCGGCCCAGCTGGCCCAGACTGCGGCTGGAGGGGCCGTGACGAAGGCCCAGGAGGCCAAGGACGCCGTCGACGGGGCCGTTGACGCCGCTTCCGCCGCGACCCAGGCCGCCGGGACGGCCCAGAGCGCCGCCAACCTGGCCAAGACGGAGGCCGAAACTGCCCAGACGGCGGCTTCCACGGCCCTTTCCACCGCCGGAACCGCCAAAACAACGGCGGAAACGGCCCTGACGACCGCCGAGACGGCCCAGACGGCGGCTTCGGCCGCCCAGAGCGCCTCAGGAACCGCGAAAACGGACGCGGAAACGGCCCAGACAGCCGCAGAAACTGCCCAGACGGCCGCAGAAACGGCTCAGACAGCCGCCGAGGCCGCCCAGTCGACCGCCGACACCGCCCTGGGCAATGCCGCGAGCGCCGCCCAGGACGCCGCGAACGCCCAGAAGGCAGGGGACGACGCCCAGGTCGCGGCTGACGGGGCCGCGGCGGTCGCGCTTAACGCCCTGGGCTCCTACCTGACCGAGCCGGATCCCCTGGACGCGGACGGCATGGTGCGTCCGGGCAAGGTTTTCGCGCTCCAGCCGTCCAATGTCCCCGTCACCGCCCCGTGCTGGCTGTCCGCGGGCCATGATTCCGAGGAGATGGCCTGTTTCCAGTTCTGCTTCAACGCCTCCGCCACCGCCGTGTGGGTCAGGGCAGGAACCCTCTCCGGAACGGGGGCGTCGCTCGAGGCGGACTGGGAGCCCTGGGGGCTCCTTGACGACGCCGCCCTGTCCCGGTTCGCCGACTTCGGCACCGACCCGGTGTTCAGCATGGGCACCGGCGGGACGGGCGGCTACATAAAGGCCGCGGGGACCGGCGACTCCGGCCAGATAGCCCTGGACGGCGCGGCCCCCCGGCTGTCCTATTCAGGAAGCTCCCCGGAACCCTTCGCCGTCAAGCTCGCGCTGAAGAAGACCGGGCTTTTCGTGTCGACGAAGCCGGACGGGGACGACTGGAAGCTCGTGGCAGATTCCGCCGCGCTGGCCAAGTCACTCGCTGACGCGAAGGACTACGCCGACGAGCAGATCCAGGCCAGGGTGGCCGGGCTGCTCAGATGGCGGGGGGACTGCATAGGCTTCTACGACACGGATCCGACGGAACTGGGCATCATCCCCCCCACGGACGAGAAGGCCGTGAAGAAGGACGGCACTGAAGCGGCTGTTTGCCAGAGGGGTCCGGAAGATGTCACCTGGGTGACGGAACCCCTGGTGACGGAAGATTTCGACATGTGGTCGAACGTCTCGGACGGGGCCGAATACTATTTCATGGACGGCGGCTGGAAGGCCCTGGGCTTCACCGTGGACATGTCCATGAAGGAGGACTCGGCCAACAAGACGCAGGTCCTGGAGACGGACCCGGACGAGGCGTCCGAGACGCTGTACCCCTCCGAGAAGGCGGTGTCCGACGCCCTCGCCGCCGTGGCCGGGGACATCCCCGACGTGTCGGCCAAGCAGGACAGGCTCGCGGCGGGGACGGGAGTCGTCACAAGGGGGACGAACGCGGGGGAGACGGGCACTCTGGCGGTGGATACCGCCGTGGGCGAGGGGTCCAATCTGGTGACGAACGGCGCGGTCAAGACCGCCGTGGACGCCAAGCAGGACAAGATCGGGGCGGGGGCGAACAAGGCCGTTCTGGCGACCGCGACTGCCGGCACCGTTGCCCTGACTTCCGGGACCCTGGCGATAGCCGGGACGGGACTGACCGCCGGGGCGGCAACGACCTACACCGGGGCGGTGACCGTCCGGTCCGCCGGAACGTCGGCCACGGTCATTACCGGGCCGAACAACGGGACGGCGGTCCTGACCGCCGGGACGATGCAGACGCAGGTCGCGGCGGGCGCGGGCAAGCTGGTGTGCGCGACCGTCACTGCCGGAACCGTGGCCCTGAGGGACCTGCCCTACAAGGAGCTCGGGTCCGTATGCTTCTACGACGGAGCGGACGAGGTGCCGTTCTGGCTCCCTGCCGGCGCCACCCGGATATACGTCACCGGCAGGACCAGCACCGGGGCGACCCCGACGCTGAGGCTCCGGCTCATGGCTTCCTCGGCCTGGACGAGCATAACCACCGGCACTTCCGGAACCGACGTTTCCGACAAGGCGGGCCAGGGATGCGTGTTCGGCATTTCCGGGGTGAGCGGGACCGTCACCGCCGCCGTAGGCTTCCAGATAACCTACACGGCATAAGGCAGGAGGGTACAGGTGGGGTTCAGCACGTCACAGCCGCATTACGTGATATCGGTCCATGCGATGACTTCCGGGGAACCGGACTGGGCCTCGCTCCGGGACTGGGAATCCGTCCTCGTGACGAAGGAGGGAAGCCCCTCTGACACGCGGATCCTCATGAGGCAGGGCGGGGAACTTGTCCCGGACCCCAACTGGACGACGTTCTCAGCCATGCACACGCTGACTCTGGTGTCCGTCATCGAGGCCGGCGAGGTCGCGAGCCGCTGGTGGGTGGCAAGGGACGCGGAGGGAACGCCCTGCGCCTTCGAAGAGTGCTTCGAGGTCGACGTCTCCGGGTACGACCTGAAGTTCGCGGAGCTGGACGAGAAGTACCTCACGCCCAGGGTGCTCGCGGGCCTGGCCGCCGGCGACCCCTACGCGCTGGAGCAGTGGAACGCCCACGAGGCCGAGGCCGCCGCGCTGAGGGAGACGCTGCCGCAGGCGAAGGCCGACGCCGAGGCAAGGGCCGCCGGGGAGGAGGGCTGACATGCTGTGCCTCCAGCCGATGTCCCTGTTCGCCAGGATCGGCATAAAAATCAAGCAGATCGCCGCCGGCCAGTACCACACGCTGTTTCTGACTGAAGACGGCAAGGTTTACAGTTGCGGACACAACAATTACGGCCAGCTCGCGCGGGCTGTCGAGAGCGGAAGCGTGACTTCCTCCAATCTGGGGCTGGTGACGGGCCTTCCGTCGAATATCGCTTACGTCGCGGCATCCCAAATGGCGTCGTATTTCGTCACTTCGGCGGGCGACGTGTGGAGTTGCGGCTACAACTATTACGGCGAGCTCGGGCGGCCGGGCGAGAACGGCCTGCCAACCGCGCCGGACCTGCAGGCTAACGGTGCGGCGACAGCCAATACTGCCATGGTGTCATCGTATGTCAACCATGCCATTTTCCTTTTGAAAGACGGCAGGGCGCTGACCTGCGGATCAAACGCTTTCGGCCAGCTGGGGAGGGCCGTGTCTAACGGGGGCAGGACCAATCAAAACCTGGGGCAGGTCCCCCCGACGGACGTGATCGGCGTGTCCGCAGGGTACCATTTCTCGTATTTTTCCCGGGCCAACGGATATGCCGAGAGTTGCGGACTAAACAATTACGGCCAGCTCGGGCGCGTTGTCGAGCAGGGTTCCAATTCTGTAGTCAATTACGGCGTGATCGCCAATTTCGGGGCAGATACTCCCGCCTATATAACGACAGGATACGAATTCGCGCTCATGCGTTTTGGAGGCGGTTCCATGTACTCCTGCGGACGCAACGAATTCGGGCAATTGGGCCGCGCGGTGGCTTCCGGATCCCCGGAAACCAGAAACTTCGGCTCGACCGGCTCCGGCATGAATGCGAGCGGGAGTGCTGCGGCCGGCTTCTACCAGATATATGCCTGGTCTTCGACCGGAATCCTGTCCGATTGCGGGCGCAACCAGTACGGGCAGCTATGCCGCGCGGGCTTGGAAGACGGGAGCGAAACCGAAATGAACAACGGGTCGACCTCGGGGTTGCCGCTGTTCTCCGCCGTTTACCCGGGAGTAAACAACTGCTTTTTCATTGATTTTCAGGGCCGGGCGTGGGCGGTAGGGATCAACAGCATCGGGGAGTTAGGGCGCGCCAGGTCGTCCGGAACCCGCGCCGCGCCAAACCTGGGCAGGGTCCTGTTCGCCTGACCTCCGCCTCCCGGCATGCCGGGGAAAGGTACCGTTCATGGCAGCTGAAGCCGGCATGATTGACCTGAACGAGAAACGGTCGCAGATGCGGACGGACCTGAACGACAAGATGTCCAAGATGCATCACGACATCGGCGTCCTGACCGCCGTTTTTGCCGAGAGAAAAGACACCATCGACAAGAACGCGCGGAACATAGGGGAGGCGTTCACCTCCATAAGGGAAGGCCAGGCGGCCCAGACGGCTATGCTGCACGAGATACGGAGCCTGGCGGAACGCGTGAACCTCCAGGAGACCAGGCTGGTCACGCAGGAGGGCGTCATAATGGAGCTGAAACAGACGGTCAACTCGATGCGGGAGACGGTGATAAAGTCCTCGCTGGTATGCACGATCGGCACGGCGATGGTGACCGGTACCCTTATGAAGTTTTTCGGAGGCTGACCATGACAGACTTTTTCGAGAAGGCAATGGCCAAGGTGAAGCAGTTCGAGGGCGGTTACGTGGACAATCCCAGGGACCGAGGTAAGGAGACGTTCAGGGGTATCTCCCGGAAGAGCTGGCAGGACTGGGACGGGTGGCCCTTCATCGACGCCGCCAAGGGCGAGTGGGCCGACCTGCCCGCGAAGGGCCGCCCGAAGCTGGCCGCCTTCATCGACTCGAAGTTCAGGGGCAGCGCCGTCATGGACAACCTGGAGACGGAGTTCTACCGGGTGAACTTCTGGGAGCTCTTCTCCGGCGTCCTGACCGGGCGGATCCTGTGGAAGGTGTTCGACACAGCCGTGAACAACGGCGAGGGAACGGCCAGGAAGCTTCTGCAGAGGGCGCTGAATCTGCCCCCCTTGAATTCCCACCTGGCGGTGGATGGGGTGCTCGGCCCGAAGACCAGGCTGGCCGTGTCGAAGGCCCCGGAGGACGCGCTCCTGCAGAACTTCTGCCAGGCGCAGGCGGCCAACTACCGAGCTATCGTGAAGAGTCATCCGGAGCAGGAGGTGTTCCTGAAGGGGTGGCTGAACCGGGCGGCCTGGGTGCCGCCGAAGGAGACAACATGACCGAGTACACCATCAGCGGCCCCGAGGGGGCTTTCGGTTCGATCAGGTTCGGCGAGGGGTGCGGGGTAGCGGACGTCCTGGAGCTCTGCCAGGACAGGCTGGTCGAGGAGGGTGGCAAGTCCGCCGCCGCAGGCCACCTGAAGGCGGCCATCGGGCTGCTGAGGGGGGAAGCCGAGGAGAGCACGGGCAGGTGAACGCCGCCTGCGCCGAGCTCTACGCTTCAGCTTTCAAGCCACGAAAGCGCGAGGAGACGCCTGCCCCCCACTGGACTCCAGAGCGACAGGCAGCCATGCGCAAGAGGGGGCCCCAGCCTTCCGACAAGCACCTGGCGATGAGCTATTTCGGCTACGACCTGCGCCTCCTGAAGGACGGGACGCTCCATATAGCGGACATCCTCGACAGGAACAGGGTCTACGCCACCATCAGGCTCAAGTTCCTGTGCGACGATCCCGAGACCGGGTGCGACCTGGACGCCCTCCTCGCCAT
>JAISFP010000296.1 GCA_031263525.1 Deltaproteobacteria bacterium | reverse complement strand
CTGGCGAGCGTCTCGGGGAAGGACGCGGCGTCCAGCTCCTCGTTCATCTCGAGGAACACCTCGCCCGTCACGGGGTCGCAGACGTCCTCGGCGGCGTACTTGCCGATGAAGTCCTCGGGACGGGCCGGGAGGGTGTCGACGCCGTGGGACTTCAGCCTCTTCACGTCCTCGGGCAAAATCCGGGTCGGGCGCTCGGAGCGCTGGACCAGGTACTCGGTGACGGACTCGGGGTCGCGGGCCTCCCTCTCCTCCTGCGTCGCGCCGGGGGGAAGCGGCTTGAAGTAGGGGTTGGGGACGTCCGTCCGGAAGTCGGAGCCCAGGAAGTGCTCGGGGGTGGGCAGCCGCCGCATCACGCCGTTCTCGGTCAGTATCATCCACTCCTTCTCGTAGAAGTAGTCGAGGAGCTCCTTGGAGGTGTAGCCCAGCGCCTTCAGGAGCAGCGTGACAGGGAACTTCCTGTGGCGGTCTATGCGGGCGATGACGAAGTCCTTGGGGTCGAACTCAAGGTCCAGCGAGGACCCCCTGGCGGGGATGATGCGGGCGCTGTAGAGGATCTTCCCGGAGGAGTGGGTCTTGCCTCGGTCGTGGCCGAAGAAGATCCCCGGCGAGCGGTGGAGCTGGGAGACTATGACCCGCTCGGATCCGCTGATGATGAAGGTGCCCTTCTCCGTCATGAGCGGGAGGGCGCCGAAGCAGATCCAGCTCTCCCTGGGCTTCTGCCTGGCCCCCTGGTCGCTGCTCCCGCCGGGGGCACCCGCCCCCTCGTCCCAGACGCCCGACCGGCAGATCTCGAGGCCCACCCTGATCTTGAGGACCGCCTCGTAGGTCATCCCCTGGGAGACGCACTCGTCGATGTCGCGCCTGGCGTCCTCGAGGGCGTACTCCTTGAAGACCAACCTGACGTTGCCCCGGTCGTCGTCAACGGGGAAGACGCTGTTGAACACGGCCTGCAGGCCGAAGTTCCCCCTCTTGTCGGGATCGGTGTCCTTCTGAAGGAAGCGGTCGTAGGAGCGGCGCTGGATGTCGATGAGGTTGGGCATCTCGGCGACCTTGTCGGTCTTCCCGAAACTCTTCCTCAGGCGTAAGTGGCTGGCGGCTGGCGACATATCTCCTCCGCCGGGGGCGGGCGGCCGACCCTCGAGCCCCCGGGATCCGCAAGGGACCGGAGGGAAAAAATGCTCCGGGCCCGCCCGGGCGGGCTGTCTGCCGAAAGGCCGTCGGGCGGGTGAGGCGTTACCAGATTAGTATCCGTTCACGGATAGGTCGCCCTGGCAACGATGGGAGCGGCCTGGAACACCAGGAAGGCGGCTCTGATCCCGCAGGAAGGCTCTCCGAACACGGAGGAAGACCGTTCAGGACCGGGAGGAAGGTCGCTCTGGACCTGGAGGAAGGCCGCCCTGCACCAGGAATGAGGATGATCTGGGTCGCTCCGTATTACCCGTGCGTTCGTCTGTGAACAGATACCCAGATTAAGGGCTGAGAATAACTGTTCAGCGCTTCTCTATCGAGGACCTTTTCGGAGGAAGAGGGCTCTGATGAGGACCCCTTGAACTTGAAGAGTCAACAGCTGATGCTTTATGTGGGGGTGGAGAGTTTATGCCGAGGGCATTTGTCCGGAAAGAACCCACAGCTGAGTTCCCCTTGGGAGGGGGCATCTGAATAGCTGCCACATTAAAATGAAAGGGGAACATGAAAGATAGTCCGCAAGTGTTCAGGCTCCTCGCGGGAAACTGACCTTCGGCGGTTCCGCCGTTCAGACCGGCCATGCTCCGGAGCATGTCAGTCGCCCGCCGCAAGGGAATGGGCAGTCAGGACAGGATTACCTGCCAGATCTGATGCGCTCGACGGCGGCGTCCATCGCTGCCGTGTCGAAGCAGGAGAAGGTCGGGCCTCCGGGACGCATTTCCAGGAACATGCCGGTGAACAGCCGCGTGTCTCCGGGACGGTATCCGCGAAGGGCTTCCCGCGTCTCGGGGAGGCCGGCGGGCGTCTCGACCCGGCACCTCAGATCGTGAGCGCCGGCACCCTTTTCCCATCTCGTCTCGGCTGGAACGCCCAGAACAATGACGTACGTGTTCTCCGACGCCTCGATTGTGCCCAGTATCTCCGCGCCGGTGACGACGACGCCCCCTTCCCTCCCGTAGGCGGCGGCCGCGGCGGCGGCGTCTGTCCGGAAGTCGTCCAGGATCCGCCGGACCGGCACTGCTGGCGGGGGCTCGGTCTCCGGGGGAAGTCCGGTGTCCGGGGGCGCCTCGCCGTCAGCGGGGGAAGAGGCCGGGCCTTCCGGCGTCGTCTGCTGGGCAGGGGAAGCCCGGGCCGCATCGCGGGGTTCCCGTGCGGCCGTGCCGGCCGGGGCCGGCTCGACTGCCTGCGCACGGGCAGTTTCCGGGGAAAAGTCCGGGGCAGGTCCCGCTCCAAGGGCCGGGGATGAGCTTTCGGCAGATGCCAGGGTAAGGGAGAGACCGGCGGCCAGGGCAAGGGCGGAGGAGAAAGGCGCGGAAGATTTCACGGCGGCACCGTCCCTTCGTCCCGGACGCTCCGCGGCTCAGCCGGCATTCCGGCCGGCATTTCCGCCGCGGCCCCTCCGGGCCGGGCGGCACTCCGGCGTCCCGGGCGCCCGATCCGTCTTCGGCCCGGGCTGCAGTCCGGGCCGTTCCGCGGAAGGACTTCAGCCTCCCGCGAACTCCTCGACGCGGATTACCATGGCCGGCCCGAGCAGGCTCTCCAGGGAGGCGGCGTCGTCCAGGGCCGCCCTGAGGCTCCCCTCGGGCGCGGAGTGGGTGAGCATGACCAGGTGGACGTGGCCCGTGCCGGGGTCCGCCTCCTTCTGTATGACCTGGGCGATGGAGACGTCGCGGCGGGCGAGCGCCCCCGCGATGGCCGCGAGCACGCCGGGCCGGTCTATGACGGAGAACCTCAGGTAGTGGCGGCTCCGGATCTCGCCGGCGGGCCTCACGGTCTCTGCCTTCAGGCTGTGCCAGCCCAGGGAGGGCTTGGTCACCGACGTCCGGGAGCTGGCCAGCCGCGCGATCTCCACTATGTCGCCCACCACCGCCGAGGCAGTGGGCATCATGCCCGCCCCCGCCCCGGAGAGGAAGATGTCGCCGGAGGCGTGGCCGCGGATCATGACGGCGTTCATGGCGCCGCCCACACCGGCGAGCAGGTGCCCCCTGGGGATCATGGCGGGCTGGAGCCTCACCTCGAGCTTCCCGTCCCCAGGATGCGCGGCGGCGGTGGCCAGGAGCTTTATCACGTAGCCCAGGGCCTCCGCGAACCTGAAGTCGGCGGGCGCGAGCCTCGTTATGCCCTCGGGGCGGACGTCCTCGAGGGAGGGCAGCACCCCGTAGGCCAGTGCGGTCAGGAGTATGAGCTTGTGAGCCGCGTCCGTGCCCTCCACGTCCATGGTGGGGTCGGCCTCGGCGTAGCCCAGCCCCTGGGCCTCCTTCAGAGCCTCCCCGAAGGTGGCCCCGCCCCGCGTCATGGAGGTGAGGATGTAGTTGGTGGTGCCGTTCAGGATCCCCGCGACGCTCTGGATGCGGTTCGCGGCCAGGCCCTCCTTGAGCGTCCTTATGACGGGGATGGCCCCCGCCACGGCGGCCTCGAAATAGATCTCCCTGCCGCACCGGGCGGCCTGCTCGAAGATCTCCCGGCCGTGGACGGCCAGCATCGCCTTGTTGGCGGTGACCACGTGCTGCCCGGACTCGAGAGCCTTGAGGACGAGGGTCCTCGCGGGCTCCAGGCCTCCCATGACCTCCACCACAACCTGGATGTCGGGGTTGCCCACGACATCGTACGGGTCAGCGGTGAGGAGCCCCGGCGGTGGCGGGAAGGCCCTGGCGCCGGAAAGGTCGCGCACCGCGGCCCTGGCCAGCCTGAGCGGCCAGCCGACCTTCTGGCTCAGGAGGGCGTCCTCCATGGATATGATCTTCGCCACGCCGGAGCCCACTGTCCCGTAGCCGAGTAAACCCACGTTGGTCTGCATGCTTCACCTGAATTCAAGTCAAATGGCTAAAATA
>JAISFP010000215.1 GCA_031263525.1 Deltaproteobacteria bacterium | reverse complement strand
CCTGAGCCCGGGAGACGGACCGTAGGCCGTCCATGCCTGGCTTACGGGACGTGGCCAGGGACGGAAGGAGGGCCGCTGGCCCCCTTGCAAGCCGAGACGCTCCCGAATCCGCACTTCCTCGGTCAGCCCTCACCAGAGGTGGCTTTCGGCGAGACTAAAGGCTATGATTGTGGCTGGCCTCGTTCCCCGCCAGGGGGCCGGACCGGCCCCGTGCCGGGCCAGACTGGCCCTCGCGAAGACCCGGGCTCACCAGTACACCCGCGCCCTGCCCATGCCCCTTCCGGCAGATTCCGGCCCAGCCCGCCCCCTGCACGCGGCGTCCCCGGCCTGCCGGAACACCCTGCGTTCCATGCCAACTCGTCTGCGGCTCATGTCCACTAACTCCCGTCGGCCCCTGACGGCCGTCAGCACCTTGACACCCGTCGGTCGCTTGCGGCCATCGGCCACTGTCGGCCATCGGCCTCATGACTCCCGTCGGCAGCTTACGGCCATCGGCCCCCTGACTCCCGTCGGCAGCTTACGGCCATCGGCCCCCTGACTCCCGTCGGCCCCAACCGGCCACGGGCCCCTGAAACACGCTATTTTCCCCGGCATCCCCGCCCAGGCGGGGCGGGCCGCCGCCCCGGTCCTGCGGCGGCCCGGCCACTCCATGTCCGGACCCGGCCCAGACCCCGCCTCCCGGCCGCGCGGTCAGAGCCAGCCCCAGCCTCGCCGGGACACCGGGTGATCCCCGTGAGCCAAGACGCCAGACCCTCTATCCGCTGCCCGGGCTGCGGCGGCAACGTGACCCTTCCCGCCGTCACCTGCGAGGCATGCGGCTACGACTTCAAGCTGGGCAGGAAACCCGCGCCCCCGACTCCTCCCGGCGGCCACATGTCCCTGGACGAGGAGGGAACCGGACGGACGAAGTTCATTATCATTGGCGCCGTCGTGGCAGCGGCCATAGCCCTCGTGCTTGTCCTGGCGCTCTCCGGAAGTCCCGAGCCGGCCGCGCCCCTTCCCGGTGCCCCCGCCGGCGGCGGAGCCTCCGTCCTGGCCCCCTCCCCCAGCCTCATGGACAGCCCCCTCATGCGCCCCCAGAAGCCCATAGGGGCCGCGAGGAACGTGGCTGGACAGGCGAACGAAAACAACCGGGAGCTGGAGGAGACCTATCAGGAGACCAGACAGGACGGAAACCAGTAGCTCTCCGGGACCGGAGACCTCATGGCACGGAAGCCCGCATGACCCGCAACCTTACGGCCAGGAAGCTCCAGGACGCTCAGCCTGACCGCCAGGAATCCCGCAGGACCCGCAGCCTGACGGCCAGGAAGCCCCCAGGACCCGCAGGCTGACGGCCAGGAAGCCCCCGTGACCCGCAGCCTGACGGCGGCCCCAGGAAGAAGCCCGCAGGACCCGCAGCTTGTCGGCCAGAAAGCCCGCAAGAACCGCATCCGGAAAGCCGGGATACCCTCAGCACCTGCGGACGCAAGGCCAGGCCCTCCTCAAAACCTGCTGACGGAAGGCCAGGATATCATCAGCACCTGTACCCGGAATGCCGGGGAACCCTCTTGACCTGCAGCCGGTGGTCAGGCTTCCCTCAGGACCTGTGCCCGGAAGGCCGGGGAACCCTCTTGACCTGCAGCCGGAGGTCAGGCTTCCCTCAGGACCTGCGCCCGGAAGGCCGGGGAGCCCTCTTGACCTGAAGCCGGTGGTCAGGCTTCCCTCAGGACCTGCGCCCGGAAGGCCGGGGAACCGTCAGTACCTGCGTCCGGAAAGCCGATGATCCGCGACAGACCCCGCCACCCCGCCGGACGGCCAGGAAGCCTGCCGGACCCGCAGGCTGACTGTCGCGCATGACCCGCAACCTGCATCCGCCGGCTAGGGATCCCTCCAAAGGCACTTCGGTCCCCCCTGGCCGGACCTGCCCTTGCGGACCGGCCAGTTCCGCCGGACGGCACCGTGCCCCGAAAGACGGGGACGGACCCCGTCACGTCCAAGTCCGTCCGCTCCCCGGCTCCGGCTAGGGCACCGTCCGGGGTGCCGGGCCCTGAAAGCCGCTGAACGGGCCGGCCATCAGCCCCCCAGTCTTCGCGTCCCTTAAAGCCCCGGAACGGTCCCGGACCTCAGCCCCCGGCCTTCCCGGCCCCTGCAATCCGCTCCCCGGCCTCCGCCAGGGCGTTGCCCAGGGCCCCGTGCATGAAGGCCAGGCACTCGAAGCCCAGGTACTCCGTGGCGTGGGAGTCGAAGAGCACCCTAGCCTCGACGGGGAACTCGTCGTCGGCCTCGTTGAAGATCACCTGCATATGGATCCTGGGGAGGACCTTGAACAGCCAGAGCTTGCCCCCCGCCGGGTGATCCCCCAGGAACTCCCCTCCCAGGCTCTCGGCTGCCCTGGCGAAGCGGGCGTGCCCGCCCTCCCCGAAGGCCCGCTCAATCGCGGCGGACAGGAACTCGCTTCCGGGAGACTTGCTGCCCCTGATGAACCCGGGCAGCTGGTAAAGGCCCAGGAAGTCCTCCGCAGGCGGCCCCTCCCCCCTGGAGAGGGCGTAGTGGATGAGGGTGCTCCTGTGGTTGGGATCCGTGTACCCCTCCTCCACGGGCTCCACGCCGTCCTCGGTCACCCTGAAGACGCGGCCCAGGTATTCCGCCTCGACGCCCCCGGGGAAGTGCGTGAGCCCCAGCCGCGGGGCGCATTCCTCGAAGTCGCAGCCCTTGAGCCCCGGCACCAGGCGCTGATAGTTCTTCTCGTAGCCGCTCTGCTGTTCCATGACTCGCCTCCAGGCCGGGCTCCTGTCCCGGCAGACATCTAGCGCATCTCAGGCCTACACTGCTGTTACCCTGCAGACTTACAGGCCCCGGGCCCCCCGTTACCGGCGGGGCCTCCCTTGACACCCCTTCAAGGCGGGCTGCCGGGCCTCGGCTTTCCCGCAT
>JAISFP010000186.1 GCA_031263525.1 Deltaproteobacteria bacterium | reverse complement strand
ACCTTGAAGTAATCGGTGTCTTTCTGTGCAATTCGGCTCGTGAGAAGGGATGAACCTGTTTTATACCAATAGTTGTCGATTCTTTTTTTACTGAAAAAATTTAACACTGATAAAGGATTTAGAACTTCGGTCTTGCCATCCCAGGTATATCCGTTATACCAGTCGGCCAGGACATTAAGAAGATCTGTTTCAGAAGCATCCGGGCAAAGCTGTCCCTTATCTTTCAGAGATACAAGAGTCGGAGCGAGGTATTCTGAAAATGATTCCTTAATCTCGTCTATCGTGAAGCCGCAAATTTTGGCGAAATCCGAGTCAAGAGTTATGTCCAGAGTAGTGTTCATTGCGGAGAACAGGGAAAGCTCCCTGAATTTGGTGATCCCGGTTACGAAGACGAATCGAAGGTATTTGGAACATCCTTTTATAGCAGAATAAAAATCGTGAAGCGTGAGTCTTATGTTCTCGCAACTTGTGTCGTTTCCGATGCTGCTGATCAGAGGAAAATCGTACTCGTCAATGAGCACGACAACGTTTCTCCGGGGGCGCATGGATGGAGCTTTTCCACTTCGAATCCAGTCCTTCTTGTGGTTTTTAGACAAACGTTGGATGAGATCGACCAAGGCCGTGGTCGAACTTGAGGTGTCAAGACTTATATCATAATCGTCCGCTACTCTTTTGATTTCGGCTAACAGGCTTGGCTCAAAGATAGCCGGGGGATCTGAATTATGGTGTTGAAAGAGATTCGGATTACGGGAAAGGCGTCCCACCTGTCGCCCATGAGACTCTCGATCGCCAGGCCGGAAAAGAGTTCACGGTTTCCCTCGAATACGTTTTGCATGGTGTCAAGCAACAGGGTCTTCCCAAACCTCCTCGGACGCGAAAGAAAGCGGGGCACGTGAGAAAAGGGATCGGATACCAGATTGTAGATAAGTTTTGTCTTGTCAACATATATGGATTTTGTCCGGATGATATTGTCGAAGAACTCCTCGCCGACACCAAACGGATTCTTTGCAGAGTCGTTCTTGTTCTCGTTCTCGCTCATGATACAGACCCCCTTCGTCAAGCTGTTCTGATCCGCCCTTGTCAGGGCAAAAAAAATCAGTTGATTGAATTTTACCACATGTTAGCGGCTGGTGGCATGCTTTAAGCGGCTGGGCCAAAGGAAGATGCTGTTCAGGAGAAAGCAACGTTACAGAAAAGGCTGGAAGATTGCTGTAGTTTTTGGCATAGTTATTGCTAGTAAGCAGGTTGCTTTCCGTGCGTGACTGTTTTGATTTTTGGGGTGTGTGTTCCGGATAATTCGCTTGACAAGAACGCATGTTGTCCCTTGAGATATCCAGTCTGAAATAGAAAGAACCATAATAATTCCATTTGTAACTGTTCAGGTGCCACTCTATTGATGGCCTTTTCGTGAGGAATAGAGCCCAGACGAGGACACCTTAAAGCTTAATAGTCAACAATTGATACTTCATGTGGAGGGAAAGAGTGTCTGTAGAGGGCATTTTGGTTGAAAAGGCCCCCAGTTGAGCTCCCCCTTGGTGGGGCACCTGAACAGTTACTTCCATTTAAGGTTATTGCTTGAATCAAACCTGTTTGTGAATTCACCCAGGATGGCGGCCAACTTCGGTACGCAGTGAAGTCTGGGCAGTTTTCAAGCACGGAGGTCAACCACTCCGGCTGGCGAAGGAGTATCCGTTCAATGCGAAACCGTCCTGATGGCTGGGTGCGGACGAGGTGGACAGGGGGCGGTCAGGCTCTGCGCCTGACGGCTGCCAGGCGGATGGGGGCGCCTGATTCCTGTCGTCAAATGCCAGACCCTTGTGAAGCCCGGCGACATCCCCGATGGCCGTAGACTCTGCATGTTGCGTCCGGCAGCCTGCGGGAGTTTGCTGAGGAGGGGGTTCAGCCGGGGCGCGTAAGGGCCTGCCTGCAGGGTACGTTCCCGGGCTTGCCGGGCCGGGCGCGGCAGTCGGATCCTTGCCGGCCGTCCTGGCGGACGGCCGCCATGCGGCAGAGGAAGGCCGCGCCTGGCGCGGGCTACTGCAGAAGAGGGGTCTCGCGGTCGGACCCGGTGCTCAGGTAGAGGCTCAGGAGTTTCCGGTACGGCGTCAGGTCCGAGGCCGGGGCGGAGAGGATCTCCCGGAGGGTGACGGGAGAAACGGGTCTGAGAGACAGGGTGAAGGAGCCGGGATTCATGGCCCAGGCGGCGATCTTGCCCAGGAAGGCGGGGTTGAGCTCCGCCCCCAGCCGGGACCTGGCCGCGAGCGAGGCCGTCCCCAGGGTGCCGAGTATCGCCCCCGCCCGGAAAGGGCCCATGTCCCAGCCGCAGGTTACCCTGCGGGCGAGGGACAGGTCCGTGAAGGCCACGGACGCGCCCCTGATTCCTATCCTCCGGAACTCCGGGGAGGCCAGGATCCTGGCCCGCATGGAGCCGTTCCCTCCTTCCCCCGCTGCGGGGAGCCCGAATGCGAGATCGACCAGGGGCCGGGTCAGGCCGGTCAGGTCGATTCTGGCGGTGAGGCTGAAGAGCCCCTCCACGGCGAGGCTGTTGATGACGTAGGAGGTGTCGCCGGTCAGCGGGTCGTGGTCAGCGGAGAGGCTGGCGTCGCCCGCGAAGCCCGGCACCCCCAGCCGTCTCGCGGCGTCGGCTATCATTTTCGCCCATTCGGGGGCGTCCGGGGGAAGCTCGCCCACGCGCACGTAAAACCCCCGCGCCGACCTGGAGGTGTCTGAGAGCTCGCCCGCCCTGGCGGGGCCGCTGAAGCCCAGCTCCCGGAATCCCGCCTCGACCCAGCCTGCGCTCACGTCCAGCCCGACCGCGGACGCGGACTCCAGCGAGAGGGGGAGCGCCAGGAGGCGCGCGGCAGAGGACCATCCCGCGGCGGAATCCGGGCCGCCGGGCCTGGCGAGCTCGGAGGCTGCCGCAACCGCCGCGTCAGCCGCCTCGCGGGCGTGGGCGCCCGAGGCCCTGAGGCTCCCGAGCCTGATGGCGAGACTGGTCTTTCCGGAGACACGCGCCTCCAGGCCGTCAAGAGCGAGCTTTGCGAAGACTCCCGGCCCGTCGGAGCCTTCCGTCTCGAAGGAGGCGAGGGACACCGTGGCCGGGTCGCCCCCTTCTGGCGCGTACACGGCCGAGAAACCGGACAGACGTTCGGAGCCGGAGGACCTGCTGAGGAGGACCCCGGCAAGGCCGCCCCGGCCGCCGGACGCGAGGCCCGTGCCGGACTGGGCCCCGGCGCCTGACGCGGGGACTGTTCCGGAGGCGGCTCCGGCGGCTGACGCGGGAGGCGCCGGGGCGCGGAACGTAATCTTGTCGGACTCGTAGGACCCGGCCCGGGCCTCAAGTCCCAGGGCCGTCCTGAACTTGATGCCTGACAGGGTCAACGCCGAAAACGAGAGTTCCCGAGTGTGTCCCCCCTCCCCGGGGCGGGTGTCGGGACGGGACTCGCCGAGGAAGGGGCGCTCCAGCACGGCAAGGTCAAAGCTGGCGGAAATTGGCGGGACGCCGTCCGCGGGGGGACCGGGGGCACCGGAGCCGGGGTTTCCGGAGGCCGGGCCGC
This sequence comes from Deltaproteobacteria bacterium, assembly GCA_031263525.1. Lineage (GTDB taxonomy): Bacteria > Desulfobacterota > Desulfarculia > Adiutricales > Adiutricaceae > JAIRZX01. The sequence continues at coordinate 15,831 of JAISFP010000186.1, read as the reverse complement.
CGGGCGAGGTTTCGTCAGAGCCGGAGGCGGCGGACGCGGGTCCGGCGGAATCCTTGCCGCCGGGCCCGGACGCGGGGGAGGCCGGCTCGGACGGGGAGGCGGACGGAACCGAGGCGGGAGTTGCGGAGGGCGGGGAGATGCCGGAGGAAGGCGCGAGGCTCCCTCCGGCTATGATTACGGCGTCGGCTATGTCAGTCTCCCCGGCGGACTTGCCGGAAGGCCCGCCCATGGCCCTTTCCAGCTTCCTGACACTGGCGAGCCCTCTGAACGTCACCGTGTCGGCCCGGAAGCGGAGCCTTGAGGCGTCCGCGAGCTCCGGGAGAGCCGGGGGCATCAGCCAAGGGAAAGGTGCGGAGGACTCGAAGGAGGCGTAGGTGAGGCTGTCCGAGGGCTTGTCGAAGCTCACGGCGGACGCGGTCCACTTTCCGGCGCCTACGGTCCTGTCCAGGACGGCTTTCGCGGCGCGCTCGGCATCCTCCTGATCCCGGCCGCAGCCGGATGCCAGGGCCGTGAGAGCCAGCGCGAGGATGGTTGCCGCGGCCAGCTGGGGCCGTGAGGCGTTCGCGGGCCCGGAGGCCCTGAAGAAGGAACTGGGCATGGTGTTCTCCGCGGCCTGGCCAGTGCCGGGGCTTTCCCCGGCAGCGGCGCGGGTCATTTTGCGGCGACTGTCGGGAGTGTCCGTCAGGGGGGCTCTGGGCGATGGAGGCGTTATGAAGGCCCGGCTCCAGGGGTCAGGAGGCGTCCGGAAGGCCCGGCTCCAGGGCTCAGGAGGCGTCCGGAAGGCCCGGCTTCCGGGGTCAGGAGGCGTCCGGAAGGCACGGTCCCCGGAATTAGGCGGTGTCCGGAAGGCCCGGCTCCAGGGGTCAGGAGTCGTCCGGAAGGCCCGGCTCCAGAGGTCAGGAGTCGTCAGGAAGGCCAGGTTTCCGGGATCAGGCGGCGTCCGGAAGGCCAGGTTCAGGGCGGTCGGTCGGGGTCTGCCGGCGGGAAGCTAGACGGGGATTCCCGGCAGGAGCCGGACGTCCGGGCCCTGACGCCAAGATTAGCCGCCTTTTCGGCGGCCCGTCAAGGCCAGCGGGGTCTTCATGAGTGCGGACCCTCCGTCTGGCGGATCGTGGCGGATCGGCCCTGATCGGGCGGAACGTGCCGGACCCGGCAGGAACGGGCAGGGCCGGAACTGGAAGGGACAGCTCCTTTGAGGCCGGGCCGAAGGAGCTTGCCTGGAGCTGGCACCGGGCCGAAGGAGCCTGTAAGGCGGTGGTTGCCCGCGGTCAGGCGCCGATCCGGTCGGCTGACGGCTCCGGGAGCCCGGGCGGGAACGGCCGGGGACAGGCGAGGGCAGGCGGCTAGAACTCGAATCCTATTTGGAGCCCGCCGGCGATTCCCCGGCGTCCGCCGGCATGTCCCTGGACTCCCAGTTCGAGGGACAGGGGGGCCGACGGCGAGGGCCTCAGGACGAGGCCCAGCTCGACGACGCCCGTGCCGCCCCTGAGGGACGGGGCGTCCACGGGGAAGCCGCCGGCCCAGGCCCTGGCCTTGCCGTCGAACTCGCGCTCCCAGGCGGCCCCGAGGTACAGGGTCGCGCGATCGTCTGGGGCGACGGACACTCGTCCGCCCAGGCGGATGCGGGAGGAGTCGGCGTCGTCGAACCTCACGGGATCGCCGGTCGAGAGGGCGAGCGACGTCCCTTCCTGCCGCGTCCAGAAGTAGCGGGCGTAGACGTCTAGGGCGGTCTTGGCGGTTAGGTTCCGGACGTGGCCCAGCCCTGCATGGAAGCCGTGGTAGGCTGCCGAGCTCTCGTAGCCGGCGGCGCGGCCCAGGTGGTCCCTCAGATCGCCTGCGCCGAACTTGTTGCGGACCCTCCCTGCCCTGCCGGAAAGCTCGGCGTAGGAACGGCCTGGCCCGGTGCCCGCGAAATCCATCCGGGCCAGGAAGCCCCCTCCAGCGTGGCTGACGTCGCCCGTGCCGTGCACCGGGGCGGCGTTCGCGAACGAGTTGTAGGTGTCGTACGAGCCGCTTCCGTATTCGAGGAAGGCGCCTACGGTAAGCTTGCCGGCGGGGGTGTCCGCGCCCAGGGCCAGGCCGGCCACGGCGGTCAGGCTGGACATGTCCACGCTGGATCCCGTGTCGTGGCGCATCCTTCCCGCAGAGACCGCGGCGAAGGCTCTAGGGCCGGAGCGTCCGGAGGCGGACTCCCGCGCCGCCTCCGCGGCCTCGGGGACTGCCCGGAAGGCCACGAGGTCGGCTGCCCGGGAGATCAGGATGGCGCCCGCGAGAAAGCCTTCGGAAAGGGCCTTGGCCCGGGGGAGCGCCTCGCTTCCCGCGTAAAGGGCCGTTAGGCCGCTGGCGTCGGAGCCCAGGACGTAGGAATGGCGGAGGGTCACGCCCTGAAGCGCCGGAACGGACGTGCCTGCCAGAGCCTGGACTCCCGTGATGCCGGAGGCCTGAATGAGCCTGATGGAGGAAGCCGGCATGGCGCCGCCCGAGATGCCGGAAAGCTCGACCGCGGTGCCGGCGACGTCTGCAGGGCCGAACACGTGCAGCATGCTGGCGGTGCCGTCGTCATGAATGAACACGCGCAGGGTGCCGGAGCTCACGAGCGACCCGCCGACGGTCATGACGCTTCCGGGAGCGCCGGGCAGGCCGGGGACGAGGGTTCCCGCCGATGTCAGGTTGCCTTCCACATGCCCGTTGCCGCTGAAGACCGCGCCGGCTAAGACGCGGACGTCCCCGGTCAGGCTGGCCTCGCCGTCGGGCTGGCCCTGAAGGCCCAGGGCAATTTCCCCCTGCCCGACGACGGCAGGGCCCGAGAAAGTGTTCTTTCCGGACAGGGTGAGCCTGCCTTCGCCGGACTTGAGCAGCCCCACGTGTTCAATGGCCGCCAGGTCCGAGTTGTACTGGTTCGGGCCGCCGGGAGCGGGAGTCTCCCTGTCCGGGTAGCGGGTGTCGGATATGAGGACCTGGCCGATGTCGTTGGACCACAGGCTGTCGTGTCCTTTGGTGTCGACGCCGTACATGGCGTAGCCGGCAGCGTCGTACGTTCTGAGATCGGCGTCGGATAGGCGGTTAGCGTCGAGCCAGGCTGGCCCGCCCACCGCCGCCCCCGCGTTCGCGATGCCCATGCCGAACAGCGACCTGTACTCGTCGTCCCTGACGATATGCACGTATATCATGTCGTCCTTGTCGTTCCCGGCCCACAGTTTCCCGGGATCGCCGTTCCGGACGCCGCCCTCGGCGAGAATGAGCTCGAGATACGTCTTGAACTCTGCCAGGCTGCCGCAGTGGGCGGGGATTCCGGCGCATATCCTCCCGAGCTCTTCGTCATGCTCTTTGATAATTCCGCGGAGATCTCCTTCCCCGTCTAGAAGTTCGACGTAGGTCTTGCCTGTTTCCGCGGTCGCGAGATTTTCCGGAATGGTCACGCTGCGCATGGTGCGGACAATTTCGTGGGGATCGTCCGGATCATCTGCCGGCAGGCGGGTGTTCTGGATGATGAACGGCGGAATGTCCGCTATGTCTGTTGCTGTCGAGAGCAGCGTGTCGGCCAGCTGTTTTCCGTCCATCCAGGGGAAGGCCTCCTTCACGAGGGCAGCCGCCCCGGAAACGTGTGGTGCGGCCATGGACGTTCCCCCATGAGTCTCGTAACATCGGGTCTCGTCATCGCACCCTGCAGTTGGACCCACGGACGAGTATATCTGCAGGCCCGGGGCGAACAGCGTGTAATGGGTCGAGCCGTCGGCCAGGTTGGTGGTAGGGGACAGGAAGTCTATCCTGGCAGTGTCCCGGGAATCGTTCTGGCCGTACACGGCAGGATCGAAGGCCCCCACGCTTATGACGCTTCGGGAAAGGGCATGGAACTGCTCGTCCGTCAGGCCGACGTCCTTGAAAATGTTCTGGTAAAGAGCCGGAATAGGGCCTCCGATGACTGTTGCCCCCGTCACCAGAGACGGCAGGGCTCCCGGGGCCACAGTCGAGCTTCTTCCCTCGTTTCCGGCCGCGAAGACCATGAGCGTGCCGGCGTCCGCCGCGAGCCGCGCCATTATGCCGGCCATGCCGGAAATGAATTTGACTGCATCGTCGGTGACGGACCAGACGTCATGGTCTGACAGGTTCAGGAAAGGAATGCCCCAGCTGTTGTTGATTACGGTGACATTCCGGAAATCGGCGTAAAATGTCTCAAAGGCCGCCTGGGTGGGTTCACGCCCGGCAAGCCATTCCGCCGGCTCTCCGCCTAACGCGACAATTGACACCACGTCCGCGTCGCAGGCCACGCCGTGCATCCCACCGTTCCCGCACGACGCCGCGATCGTTCCCGTGACATGCACTCCGTGCCAGGGAGGATTTTCAATAATTTTCATGAGGTATCTGTCGGCATATGACGTCTTGTCCGCGAACTCGACGTGGCCGGGAAAAGACGCGGTGTCGATAACCCCCACGGTCACGCCCTTTCCCGAGTAGCCCGCCGCGTACGCCTCGGCCGCGTTTATAGAGTCCAGCCCTTTTCCGGCCAGATATTCGTCCGTCCTGAAGTATTTCGGGGACGGCGCGTCCGAGGGAGCCGCCAGGCCGGGGACCGGTGCCGCAAGGCCAGGGAAAAGCAGGATCGCGCATAGGGCGGCCGCGAGGAAGGCGGCCTCGAAGAAGGGGACGCGCCTGGAGCGGTCGGTCCCGCCCTGCCTGTCTCGGGATCCTTGCCGCGGCCGAGCCCGCGACGTAAGGCCGCCGCGGCGTTCCGGCACCCTCCCGCCGTTCCTGAAGGGGACGCCGGGGGCGGCAATGGAGGCCGGCGAGGGGGATCGGGGCGCGGCAGTCATGGAGGAAGCTCCGGGGTGGGGGACAGGACACGGGTGACACGGAAGACACGGAAGACACGGGCGAAGAAGCGGAGCCCCCTGCGAGAGGGAGCTCCCGGCCGGGTCGGACGTCTCTCCCTTCGTCAGCGGGAGCGCGGCAGGCCGGAGACCGGCCCTCACTTGGATGCCGTGTTTTCGGACCGGCTGGACCGAGGGCCGCCGGCATGGGCCCCGGAGAATCCCGGACGGGAAAACCTGGCCTGTGAAGTCATTTCAGAACAATGTCTGCCGGATGTCAAGTGAAATTTGATATCGCCGAAACCGCTTCTCCTTATCCTCCGCAAACGACAATTTAACCTATTCTTTGAACTGGCCGATGACTTGAAATTTAAAATGTTTTATTGATTTAATTATTTGATTATTTATCAATATTCCATATATTATTGAAGATTACTCAATTATGCTCTTGAATTAAATTATGTATAAATTAAAATTATATATTCATAATATTCACTAAACTTGGATTATGAGCTGATATATAATAAATGATAATTATGATTGACATTAAAGATTTATGTGATTTCCCATACAATACAAATGTTATTAGATTGAATTATTCTGCAATTTTCTTAATATGAATTGACGTATGTCTGTTATATGACCAGCCGGCGGGAATTCCCGCGGTTGGCTTCTCTTCACTAATAGTTTGCATAACGGGGATCTAAGTTGCCGTCTCGCATCATTTTTCGGAGATGGCACCTCCAGCTCAGGAGGAGATCCGTACGTGACCACCTGACGGCGCGACCGAGGTCAGCTCGCCATGAGTCGCTGGCGTTGCGGACCTCGGCTCGGATATTGACCGATCTTGGTCTGGAGAAGGAGCGGCCTCTAGACGGGGCTGCCATGAGAAGGAACTGGCAGGGGACGGGACGGTCTGCCAGGGCGAAAGCCTCCTGTCTTGCGAGGGGATCCGCGGGACGTGAGACGTGAATCTGGTTCCGGGAGAACTGTCTATTCGAAGAGGGGTATCTCCTCGCCTCCGCCGACGGAAAGATACAGCCTTGACTCCTTGCGGATGGACTCGGCGGGGTCGGGCTCACGGGAGATCCTGCGATATACTTCGGCGGTCAGGGGGATTTCAGGCCGGTAGGACGCCTCGAAGGTGCCGGGCTTCAGGGCCAGGGCATGAAGGGCCTCCAGGAACGCCGGGTTCACCTGGAGACACAGCTGGGCCGCCAGCTCGTGAAGGGGATCGTCCGGCATGCCCGCCAGGTAGCCCAGCCCTTCCTGTCCGGCCCCGAGCCCCTTCACCAGCCTGTCCGCGAATGAGGCGTCAGTGTAGGCGAGGGCGAGCTCTGCGACGCCCACCCGGTCAAACACCCGCCTGGCCGGGCCGATCAGGGATGCGAAAAGCTCGTCCCTGTCCGAGAACGGAAGGCCGGCAAGGAAGTCGCAGAGCCCCTGGTCGATGCCGGAGAACCTCGCCCGGCTGGAGAGGGCGAAGAGGCCCCTGACGTCGAGTTTCTCCATGTCGTACGCGACTGTACCCGTGCCGGGGTCGCTGTCAGTCCGCAACAGGATGTCTGCCCTGAACTCGTCGATTCCCAGGATTTTGGCCGCCCGTGCTGCCCTGCCGAGCCATTCAGGGGCCTCGCCGCCCGGGGATTTCAGGTACAGCCCATCGAACCGGGTGGTCGAGTCGTACAGCCTGCCCGCCTCGGCGGGACCCTGCCACTCGAACGAGGCCAGGCCTGCCTCGACGCCGGGGGAGGTGACCTTGATCCCGGAGAGGGTGGCGGAACCCAGAGAGAAGGGGAGGGTGAAGATGTCGGCCAGCGTGGCGACGCCCCTGTAGGGCTTCCTGCCGAAGGCATTTGAGCGGGATTCAGAGCTGGCGTCCCCGCGCGCCTCCGCGCCGGCGTCCCCGCCGGCATCCCGGCCGGGGCCCCCGTCAGCTTTCTGGCCATGATCCTCACGGGCATCCGCGCCGGCGTCCCCGCCGGCATCCCGGCAGGGGTCCCCGTCAGCTTTTGGGCCATGATCCCTGCGGGCATCCGCGCCGGCTTCCCCGCTGGCAACTGGGCCAGGGGCTCCTCCGGCTTTCGGGCCGGGGTCTCTGCGGGCATCCGCGCCGGCGTCCCCGCCGGCATCTGGGCCAGTGGCTCCGCCGGATTTCGGGCCAGGGTCCCTGCGGGTTTCAGGGCCCGAGCTGGCGGCCCGATCAACGCGGCCGGCAGCCGTGCCGTCACTGTCTCCGCCGCTGGGGGCTGGTCCTGTTCCTCCGAAACCGGGCTTTTCGGCAAGGAATCCTCCCGTCACGGCACGGGCGATCGCCTTCCGGAGGAGGGGGGTGGCGTCAAGGCCACGGGCGGCGATCCTCTCCGCGGCGACCTCGGCGTCCGGATAGATCCCGTGCCCGTCGAGGTTGGCGCTGAGGCCGGTCAGCGCGAACGAGCCGGCGGAACCCAGGCCCCTGATGTCGGAGCCGATGGCCTTGGAGAGGTAGATTTCAGCCAAAGGTCCGCCGGGGCTCCTCACGGCGATGGACAGCCCTGACGCCCGGTCCAGGGACGCGGTCCTGCTCAGGATGACGTCCAGGAGAACCCCGCTCTCGCCCGGGGGGCCCGTGAAGCCCACTTTCTCGGACTCCCAGGAGTTCAGGACGAGAGCCGCCTCGCCGCGTGCGGTAGAGGCCGCAATTTCGGTCGCCAGGACGCGGTCGAGGGAGAGGTTTCTCAGGTATCCGGCGGGCCCGGGCCCAGTGCCCGGGACGGGGTCCAGGAGCGCCGGGCCCTCCAGCATGACGTGTCCGGCCAGGATCCTTATCCAGGGTCCGGAACCGTACGGGACGAGCGGGCCCGGCACGACCACGGCGTCCTCGATCTCCACGGAGTACGCGAGCTTCAGGGCCCTGCCCCGCCAGTCGGGCGATCCCAGCGCCCTCTCCAGGTCTCCGGCCCCGGCCAGTCCCCGGAACGTCACTGAGTCCGCCGTGACACTCGCCTTCCCCAGTTCCGAGAGGAGCCCCGGCAGGCCTGCCAGGGCCACGGACGCCCTGAACCCGCCCAGCGTCAGTCTGTCCGCCCGCTCGTCATAGTTCAGCGTCTCGGCTCTCCAGAGGCCCGGCCCGCCCAGGGCCTTGTCCAGGATGGTAGCCGCCGCGCGTTCGGCGTCGGCCTGGTCGCGGGAACACCCGGAGGCCATGACCATGACCATGATCGTAGCGGCCACCGCCGCGGCGAGGCGTTGAAAAGTTCTGGCAGGCTTAGGCTTGCGTCTGGCGGATGTTTCTGTCATGGAGACCTCTTTAGCTGGAACGAGGGGGGGGCAGATGACAGCGGATGCCGGCGAATTACAGCGAATTACGGCAGAAGACGGCGGATTGCGGCGTATGAAGGCGGATTGGGCCGTATGAAAACGGATTGCGGCGTATGACACTGGCGGGGAGGGAGAGATCCGGGAGGTGCGCCGTGGCCAAAGTCAAGCGGATAGCGGCGGAGCGTCAAAGTCGCGAACGCGGGTCTGGCCAGGACAACCCTCGGGAGGTCCGGGAACGGGTTCGGGACAGTCGCGACAGGCGGGCAGGGAAGGGTCGGGGAAATGTCCGGCCATTTCCGGCGATTCCCAGGGGCAGGACCTCAAGAGCCGGTCGGGGATCGGGAAAGCAACGACTTGAAATATGACCTCATGAATTCCATGTGAATTGCGGGCCGAGACATGCTTCGTGCCATCCGGCATTCGCGGTCGACTCGAAGTTCTCGAAGTTCTCGAGGGAGTGAATCGTCTGCACGCAGGGAGACTCATTCGCGTGTGTTATTGTGACAAGGTCAAAAAAGTTCTTTCTGGAATGGGAGTCCCAGACGGCCTGCATGAATTTCTCGACGTTTCCTTCTCCGAGCGACATTTCGGGAGTGCCAAACGTTTAGGCTCCGTCCCGGACGCATTGTCCCATAATCGGTTCAGTCATGTTATCGTTCTTCTTTCGGGAAATTAGGGCGTTATATACGGCGGGTATTGCGGGCCGGTATGTCCAGGACTCAGCGGGAGCATCGAAGATCGGGACATCGTGATATGCAAGATGCCAGGGCTGGGCGAAGCGGAGCAAGTTCTCGATTTTCAGGTGGGTGAGTTCGCACGGATCGGACCAGTTCTTGCGGATGAGCCAGTTGGCCAAGGCGATTGCTGAACTGACGGCCGGTACAGTCCCGGCGTTTCCTGTCATATTGTAAATTCCGGACATGATGGCGGGTCAGTCAGTCCCGCTGGAGTGAAGTGCCGTATGGCACACGGTTTGATTTTGCTTGAAACTCTGCGGTTGTGCCAAACTATCTTTGATGATGATTGGCGGGGATTTTTGGATCGTTGGCATGATATTTTAGAATAGCTGGTTCGTCATTATAGGTATATTGGTTTTGAATTTAATTATTATTACCCGTTTAATTAAATGTCGGAATCTTCTTCCATGTTTTAGAGCGAACCATGACGAGGAGATAGCAGGGCTGGGCTGTTTCCTAGTCTATCCACCCATAGGCTGACAGCCGAAATTCCGACATTTAATTAAACGGGTAATATCGGCATGGAGTTATGTGATTGTTGGCATGAAACTATATGGTTGACCGCATTAAGTTGTGTAATTATTGTTGCTGATATCTCAGAATATATCTTGCAGAATATGTATCCGTCAAAAGATATTGAGATCAAGTGAAATGAAATTAATGGATTATTTGAAAAATTTTAGCGTTCAGGCAGTTGAGAATATGGATGGATTAATGGGAGGAAAGGAATTGCTGATTGCTGATTGCTGATTGAGGATTGAGGATTGCTGATTGCTGATTGATGATTGAGGATTGTGCAAATCTAAAAACGAGAGAGGCAAACGCGGCTCAGCGGAACGCCGCCGTCTCCGGGCCTCCGTCGACGCTCAGGTAGAACTTCGCGAACCCGCCCCAGAACCCGTCCTGCGGCTGAGAGAAGGCGGAGTCCGCGAGGACCCCGACAGTGAGGGCTCTGTCGGGCTTCCAGGAGAGCGTGAACGTGCCGGGACTGTTCAGGGCCGTCCGCATGTTCTGCACGAAGGCGGGGTTCACGGTCATGCCGATTTCGCCGGCCGACTGGCCGAGCTCCTCGGCCAGCTCGTCGGCAAGGTCGTCCATTTTGCCTCCCTGCTGCGCCGCGAACCTGGCGAGCCTCGAGCCGAGCGAGCCGTCCCTGTACGTGGCGACGATCCCGGCGAGGCCCAGTCCCCTCGTCTCGCGGGCGCCCGCCAGCGACAGCACAGTGCCGGTGTCGGAGGCGTCAGCGGCGGGTATCGTGAGGAGGAGGTCCGCGAGCTCCTGGGAAAGGCCAGTGAAGGACACGCTGGCCGTGAGGCCGAAGAGGTCCCTGGCGTCCAGGCTCTCAATCTTCCAGAGCGTCACTCCGGTCCCCGGATCGCGCTTCTTGCTGAGCTCAAGGTCCACCCTGAGCTCTTTCAGCCCGAAGATCTCGGCCAGCCGGGCAAGGTCCCTGAGCTCCCTGTGGGAGCCCTGAAGCGGGGGGGCCATGAGGAAGAGGCCCTCCGCGGAGGCCTGCGAGTCGTAGATCCTGCCGGCCTCGGCGGGTCCCTTCCAGGAGACGGACCTGAAGCCGAAGTCCAGGCCGTTGTTCGTCCTCGCCCTGAAGTCTTTCATGCCGCCCGAGTCCAGCGAGTAGGGGAGGGTAAGGAAGTCGCCAAGGGTGCTCAGCCGCTTCAGCGAGTCGGGGTCGCTGGTGCGGGCGAGCTCCTCGAAGGCCGAGCGAACCCTCATCAGGAACGCCCTCCCGTCCATGCCCGCGAGCGAGGCCGAGCCAAGGGTCATGTCGAAGGTGACGCTGTCGCTTCCGCCCGTGGCGATCCCGAGCCGGAATCCGGTGAGCTCGTAGGCCGCGAAGGCGTATGCCCCCCTGATGCCGGTGGCCTTCACTTCGGCAACCGCGCCCGTGACGGAAGGCTGGCCCGCCGCGGAATACGACAGCGACATCCCGGCGGCGCGGTCCGACGCGGCGTTCTGGGAGAGGAACACGTCCAGAATGTCCCCCCGCGGGCCGGGCCCGTGGGATCTTCCCGCCCCGGGTGCTCCCGTCCCTCCCGTGCCGGATCCGGCGGCGTCCGTGGCCACGCGGGAGAGGAGGCCGCCAACGAGCCCGCCCCCGCCCCCGCCGTCGGCGGCCGCGGATCCTCCTCCGGCCGCGCCGCCCGGCTCGCCGAACCCCACGGCCAGCGCCTCGTAGCTGTCGATACCCAGCTTGAGGCTGCCGTCTGAAAGGCGCAGGCTCATGCCCTCCAGGGCCACCCTCGAGAGGGTCAGGTGCCTCAGGTACCCCGCCTGGCCGTCCTGTGTGTCAGGCGCGGCTTCGGCAAGCCTCGGGCCCTCCAGGGCCACCCGCCTTATGCCGGTCTCCAGGGCCGGGCCGCCGGAGAATGGCATGCCGGCCGTCTCGGCGGGGACGGCCTTCAGGCCCTCCAGGACAACGGAGTCGGCGAGCTTGAGGCCCTTCCCGCCTCTCCAGGAAGGGGAGGCCAGCGCTCCCTCGAGCTCGTCCGCCTTGCCCAGGCCGGTCAAGACGACCCGGTCCGCGGAGAGGGTCCCGAGGGCGAGTTCGGAGCCGGGTCCCGAGAGGCCCTCGGCGGCGAGCGAGGCCGAGCATTTGCCGAACGTGAGCTTGTCCCCGCCGCGCTCGTAGGCGACGGACCCGCATGTCCAGTTGCGTTCGCCAGCCAGGGCCCGGTTCATAACGGCCCTCCCTGCCCGTTCCGCCTCATCCGGCTCCCGGCCGCAGCCGGCGGCGAGAAGGAGCGTCACGGCGCAGGCCGCGGCGCAGAGGGATGCCGGTACGGACGGGTACCTGCGGGCGCGGCAGGCTGGACGCGTTCGGCTCAAGGACATGCTGGCCTCCTTGGCGGCCCCGGCGGCGCGGGGCGCTGGATGCGGCAGGCGGAAAGGCGGACGGCCCGGAGCTGCGGGACGTCCGCACGTGGGCGTCAGCGGGGGAAGGCGGATTTTGCCGCAACGAATTTCAGGGTCTGAAGAACGGACGACCGCGACCGAAGTCGAGTATAGCACAATTGCCGGTGCCTGGCCTTTTGCAACGGGTCTCCCGCTGCCGGAGCCGACGCAGGGAGGCGAGACGCAAGTGCCGGACGGAGGTGACGGCCGTGAAGCGCTTTGCGCCAGGAGGATTGTCAGGGACTCCGGACCTGCGGAGAAGGGCGGTAACTGCTGCTGGCGGAACCGGACAGTCCGAATTGCATGACCGCATGTATTGAGCGGAACATTGGCAGGCAATCATGAACGGATGGACGGCTGCGAGACAGGATCGGTGACGGGTCTGGCATCAGCCAGTTTTGGAAATTTCTTGAAAGACATGTTCGCCCGGACTGATCGAAACGTCAGCGGTCAAACAGGACGGTTGGACAGCATTTAAGAATTTTCAGGTCGGAATCATCAGAAAGAGCCAGGAACAGCTGGGCAGCAATTGCTGTCCGGTATGGATGAAGCGAACGCGAAGTATATCTCATAGGCGGGCAAGATCTAACGGGAATGTTTTGAAATGTTTGCGATATGTCAGAAATGGAAGGCCCTGCAGTGCCTGTTGCTTCAGACCGGTAGAAACGAGCCGTATGGAACCGGCTTGCCAGCAGTACGGAATGCTGGCGCATGGCAAGCACGCGGCCGTGGGACAGTTCATGAGTTTCCGTTGCGGCGGGCGGCGCGCCGGGCTCGAAGTCTGCCGCCGCCCGATTTGGGGCCGTGCCGTCAGCCGGGCCTGGGCGGCTTCGGGAAAGTGCGGTCCGCCGGGTGGGTCGCCGGACCGTGGCGGGTCCCGGCCCGGCTCTCGACGGCTTCCGGCCAGGCTCCTGCCTGCTTCCGGAACGCTTCCGGTCCGTTTTCGGACTCCTTCCGGCCCGGCTCTGGCCAGTTTCCGGTCGTGTCCCGGCCCGGCTCCAACAGGCTTCCGGCCTGCTTCCGGCCCGTTACCGTTCTGTTTCCGGCCAGTTTGCGGTCGTGTCCCTGCCTGGCTCCGACCGGCTCCGGCCTGCTTCCAGCCCGTTTCCGGTCGTGTCCCGGCCCGGCTCCAACCGGCTTCCGGCCTGCTTCCGGCCCGTTACCGTTCTGTTTCCGGCCAGTTTGCGGTCGTGTCCCTGCCTGGCACCGACCGGCTTCCGGCCTCCTCCCGGCCTGCTTCCGGCCTCCTCCCGGCCTCCTCCCGGCCTCCTCCCGGCCTGCTCCCGGCCTGCTCCCGGCCTCCTCCCGGCCTCCTCCCGGCCCGTTTCCGGCCTCCTCCCGGCCCGTTTCCGGCCTCCTTCCGGCCTCCTTCCGGCCCGTTTCCGGCCTCCTTCCGGCCCGTTTCCGGCCTCCTTCCGGCCCGTTTCCGGCCTGCTTCCGGCCCGTTTCCGGCCTCCTCCCGGCCCGTTACCGGCCTGCTTCCGGCCCGTTTCCGGCCCGTTTCCGGCCTGCTTCCGGCCCGTTACCGGTCTGCTTCCGGCCCGGTTTCCGGCCCGTTACCGGTCTGCTTCCGGCAAGTTTGCTGCCCCCCCTCCGGCACTTCCTCAGCGGAACATGGCCTGTTCGGGGCCGCCCTCGACGGAAAGGAACAGCTTCGCGAGGTTCAGGTACAGGTCGGCGGGAGGCGACGAGGCGTTTGCCGCCACGAGATCCAGAGTGACGGGCTCGTCGGGCCTCCACTCGAGTGTGAAGGAGCCCGGCCTCGAGATGAAGGATCTGATGGCGGCGGCGAAGCCGGGATTGGCCTCGGCGCCCAGGCTGCCGGCCTCTTCCGCGATTATCCTCTCCAGGCCGTCCGCGACGTCGGGCATGCTTATTCGGTCGGACGCGAGGAGGCTCGCGAGCCTGTAGGCAAAGAGCTGGTCGGAGTACGAGAGGGAGGCCCCGACTAGCCCTAACGCCCTCGCCTCGGGGGACGCGATGAGGGGGAAGAGTTTCGCGGGGTCGTAGGCTTGAGTCACGGTCAGCTCCGTCAGGCGGTCGGCGAGCTTCTGGTCGATCCCGGCGAGCGTCACGCGGAGCGACACCCGGAAGAGGTCGCTGGCGTTCAGGCTGTCTATGGCACATAAGGTGAGGCCCGTCCGGGGATCGCGGATCATCGAGAAGGCCAGGTCCAGGCGGAATTCGGGGAGCATGAGTAGCTCGGCCAGCTTCGCGGTGTCTTTCAGCCAGTCCGGGCGCTTGCCGGGCTCCGGTTTCAGGTACGCGCCCCTGGCGGTGCCGCGGGTGTCGTAGAGCCTGCCCGGCTCGGCCGGTCCTTTCCATGAGAGCGAGGCGAGGCCGGCCGTCATCCCGGGTGTTCTGATTTCCAGGTCGTGAGCGGCGTAGGAGTCCAGCGCGTACGGTAGCGTCAGGAGGATGCCCATGTTGTGCAGCGCCTCGAGGGACTCGGTGCTCCCCGTGCGCAGAAAGTCCCCGGCGGCCGCCTTTATCTTCCTCAGGAACGCCGTCGCGTCCATGCCGTGCGCCTCGAACGACCCGAGGGACGCCCAGAAGTCGGTGTCGGAGCCGTGATCTCTGAACTGGATTTTGAAGCCCGAGAGCACGTAGTCCTCGAAAGAGGCCGCCCCGCGCACTCCGCGGCCCGTCACCTCGTCCACCGTGACCAGGACGTCCGCGCCTCCAGATACCGTGAATCTCGCCGTGAATCCTGCGGCGCGGTCCGAGGACGCGGTCTGTCCCAGGAAGACGTCAAGCAGGTCGACCGCCGCAGCGGGAGGAAAGCCGGCAGGCCCTTCTGCGGCCGCGGCGGAAGCGCCGCCTGTTCCTGGAGTTCCGACCGCGGCGGAAGCGCCGCCTGTTCCTGGAGTTCCGGCCGCGGCGGAAGCGCCGCCTGTTCCTGGAGTTCCGGCTGCGGCGGAAGCGCCGCCTGTTCCTGGAGTTCCTACCGTGGCGGGAGCGCCGTCGGCTCCGGGAACCTTTGTCGCGGCGGAAGTGCCGGCGGTTCCGGGAGTCCCGGCCGAAGCGCCAGGGGCGGCTGCCGGGGCAGCCCCGGCGGGTTCCGCAGAACCGGTCGAGGGGGCCGTCACTGAAGAGGCTCCGGGCCCCTGGCTTCCGGGCAGGCCGGCGGACGGTACGGCATCTGCGCCGCTGACGCCGTTTGGCCCGCCCGGGCCGGCGACTCCGGCCGCCTTGCCCGGCCCGGAAGCGGGGGCCGTCCCGAACCCGACGTCAAGCGCCTCGTAGGAGTCCAGACGGACGGTGCCGGCCCCCTCCGGGAACACGAGCTCCATGCCCTCGAGCGACAGGCGGGCGAGTGTCAGGTGCCCGAGATAGCCCGGCTGCCCCGGCACCGTGTCCGGCCCAGCCGGGGCGAGACGCGGGGATGAGAGGGTCATGCGCCTCACCCTGGTCTCGGGGACGAGGACCGTGAGTTCGCCGGGCGCGGGCACGGCCGAGCTCATGCCCTCGAAGACTACGGAGTCGGCTATGGCTGTGTCGGCTGTCCCGTTCCAGGTCTCCGGGGCCAGGGCCTCCGCGAGCCCTTCCGTCCTCGCGAGTCCCGCCAGGCTCACTGAGTCGGCCAGGAAGTTCGCCGGTCCTGCCTTCGGGAAGTCGGGGGGGAGCATCCCCGTCAGGGCTTCCGCGGGGATCGTCGCCGAGACTCCGCTGAAGGTCAGCGTGTCCGTGGCGGCGTCGTAGCGTGCCGACTCGGACTTCCAGCTGGTCGGCCCGCCCATGGCCAGGTCCATGACGGCCCTGCCGGCCCGCTCTGCCTCTTCCCGGCCGAGGGGGTAGCCTGCCGCCGCAGTGAGGACCGTGACGGCCAGAAGCGCCGCCGGCATGGCAAGGGCCTTGAAAATTCTGTGCCTCGGCGCGAGGGTCCTGGAAGCGCTTTCCGGACGGTCGTTTCGAGCGGTTTTCGGTATGACGGCTTGCGGGCTCATTGGAATTTCCTCGTAACTATTCAGGTACTGAACGGGGACACAGCAGGCGTTTAGGCTAGTTTACGCCGTACCCCCTTTTAACTGGCGGCGGCCCTGTAACAGGTCGCCGTCCGGGCTGGCGCGTCCCGC
>JAISFP010000134.1 GCA_031263525.1 Deltaproteobacteria bacterium | reverse complement strand
CTGGCACCGTCTCAGGCCTTTCCGGCCTCTGGCATTAAGCTGCCAGCGCCTTTAGCCTTTCCGCCCGCTGTCGTCCGGCTGGCACCGTCTCAGGCCTTTTCGGCCTCTGGCATTTAGCTGCCAGCGCCTTTAGCCTTTCCGCCTGCTGTCGTTCGCCTGGCACCGTCTCAGGCCTTTCCGGCCTCTGGCATAAAGCTGCCAGCGCCTCTGGCCTTTCCGCCTGCTGTCGTTCGGCTGGCACCGTCTCAGGCCTTTCCGGCCTCTGGCATTAAGCTGCCAGCGCCTCTGGCCTTTCCGCCTGCTGTCTTTCGGCTGGCATCGCCTCAGGCCTTTCCGGCCTCTGGCATTAAGCTGCCAGCGCCTTTTGCCTTTCCGCCTGCCGGCATTCGGCTGGCACCGCCTCAGGCCTTTCCGGCCTCTGCCATTAAGCTGCCAGCGCCTCTGGCCTTTCCGCCTGCCGGCCTCCGACCGGCACCGCCTCAGGCCTTTCCGGCCTCTGGCATCAAGCTGCCAGCACCTTTAGCCTTTCCGCCTGCCGGCATTCGACCGTCACCGCCTCAGGCCTTTCCGGCCTCTGGCATTAAGCTGACAGCGCCTTTAGCCTTTCCGCCCGCCGGCATTCGGCCGGCACCGCCTCAGGCCTTTCCGGCCTCTGGTTTTAAGCTGACAGCGCCTTTAGCCTTTCCGCCTGCCGGCATCCGGCCGGCATCGCCTCAGGCCTTTCCGGCCTCTGGCATTAAGCTGTCAACGCCTCTGGCCTGCCCTCCGGCAGGCGTCTTAACGCGCCGCGCCCGGTGCCTGAAGGGGGGCCGGCGCCCCGGGAGGACATCATGGACGCTGGGCCCAACATCCTGACCCAGGCCGAGGTGGACGCGCTCCTGAGAAACATAGACGGCGACCCCGCCGAGCCCGAGCCGGAAGACCACGACGCGGCGACGGGGGTAGTCAGCTACGACCTGACGAGCCAGGACCGCATCGTCCGGGGCCGGATGCCGACCCTGGAGATCATAAACGACCGCTTCGCCCGCTTTTTCCAGCAGTCGATGTCCACGTCCCTCAGGAAGATGATAGCCGTCTCCGTGTCGTCCATCGACATGATAAAGTTCGGGGTGTTCATGCGGGCGCTCCCCGTGCCCACATCCCTCCACGTCTTCAAGGCGGAGCCCCTCCGGGGGCATGCCATCATGGTCCTGGAGTCCAAGCTGGCCTTCAGCCTCATTGACAGCTTCTTCGGTGGCTCCGGGCGCGGCGTCGTCAAGATCGAGGGACGGGACTTCACCCCCCTGGAGACCAGGCGCATCATGAACGTCATCAAGATGGCGCTCTCGGACCTGGAGAAGGCCTGGTACCCCGTCCACCCGCTCACGTTCACCTACGTCCGGGGCGAGTCGAACCCCCAGTTCGCCTCGGTCGTGGCGCCCACCGAGGTCGTGCTGGTCATCAAGTTCGAGGTCGAGCTGGAGCAGGCGGGCGGGATCCTCGTGGTGTGCCTCCCCTACTCGACCATAGAGCCCATTCGCTCCAAGCTCTACGCCGGCTTCCAGAGCGACCAGCTGGAGGTGGACACCGCCTGGATAAGCCGCTTCATCGAGAGGGTCAGGGAGGCGGAGGTGACGCTCACCGTGGAGCTGGGCCGCTCCCAGATAACCGCCGAGGAGCTCCTGAACCTTGCCCCCGGCGACTGCATCAAGCTGAACCACGACGTCCGTGAGCCCCTGGAGGTCAAGGTGGAGGGGGTCCCGAAGTTCAAGGTCTTCATAGGGAGCTCCAGGGGCCAGAAGGCCGTCAAGATCGAGACGGACATCGCCCCCAGGCTCTGGGAGGACTAGGTGCTTTTCTTGTTGGCGGGCACCTCATGATGCATGGCGGCCCGACGAGTGCGGGCGTCATAATGTTGGCGGCCGGCACGGCGAAGGCGGGTTCTCCGCCCTGGTCTGTTGCCGGCGTCTCACGCTGCGGTGGCTCCCCGGCCCGGACCGCCCTTAGCGATGCCCGCTCTAACCCTCTGGCCGCTTCCCTCCCTGACGTGCCGGGGAGGCGGCTCTGGCCGCTTTGGCCACCTCAGCTACCCCCCTGGCGTGCCGGGGGAGGCAGCGCCGTCAGCTTTGACCACCTCAGCTACCCCCCTGGCGTGCCGGGGGAGGCGGAGCCGCCAGCTTTGACCACCTCAGCTACCCCCTGGCGTGCCGGGGGAGGCAACCCTGGTCGCTTTGACCGCTTCTCCCCCCTTGATTTGCCGAGTGAGGTAGCTCTGGCCGCTTTGACCACCTCAGCTACCCCCCTGGTTTACCGGGAGGCAGCGCCGCCCGCTTTGACCACCTCAGCTTCCCCCCCGGCGTTCCGGGGGAGGTAGCCCTGCCCGCTTTGACCTCACCTTCCCCCTGACGTGCCGGGGGAGGCAGCTTAGCTTTTCGTCCTGCCGGGCCGGTGCCGTGACCGCGCCGCGCCAGGCGCCTCGAGGGGGCTCGCGCCCCGGGAGGACATCATGGAACTGTCCCCTGATATCGCCCTGGATAAGGCGCAGTCGCCTGATATCGCCCTGGACAAGGCGCAGTCGCCTGATATCGCCCTGGACAAGGCGCAGTCGCCTGATATCGCCCTGGACAAGGCGCGGTCGCCTGTTATGACCCAGGCCGAGGTGAACCTTTTTCTGAAGTTGATGAAAGAGGGCAACGTTTTCGATACGGAGCCGGAGCCGGAGCCGGAGCAGGAGGAGCGGGGCCACCTGACGGGGGCGGTCCCCTACGACCTCGCCAGCCAGGAGCGCATCGTCCGGGGCCGCATGCCGACCCTGGAGATCATCTGCGAGCGCTTCGCCAGGCTCTTCCGGCAGTCGATGTCCGCGTCCCTCGGGAAGGCGGCCGACGTCTTCCCCTCCTCCATAGACACGGTGAAGTTCAGCCAGTTCATGCGGACCCTCCCCGTTCCGGCCTCGCTCCACGTCTTCAGGGCGGACCCCCTCCGGGGCAGCGCCGTCATGGTCATGGACTCCAAGCTGGCCTTCGGCCTCATAGACAGCTTCTACGGCGGCACGGGCCGCGGCCAGGCCAAGATCGAGGGCCGGGACTTCACCCCCCTGGAGTCCAGGCGGATAAGGAACGTCATAGGGATGGCCCTGGCCGACCTGGAGCGGGCATGGTCCCCCGTGCATCCGCTCTCGTTCGGCTACGTCCGGGGGGAGACGAACCCCCAGTTCGTCTCGGTGGTGGCACCCACCGAGGAGGTGATCGTGTGCGGCTTCCACGTCGAGCTGGAGCATGCCAGGGGGAACGTCACGGTCTGCCTGCCCTACTCCACCGTGGAGCCCATCAGATCCAAGCTCTACGCCGGCTTCCAGAGCGACCAGCTGGAGCTGGACGCGGCCTGGATGGGCCGTCTCGCGGAGAGGGTCCGCGAGGCCGAGGTGACCCTCACCGTGGAGCTGGGCCGATCCCGCATCACCGCCGAGGAGCTCCTGAACCTCTCCCCCGGGGACTGCATAAGGCTGAACCGCGAGGCACGGGAGCCCCTGGAGGCCAGGGTGGAGGGGGTCCCCAAGTTCAGGGTATCCATAGGGAGCTCGCGGGGGCAGACAGCCGTCAGGATCGTGAACGACATCCTCCCCGGGCCCTGGGAGAACTAGCTCCGGCCTCCGGGCGGGCCGACTTCCGGACGGGCCTGCCGGCGTTACGGGCCCCGGGGCCCACAGCCCCCGCACGGTTCCTCGCCAATCACGCCCGGCCTTGCTTTTAACCACATTTTGTGGTTAATCCCTTTTGTCCGTCTTCCCTGGAGCGTCACGGCCCTTCCGAGGCTTCCCAGCCCTCCGGCTTCCGGACCCTCCGCTCTCTCCCGCCTTTCGCTTCTTGCCGGCCCCCAGACCCTCCGTCCTTTCGGCTTCCCTGTCCCTCCCTGCCTCCAGTCTTCCGTGGCCGGGGGGAAGAATGTCTCTGACGGCTTTGCGTTCCGGTTTCTCGACTCTCTGATGCCTCCTGTTTTCCAGCTTTTTCCGGCCTTTCCGGCCTTCTTGACCCTCTTGGCCTTCCCGGCCTCCCGGCCTTCCCGGCCTCCCGGCCTCCCGGCCTCCCGGCCTTCCCGGCCTCCCCGGCTTTCAGGCCTACATGGACTTCCTGGCCTTCCTGGCCTTCTCGGCCTTCTTGACCCTCTTAGCCTTCCCGGCTTTCAGGCCTACATGGACTCCATGGCCTCCCGGCCTTCCGTGCCGTGCCGTCCCGTCCCATCCTAACCCCGGCCCACCGCCTCGCCCCGACATTCCCAATGGGGCCCTCCGGGCCCTGACCAAGGGAGCCGACAATGGCTGACGAAAAACCGCGCCTCACCGATCACGACTTGGACAGGCTCATGAGCGACGACTCGGGGCTGGAGCAGGACTGGGGGGACCCGGGCCCCACGGCGCTCCCCGCCGCGGGGGACACCGCCTCGCGGGACGCCCAGAGCGCCTTCGGGCCTCCCCCTCCCGTGTCGGACGGGGCCGCGAGGCCGCTGGACTTCATCCTGGACATCCCCCTGGAGATCTCGGTGGAGCTCGGCCGGACCAAGATGATCATCAACGATCTCCTCCAGCTGGGCCAGGGCTCGGTCATAGAGCTCTCCAAGCTCGCGGGGGAGCCCCTGGAGATCTACGTGAACGACAAGCTGGTCGCCAGGGGAGAGGTCGTGGTGGTGAACGAGAAGTTCGGCGTACGCGTGACCGACATCGTGAGCCCCATGGAGCGCGTGAAGAGCCTCGCCTGAGCCCCCTGCCTCCCCGCCCCATTGTTTCGCTGGCCTTTCAGCCGGCCTTCGGCACTCCCCGGCCCTAATGACGGCTTGCCTTTCCGACGGCCTACGGCCTCCTTTCCAGCCTGGCCCCTTCAGCCTCAAGGCCCCGTCCGGCAAGACCTTAACCTCCCGTCGCGGCCTGTCATTCTGCCGGATCCCCTGTGTCCACCCCAGAGAGGACAATGCCATGTCGATCGCAAGCGGCCTCTTCTCGCTTAGCCAGGACTCGGATATAGATCTCTCCAAGCTAGCGGGCAAGCCCGTTGAGATGTACGTGAACGACAAGCTGGTCGCCAGAGGAGAGGTCGAGGTGGTAAACGGTGAATATTTCTTTCGCGTTATCGACATCGTTGGCTACATTGAGCGTGTGATAAAACTCGCCTGAGACCCTGCCTCCCCCCTGCCTTTTCCCGGCCTGGGGCCCTGAACGGGCGTCCCGGCACCTCCGGACGGAGCGCGGAGGTCGCTTCCCTATCCGCCGGCCAGTCTTCGCGGGCCTTCCGGAGCCCGCCTCCCGGCTTCCTGGCTCCAGGAAGCCCGCCCTTCTCCCAGTCTCCCGTCCGGCCAGGCCACCCCGCCTGCCTTCCCCGGCCCTCATGACGGCAGGCCATCCCGCCTGCCTCCGTCCCTTCTCCCCGGCCCTTTTGACGGCAGGCCCTCCCGCCTGCCTCCGGCGCTTTCTCCCCGGCCCTCATGACGGCAGGCCTTTCATGCCAGGATTCTTCAGGCTCAAGGACCCGTCTGACATGCCCGACCCGTACCACATGACGGCTGGCCTTTCCGCCGGCCTCCGGCCTTCCCTGGCCCTCATGACGTCATGTCTTTCACCCGGCCTCCGGCCCTTCCCGGCCCTCATGACAGCAGGCCTTTCATGCCAGGACCCTTCTGGCTCAAGGACCCGTCTGACATGCCCGACCCGTCCCCGACCTGCCCGGCATCCTGCCGGACCCCCTATCCCCACACCATCAAGGACATTCCCATGACCAGGCACTCCACAGGGGCACTCCTCGTTTCCGCCCTCCTCTGGGCTGCGGCGCTGGCCGTCCCGGCCGCCGTCGTCGGGCCGGGCGCCCCGGAGGCGATAGCCTCGCCGGCTGCGGCCGTCCTAGTCTCCGGCCAGAGCGGTTCCGGGAGCTCCGGGCAGAGCAGGCGGAACCGCCGGTCCCAGACCCCGGCGCAGGCGCAGGTCCAGGGCCAGGCCCAGGGCCAGGGCCAGGGCGCGCAGACCGGCGGCTCCGCCGGGATCTACGATGCCGAGGGCGGGGCCAGCGTGGAGACCCAGGATCTGGGGAGCGAGCCCCGGCAGGACTTCGTGCCGCAGGACGGCACGGCGCCCGCCGACCCGAACGCTCTCGCGGATCCGAACGCCCCTGCGGACCCGAACGCGCCCCCCGGCGAGGCGGGAGCCCAGGCCGCCGCGCCTGCCCAGGGGCCTCCCCCCGCGCCGGCCCCGGCTACGCCTCCCCGTCCCGCCGGGACGGGGTCCCTGTTCGGTGACGGGAGCGGAAGCGCCTACGACGGGCCCTTCTCGTTCCAGGGGATCGTGAAGATTGCCGGCGCCTTCATCCTGGTCATAGCCCTGCTCCTCATTTTCCTGAAGCTCCTGGGCAGGCTCACCAGGGGGCGGTCCTTTTCCGAGGGCACGGGCTTCACCCTGAAGGCCACCATGCAGCTCGACTCCAGACGCTACCTGGCGGCGGTCGAGGTGGACGGCAGGCTCCTGGTCATCGCCGTTACGGGCGACCGCGTGACCCCCCTGGCCCACTGGACCATGGATGACGTCCTCCCGGAGCCTGCCTCGGGCTTCCATCCCGGGACCCTGGGGCTGGACTCCGACGACGCCGGCCTGTTCGACGGCCTGGACGATCCGCCCGAGCCCCGGATCCGCCCCGCCGACAAGCCCGTGCCCCGCCCGGGCGTGAAGGAGCCCGCCTTCCTCCGCGGCGAGATCGAGGACGACGGCCCGGATCCCGTCACCCTGGACAAGGCCCAGGACGGACCCGGCGTTGACGCCGGCGGTCTGGCCCAGCCGGACTCCCCGCCTCTGTCCCCGGACGTATCGTCCGCCGACTTCCCGTTTCCCGACCTGGACGGAAAGGTCTTTCCCGACGCCCCCGGGCCCGGCCCGGACGTCGGGCCGGCCGTCTCCGGCGAGGGCCTGTCCCTGGGCATAGACGAGGAGGGCTACGACGGTCCCCAGACCGACGAGGAGATCAGGGGCCTGGACCCCGCCGGCCCCTCTGGTCCCTCGGGGCGGGGCCCCGAATAGCCCGCCTCTCCGGCCCGCCTTCCCTTCCCGAAGAGCCGGACGCTGCCTCCAGGTTCCGAACGTTGCCCGGCAGGAGCCGGACGTAGCTTGCAGGTTCCGGGCGTTGCCCGGCCAGGTTCCGGACGTCGCCCGGCAGCAGCCGGGCGTTGCCCGGCCTGGAGCCGGACGCCGCCTGACACTCGCCGCCCCATGAGACCGGTGGAGGAACATTTTCCCAGAAATGCAGAGAACCCCCGCAAGTCCCGAAGCCTCCTGGCCCGCCCCCGCGCGGGCCCCTTTCGCCTTCACGCCGCTCCCGCTGTCTGGCATGCCTGGAGGCGTTCCCGGCCAGGCCTGCAGGCCCTGCTCTCCGGACACGGACGGCATTCAGGGCACGGCAGGGGAACGCTCCCGCGCCTCGGCGCCGTCCCGGACGCGCCTCCTCCGGGGCGTCCCCTCCGCGCTAGCGGCGGCCATCCTCGCTGTCTCGGCCTTGCTGGCCGCCGCCGTCCCGGCGGCGGCCCAGACGGCGGTGGGGGAGGGCAACACCGTGCCCATCCCCACGGTCACCATCAACATGGGCGAGTCCGGGGACCCGGACCGCATAGCCACCGTCATAAACGTCATGTTCATCCTGACGGTGCTGGCGCTGGCCCCCTCGCTTCTCATAATGGTCACCTCCTTCGTGAGGATAGTGGTCATCTTCGGGTTCATGCGCCAGGCGATGGGCACGCAGCAGACGCCCCCGAACCAGGTGCTGGTGAGCCTGGCCCTGTTCATGACCTTCTACATCATGTTCCCCGTGTGGCAGGACATCGAGGCCAGGGCATTCAAGCCCTTCATGGCGAACGAGATAACCCAGCGCCAGGCATTCGACAGGGCCCTCATCCCCATAAGGGAGTTCATGTTCCTCCAGACCAGGGAGAAGGACATAGCCCTCTTCATGGTCATAGCGGGCGAGGCCAAGCCCATGAACAAGGACGATGTCCCCACCACCTCGCTCATCCCGGCGTTCATGATCTCTGAACTGAAGACCGCCTTCACCATAGGCTTCCTCCTGTACATGCCCTTCCTCGTGATAGACATGGTGGTGGCCTCCGTGCTCCTCTCCATGGGCATGATGATGCTCCCGCCAGTCATGATCTCGCTCCCGTTCAAGCTCATGCTGTTCGTCCTGGTCGACGGCTGGAACCTCCTGGTTGGCTCCGTGGTGAAGAGCTTCGGGGACGTGAACAACTTCATAAGGGCCCTGGGCGCCTCCCCGTAGTGAGGCGTCCGCCCGAGCCCCGGCCGCCTCTTCCGCAGGGGGGCGCCCCTTTGATCCCCGGCCCCCTCCCGGCAGTGAGGCGTCCGCCCGAGCCCCGGCCGCCTCTTCCGCTGGGGGGGCTCCTTTGAGCCCCGGCCCCCTCTCAGATGTGAGGCGTCCATCCGAGTCCCGGCCGCCTCTGCCGCAGGGTGGCGCTAGTTTGAGCTGCTGAGGCCTCTTCCGCAGGGGACCGCTCGTCTGAGGCCCGGTCGCCTCTTCCGCAGCGGGTCGCTCGGAAGTGGGGGCCGGCACATCCCGTCTGCCGGCTCCCGGGCCGCCCAGGACATGCCGCCAGCTTCTCCGTTCCCCGCTCCCTGCCCTGCCTGTCCCCTTCCCCGGAGCTGGCCTGCCCCGGACGGGGCTGGACCTTGAGTTCTCCCGATTCCGACCCCCCCCGAGGAGGCGCTTCCGACCCCATGAGCACGGAATTCGTCATAGACTTCGGCCGCAAGGCCATGGAGCTCATCCTCCTCCTGTCGCTCCCCATGCTCCTGGTGGGCCTGGTGATAGGCCTCGTGGTGAGCGTGTTCCAGGCCACCACCCAGATCCAGGAGATGACCCTCCAGTTCATTCCCAAGATAGTCTGCATCTCGCTCGTGGTCGTGGTGGCCGGCCCCTGGCTCCTGGACAAGCTTTTGGAGTACACGGAGATGATCCTGGTGAGCTTCCCGGACTGGGTCAGGTCCGCCGCGGGGCTGATCACGCCGGGCATCGACCCGGCTGACCTGAGGAGGTGAGGGTCCGGGCTCCGGGCGGAGAAAGGGCAGGCCACGCTACGGGGGGGCCGTGTCCAGCGAGAAGAGCGGGAAGGTCACGGCGCGGCGGGGTCATGGTCAGCGAGGAGAGCGGGAAGGTGACTGGTCGAGAGGGCCATGGTCGGTGAGGAGAGAGGGCAGGGCATTTGGGCGATTTATTTTTGAATCAAGGGTGAGGGACGAGGGCGACGGGGGCCATGTCCAGTGAGGAGAGAGGGCAGGGCATTTGAGCGAGTCGGTTCTGAATCAAAGGTGAGGGGCGAGGACGGCGGGGCCATGGCCAGCGAGGAGAGCAGGCAGGTCACGGGGCGGTGGGGGTCATGGTCAGCGAGGAGAGCGGGAAGGTCACTGGTCGAGAGGGCCAAGGTCGGTGAGGAGAGAGGGCAGGGCATTCGGGCGAGTCTGTTCTGAATCAATGGTGAGGGGCGTGGGCGACGGGGGCCATGGTCAGTGAGGAGAGGGGGCAGGGCATTTGGGCGAGTCGGTTCTGAATCAAGGGTGAGGGGCGAGGGCGACGGGGGCCATGGCCAGCGAGGAGAGCGGGCAGTTGGCGATGAAGGCCATGGTCAGTGAGGCGATCGGGAAGGTCACTTGTCGAGAGGGCCAGTGTCAGGAAAGAGAGAGGTCAGTGCATTTGGACGAATCGGTTCTGAATCAGGGGGGAGGGGCGAGGGCGACGGGCGACGCCGCATGCCTGTGGACCTCTCCTTTTGAAAGTGCCGGGGCACCGGGGGGCTGAGGCTTGGGCGCACCGGTCATAAACGCCGCCGAGTTCGCCGGCTTCGTCCTGGTGCTCCTGCGCGTCTCCATGCTGGTGGCGCTGGCGCCGGTGATAGGGAGCCCGAACATCGTCACCGAGGCCAAGGTGGCTATAGCCGTAACCCTGGCCTTCGTCCTGGCCCCGCAGGTCTCCTACGAGGCCTTCATGATGCCCATGGGCCTGTTCGGGTTCCTCTTCCTGGCCCTGGGCGAGCTCGTGATGGGGGCGGTCATGGCCTTCATGACCAGGGTGGTCCTGGAGACCGCCAACCTGGCCGGCGAGTACCTCTCCTTCCAGATGGGCATGACCATGGTGAACCTCATGGACCCCCAGACCGGGGCCCAGGTTCCGGTGGTCTCGAGGCTCGTCTACATAGTCTTCACCCTCCTCTTCGTGGCTGCGGACGGGCACATGATAGTGGTGAAGGCCGTGGCCGACAGCTTCCAGATAGCCCCGCCGGGCTTCATGCATCTCTGGGGCCCGGAACTCTTCACGGAGATCATGCACTCGGTGGGCAGGATGTACATCCTGGCCGTGAAGATCGCCGCGCCAGTCGTGGCGCTCCTCTTCTGCTGCAAGGTCTCCTTCGGCATAGTCTCCAAAGCCGTGCCGCAGATGCAGGTCCTGTTCGTGGGCATGCCACTTTATATCCTGGTGGGTCTCGCCGTCCTGGGATTCTCCATGGACTTCTGGCCCCGGCTCCTGGTCCAGGGCCTCTTCGAGGCCCAGGAGGCCCTTAAAAGGATAGTCGAGCTCCTGTCGCCGATAACGCCTGACGGGCTCGTGCCCGGAGTGCCGGAAGGTTACTGAGGTCGGGTGAAGGCTAGAAATGGGCAGGGTAGCAGAGACGCTGGCAGGATAGAGCTCCGGGAGCGGGGTTAAACGGTTAAGCCCGGAGCTTGTTGCGCTGAGTTGAAAGCAGAGGAGACCAGCGCCAGGAGTCTCGCGTGTACGGGGCATATTCAACATCGGAGTATTTGGTGGCTTAAGGCTTGAGCGTCACTGCAGAGGCCCTCGGGAGGAGTGGGCAGACCTAACTTGAAGAAATGCCATAATTCCTGTATTGTCAAACTGATGAGCGTATGTGAAGTTCTGCGGCGTTCCCGGGGCTTTTAGGTATCAAGGCCTTAGGTTAAAGTAGAGAGTCACGTTGCATTGCTTTAGATTGGACAAAATCTTTGGCAATTGTTTAGTGTGCTTTATCTTTTCATGTTTTTGCTATGCAAAGGAGACTCAATTGAAAATCAAAATAGTTATAATGTTCTTTCTGCTTTTGGCGTTTGGAACGGCTTGTTTAAGCGGACAGCCTGTTTCATCCCCTA
>JAISFP010000054.1 GCA_031263525.1 Deltaproteobacteria bacterium | reverse complement strand
GCGGTGGTGGCGCTTCGGGCCGTCTCCCCTGCCGTGATGGACCGGGGCGCCCCTGCGGTGCCCGCCCCCGTGTCCGGCCCGCACGCCGGGGCCGTGGTGCTTTCCGGGACGGCGGTGGTGGTAGCGGTCGGGCCCGGGGTGACGGCGGTTGCGGTCCGACCGGCTCACGTGCCTGGGAGCCTGGTTGATGACGGTGGTTGACTCGTAGTAGGTGTTTCCTCCGCCCCCGTCCCCGCTACTCGCGATGGCCCCGAAGAGCTGGCCGAAGTCCACGCTGACGCCCGAGTTGCCGTCTGCGGAGTTGACGTGGAAGCCGGTCTGGGCCTCGGCCCTGCCGGAGGTCCCGGCTATCGTGAGGGCAGCCGCCGCGGCGGCCGCTGTCGCTATGACGACGAGCTTTCTTCCGTTGCCCGAGAAATGCCTGGACATCTGTGGCCTCCTTGCGGCTTGCAGCTCGGTTATCCTTCCGGGAAGGCCCCGTCCTCCGGGGCCGTGCCAGGGAACAGAGCAAGACCGGCGCCAGGCACGGCCGGGGCGGAGGCGGGAGGCCGCGCTTCCCCGGAAACCCCGGTGCCTTGCAGGGTTCAGGATTGACGCCCCTGCGTCCCGGGCCCGCCTGGCGCCCGGCAGGCCCCGGTCCTCAGGCCCGATCGGGTAGTTTCGCCCGGGCGCGGGAAGCGACTACCCGGTCCGGTCGGACCCGGGGCCGGTTCAAGGCCGGGGAGACGGTCCGGAGGGCCGTCCCCAAAAAGGGAAACGGTCCGGAGGGCCGTCCCCTAACAAGGGCGCAGAAGAGGCCGCTCCTACAGCAGGGCCATCGGCCAACGAGGGCACGGACCTGGCGGATGCCGAAACCCCTCGCTGTCCTCCATGCTGGAGCCGGCCCTGGTTTAGCTGGCCTCCCTGCACGACAGATCTCCGCACAGGCGGGAAATCCTGCCCCGCTCCGGGTCCCGGCCCGCGAGCCTGTAGTTCTCGCACGGGTCCCTACTCGAGCCGCAGCCAGGGCCGGACACCGCCCGCAGGTCCGGCTGCCCCGCTCGCCGGATCCCTGCCTCCCCGTCTGCCCCGCTCGCCGGATCCCCGGCTCCCCGGATCCTCCCGGCTGCCCCGTCCGGGCCCTTCACCGGAAATGCGGGAGCCCGGGAACCTCCACGCTTTGACAGGCCTGGCCAAAAATGCCAGAATCCGGACCTGAGCCCGTCTACGCCAGGCTTCCGGCAGACCGGCGGCCCCTTCCCGCGGCTTCCCGGCAAGCTCGGGCCGCCCCGGACCCGTCCGTGAAATCCCCCCTGCCGGCCGCCCAGTACCTGGCCGGCCATCCCCATGCCTGCCGCCGCCCTTGACCTTTCGGCCCGTCCCCCATGCCGGCCGCCCCCGCCTTCATCCTCAACGGACACGGTGAACCCATGCCCAGCCATGTCTACATGGACAACTCCGCCACCACCAGGGTCTCCGAAGAGGCCCTGGCCGCGATGCTCCCCCTCTTCGACGTGTCCTACGGGAACCCCTCGGCCCTCTACGACTCGGGCCGGGACGCCTTCAAGGCCCTGGAGGACGCACGCGCCTCCGTGGCCGCGTCACTGGGGGCGCTCCGGAGCGAGATCTTCTTCACCTCGGGAGGGACGGAGAGCAACAACTGGGCCATCGCCGGGACGGCGGACGCGGCCGAGGCGGCGGCGGGCGGGCACGGGCCCGGTGGCCGGGGGGCCTCCGGCGCTTCCGGCGGCAGGGGCCCTCTCCACATGATCTGCTCCGCAGTGGAGCACAGCGCGGTCCTGAAACCCCTCCAGCGCCTCGAGAGGAGGGGCTGGGAGGTGACGGTGCTCCCCACTGACAGGACCGGGGCCGTGTCGCCCGGTGACCTGGAGGCCGCCATCCGCCCCGAGACCCAGCTCGTCACCGTCATGGCCGCCAACAACGTGGTGGGCACCCTCCATGACGTGAAGGAGCTCTCCCGCGTCTGCCGGAGGCGCAGGGTCCCCTTCCACACTGACGCCGTGCAGGCCGCGGGCCACGTGCCGCTGAACGTCCGCGACTGGGACGCGGACATGGTGAGCCTGTCCGCCCACAAGTTCCACGGCCCCAAGGGCACGGGGGCGCTCTTCTGCAAGGTCCCCCGCCGTCCCGACCCGCTGGTGCTGGGAGGCGGCCAGGAGAGGGGCGGCCGCTCCGGCACGGAGAACGTCGCCGGCGCCTGCGGCATGGCCGCGGCGCTCGCGCAGGCGGTCCGCGGCATGGAGGCCGACTCGGCCAGGCTGGCCGCCATGCGCGACCGCATAGTCGAGGGGGCGCTCGCCGTCCCGGGCGTCCTCCTCACCGGGGATCCGGCCAGGCGGCTTCCCGGCCACGCCTCCTTCGTGGTGGAGGGCATCAGGCACAGCGCCCTCCTCATCACCATGCTGAACGAGCGCGGCGTCTGCGCGAGCTCCGGGTCGGCCTGCACCGCGGCCTCCAAGGAGGCCGACCACGTCCTCCAGGCGCTGGGCTACGGCTGGGAGCCCTTCGCGTCCCTCAGGCTCACTCTCTCCGTCTACAACACGGACGAGGAGGTGTCCCGCGTCCTGGAGGCGCTTCCGGCCTGCATAGCCGAGCTCAGGCGCCGCGATCCCCTGGGCGCCACCGGGGCCCTGGTCCGGGGGGACGGGGAGGCCGCGAACAGGGAGAGGCTCAGGGCGGCCGGAAAGCAGGAATGGAGGGGGTGAGGCCGGCGGAGCTTCCGCGCCCGCGCTGTTTCCGGACGGCAGCCCTCATCACGCCGCCGTGCCGCACGGCCCTGCCGGTCCCGCCCGTCGCCCGGCATCCCGGTCCCGTTCGTCGCCCGGCTGCCCGGTCCCGCTCGCCCCCCGGCAGGCCGGTCCCGCTCGCCCCCCGGCAGGCCGGTCCCGCTCGCCCCCCGGCAGGCCGGTCCCGCCCGACTCCCGGCTGCCCGGTCCCGCCCGTCTCCCGGCAGGCCGGTCCCGCCCGCCTCCCCGCAGGCCGGTCCCGCCCGGCTCCCGGCTGCCCGGTCCCGCCCGTCTCCCGGCAGGCCGGTCCCGCTCGCCTCCCGGCAGGCCGGTCCCGCCTGCCTCCCGGCAGCCCGATGCCCCGCGCCAGCCCGGAACCGGTCAGCCGGGGGACCGCGCCCTCCGCTCATACAAAAAACAGGATAAAGATGCACGATATGATCTGGCACACATACCTGACAACCACATTCTTTGTGGCTTTCATGCATTTTTAATCCGTAATCGGTATCAGAAGGGCCAGCCGGCAGAGGATCGCTCATGACCGAGACCGCCTTCCCCCCGACACCCGCACCGAATCCCCGGAAACCGGCCATGCCGGCGGCCGGGCGGGGCGCCGTCCGCCCTGCCGCCCGCGCCTCCGTGTCGCTTCTCGCCGCGGCATCTCTTCTGGCATGCGCGGCCTTCCTCCCGGGAACTGCCTTTCCGGAGCCCGCTCCTCCGGCAGGCCCGGATGCCCTGTCCCGCGACGCGGAGGAGAAGGAACGGACCCTCGGGCCGGACCATGAGCGCACCCTCGCCGCGAAGGAAAAGCTGGCCCTGGCCCTGTACGAGCGGGGGAATTACGCCCGGGCCCGCGGCTTGATTGCCCAGGTCGCCGAGTCCAGGGAGAGGACGCTCGGCCCTGACGACTCCGGGACGCTGGGTTCCAGATACACACTTGCCACGTTCCACTACCTGCTCGGCGATTACGCCGCAGCCATGAACATGCATTCGCGGGTGGCCGAGGCGAGGGAGCGGATCCTGGGGGCCGACCACCCCCTGACGCTGGACTCGAAGCACGCCCTGGCCCTGGACCTCGCCGCCCTCGGGGATTTCGCCGCGGCGGCGGCGCTGGACAGGCAGGTCCTGGAAACGCGCGAACGGACCCTCGGCCCTGATCACCCGGACACCATGATGTCCAGGGGCAGCCTCGCCTCCGACCTGTACCGCCTTGCCGACTACCCGGCGGCCCGCGACATGTACGCCCGGCTCCTCGAAGCGAGGGAGAGAGCCCTCGGCCCGGATCACAGCCGCACCCTGGACGCCGGGAACAACCTGGCCGTGGTCCTTGACGCCATGGGGGACCACGAGGGCGCGCGGGTCCTCTACGCCCGGATCCTTGAGGCGAGACTGAAGAGGCAGGGACCCGATCACCCCGACACGGCACTGGCGAAAAACAACCTGGCCACGACGCTGACCTATCTCGGCGACTACTCCGGGGCGCGGGTGCTGCTGTCGCAAATGCTGGGGACCTGGGAGCGGACCCTCGGCCCCGACCACCCGGCTGCCCTGGCCGCCAGGCAGAACCTCGCGGAAGTCCTCCGCCTGCAGGGGGACCTCGCCGCCGCCCGGGACACGGGCGCCGGATCCCTCACCGCCCTGGAACGGCTCCTGGGTCAGGACCATCCCGACACCCTCTCCGCGAAGGAAGCCCTTGCCGGGACGCTCGCCGACCTGGGGGACATCGCCGGGGCGCGGGAGATGTACGGGCAGATCCTCTCGGCAAGGGAGCGGATCCTGGGGCCGGACCACCCGGACACCCTTTCGGCTGCGCAGGACGTGGCCAACATGCTCCGGCACCTGGGGGATCTCGCCTCGGCACTGGAAATGAACTCGCGGGTCCTGGAAGCCTCCGCGCGGGTTCTGGGGCCGGACCACCCCGACACCCTCCTGTCAGAAAGCAACCTGGCCGCGGTCCTCGACAGCCTCGGGGAGTCGGACGAGGCGCGGGCGCTGTCGGCCCGGGTGCTGGAATCCCTGGACAGGACGCTGGGGCCCGGCCACCTGCGGACGATTACGGCCAGGAGCAACCTGGCCGCGCAGATGCTGTCCTCGGGCGAGCTGCCTGCCGCGCGCGCGATGCTGCTGGAAACCCTCCAGACGGTCACGGCGGCTCACGGGCCGTACCACCCGCTGGCGGGGACCGTCGCCCTGAACCTGGGAATCGCCCACGCGATGCTCGGGGAGCCGGACAAGGCGGCGTTCTTCCTGAAACTCTCGGTGGACAACGCCCAGAGGACCAGGGGACAGATCCTGACGCTCGAGAGGGAACTGAGGCGGAGCTACCTCGCGAGCGTCGAGGACAGGTACCGGGCCCTCTTCAAAATCCTGATGAGCGAGGGCCGGGTCGAGGAGGCGCTCGCGGTCCTCGGGCTGCTGAAGGAGGAGGAGCTCGCGGGGCTCGAGGGGGGGTTCCGGGCAGTGCGGGTCCGGGGAGCAGTTGACGGATCAGGGGCAGGGGCGGCTGGCCAGGCCGGAGGATCCGCCGACCTGACTGCGGGGGCGGAGGTACAGGCCGAGGGATCCGCCGGCCTGACTGCGGGTACGGAGGGCCAGGCCGGGGGATCCGCCGAACTGGCTGCGGGAACGGAGGGCCAGGCCGGGGGATCCGCCGAACTGACTGCGGGAACGGAGGGCCAGGCCGGGGGATCCGCCGACCTGGCTGCGGGAACGGAGGGCCGGGCCGGGGGATCCGCTGCCCTGGCTGCGGGAACGGAGGGCCAGGCCGGGGGATCCGCCGACCTGACTTCGGGAACGGAGGGCCAGGCCGGGGGATCCGCCGACCTGACTTCGGGAACGGTGGGCCAGGCCGGGGGATCCGCCGACCTGGCTGCGGGAGCTGAGGGGCAGGCTGCGGGTGAAGGGGAGCGGGCCGGTGAAGCGGAGGCGAGTGGCGCCGGTCCCAGGGCGATCGCGGCCGAAGCGGACATCTTCGCAGGCACCCGCGAGGAGCCGGCCTGGCTCGCGTTCCGCTCCGCCGCCGAGCTCCTGGCCTCCCTTGAGTCGGAGCGCAGGCAACTTTCGGAAAAGTCGGGGAGCTCTGATTTTTCCGACCGCGAGAAAGGGCGTCTCGGGGCCCTTCCCGGGCTCGTCCGGGAGGCCGGCGCGGCACTCGTGGCCGCCTGCTCGCCGGAAGGCACCCCCGGGTGCGAGGGGGCCTGTCACGGGGGCGGGCCGGGATCCTGGGCTGCCGGGAGGCTCGCGGAACGCCAGGAGGCGATCTCCGGGATGGGCGAAGGGGCCGCACTCCTGCATGCCGTGTCTCTCGACGACAGGCTGTGGCTCGTCCTGGTGACTTCCGTCTCCGTCCGTGCCAGGGAGACACCCGCCGGCAGGGAGGCGCTTTCGGCCCTCGCGGGCGAGTTCAAGAAACTCGTGTCCGATCCGTCCCGCGACCCGAGGGACGCGGCGGGAAGGCTCTACGACGCCGTGATAAGGCCCGTGGAGGGGGATCTGAAGGCGGCGGGGGCCGCCACGCTCATGCTGTCGCTGGACGGCGACCTCCGGTACGCCCCCATGGCGGCGCTGTGGGACGGGGAGACGTGGCTGGCGGAAAGGTATCCCACGTCGCTCTTCACCGAATCGACGGCGGCGAGGCTTAGGGACGCGGGGCGCGGGGCCGGCGCTTCCGTGCGGGCCATGGGCGTCACGGCGGCCTGGCCGGGCTTCCCGGCGCTCCCGGGGGTCGCCGCGGAGCTGGCCGCCGTGGTCAGGACGCCTGGCGCGCCAGGCGGCGCGCTTGCCGGGGAGGCCAGGCTGGACGCGGCATTCGACCGCGCCGCCCTGGCCGAGGGCCTAGCCTCCGAGGCCCCGGTGGTCCACGTGGCCAGCCACTTCCGGCTGGATCCCGTGAGCCTGGAAAACACCGTGCTCCTGCTGGGGGACGGGGGGACGCTGAGTCTCCGGGAAATAAGTTCCGGAACGGATCTGGACTTCAGGGGCCTGGATCTGCTGACGCTTTCCGCCTGCGACACCGCCTCGGGCTCCGGGGGAGGCGAAGGCCGCGAGGTGGAGAGCCTGGGAGAGGTCGTCCAGAGGGCAGGGGCGTCGGCGGTGCTGGCGACTCTCATGCCGGTCGACGACCGTTCCACGCCGGAACTCATGAGGGAGTTCTACCGCCTGAGGTACGTCGAGGGGGAGGACAAGGCCGGGGCGCTCCGCGGGGCGCAGCTCCTGGTCATGCGGGAGACCGGCGCCGGGCCTGGGGCAGGTGCAGGGGCGGGGGCCCCGCCGGAGAGGGCCGGCGACGCGGAAGGCACGGGCGACGTCAAAGGAACTGACCGGCGGGGGACGGCGCTGAGCGCGCCGGGCGCGTCCTCAGCGTCTTGCGCAAGCGCGGGCGGAATCTCCGCGAAGCGCTGGGAGGGCGGGGGATTCTCCCACCCGTACTACTGGTCCCCGTTCATAATCATGGGGAGCTGGAAATGAGGGAGCGCAGGACGCGATGCCCCGTCACCCGTACGTCTCTCAAGGCTCCGCGGCTGACCTCACGTCCCGCGAAGTCCTGGCGAGCGCCTGCCCGGGGCGGCGCTCGCGGGACGCGGCAGGTCCCGGTCGGTCCGGCCGGGGCGAGCGTCCGCTGCCCGTCTTCCCGCCCGGCGGCTGACTGTCCGGCGGCACGGAATTCGCTTCAGTCCGCCCTCATTCACAGTCGCGGTCCCTGAGTCGGAGGAGGGGGGACAGGAGCCGGACATTCTACACTGCTGATACCGATTATGGATTAAAAATGCATGAAAGCCACAAATAACGTGGTTGTCAGGTATGCGTGCCAGATCATATCGCGCATCTTTATCCTGTTTTTTGTATGAGTCGAACAAATCCGGGCCTTCCCAACAATGCCTGCCAGGGGGGTAGGCCGGAAATCCCCCTGCAGAGCCCCTTGGAAGGAAACCTGAACGGCTGCGAAAATTTGAAGACTTCCCCCGCTCTAAGCCAGCCGCGCCCTCAGGGCCTTCATCCTCTGCTCCGTCATGATGGCCCCCCTGGCGATGTTCGAGCTCACGTTCCTGTCCCCCCTCCGCTCGACGCTGGTCACTTCCACCGTTCCCCACGGGGAACGCTCGTGGGAGGAAAGGCTCACGTAAAACCCCGGCTCCCCCGGCGCCACGGTGGGCGAGATGGAAAGGTAGGTCAGATCGCCCAGGGCCAGCCCGTTTATCACCCGAGCCAGCTGGCCGTCGTCAGCGGGCGCCATCACGCCGCGGCGGAGCCGCGGCTCCTTCTGGAGGTAGGCCCTGGCCTCGAAGGAATACGGGGCCCAGGTGGCCTTGGCCGAGATCCTCGCGCAGAAGTAGACGAAGATCAGGAGCTCGACAGCCCACGCCGCCAGGAGCGGGATCCCCTTGACCGTGCCGCTCAGGAACCCCAGCCTCCAGACGCCCTCCCCGTTGATGCGGCGGGCGAGCTCGAAGAACTCGACGGGCCTCTCGAAGATCCAGTTCCAGTTCTGCGGGATGGAGAGGAAGCTGGCGGCCCTGGCCATGCCCGGGCTCTCCCCGCCGCCGAAGGCCCTCACGAGCGACACCCACGCCCCCCAGGACAGCAGGAACCCCGCCAGCCCGCCCAGCACGGACAGGAAGCCGGCCAGGTTCGGGCTCAGGGTCCGGGTGATCCTCGCCGCCCACCCGGCGGCCAGGCCGGTGAGCGCCCCGTAGCAGGCGACGAGGAGGACGTTGGCGTAGATCAGGGGCGTGTAGAGGGAGCAGGCGGCGTATGCCGGCGCCAGGATCGCGGCCGCGGCGGCCGCCGCCAGGGCTATGAGAAGCGAGAACCACGACCGCTTTCCGTTTGGCCTGTAGAAGTCGAACATGGCTGGCTTCCTCGCGAACGCCGTCCGGAGCCCGCCTCCCGGCGGACGGGCCGGCGGGGGCGGCGCAGTGGACAGGCGCCTGGGAAAGGCGGACGCCTCGGTCCGCCGCCTAGCTCAGGCGGCGCCTCAGGATGTCCATGGTCCTGTCGGACAGGAGGACGTCGCGGGCAAGCTCCCTGGACCGCCGCCGCCAGCCCTTCCGGTCCGACTGCTCCACCGACGCGGTACCCCAGGGCGAGAGCGCGTGGCTGCGGAAGGTCACGAAGAGGCCGGGCTCGCCCGGGCCGGCAGGGGGCGCCGCCGCCAGGTAGCCCAGGTCGCCCGCGCGTATCGCCTCGGCGGCCTCGCGGCGGAGATCCGGGTCGACCGGCAGGGCCGCGCCCGAGGGAAGCGGGACCTCCTCGCGGAGAAAGGCGCGGGCCTCGAAGGAGTAGGGCGCCCTGGCCGACGAGAAGGCGTCCCCGGCGGCGCACAGCGAGAAGATCAGGAACTCTCCTATCCACAGCCCGCAGTATGGGATCCCGCGCAGGGGCTCCTCGGAGCCGGAGAGCTTCCAGAGCCCGTGCCTTCCGAGCTCGCCCGCGACGTCCAGGATCCTTCCGGGATCGGCCAGCAGAGCGCCCCAGCGGGACGGGGAGGCCAGGTAGACGGCGACCTCGCGGATGCCGGGGAACGCCGCGCCCCCGGACTGGGACACCAGCCCGGCCCACGCGGCCCAGGACACGGCGAAGCCGGCCCAGCCGCCCGCCAGCGCCAGTGCCGCCGCCGCGGCGGGGCTCAGGGTCCGGGTGGCCCTCGTGGCGGCCCCCGCCGCCAGGCCGGTCAGCATGCCGTAGCAGAAGAGGAGGACGGCGCTCACGGATATCCAGTGGACGTAGAGGGTGAGGGCCGCGTACAGGGGCGCGGCCGCCGACGAGACGGCCGCCGCGGCGAGGGCTATGAGAAGCGAGCGTCCCGTGACGTTTCCGGGAGGCATGTAAAATCTGCTCATCGGCCACCTCCCCTGCCGGTCACCCGGCCCTTCCCTCCGGCCCGCGGCCTGCCGAAGTGACGGGAACGAGGCCGCCGGGCCGCGTGCCCTGACCCATGGCCGGGGGCAGGCCCCCGCGGCCGGAGCCCCGCCGACCGACCGCGCATGCCTCCCGGCACGAGCCCGGCCGTCCGGGCCCGGACCTCCGCACGGAGGCCCGGGCCGCGATGCCTGGCGCCCCGCCCCGTGACGGGCGCCCTGTCACCCTGACGCGGGTCCCTTACGGCAAGGGGGGACCTGCCGCCCTGACTCGGGCCCTGTCATACTGACGCCGGCCCCGCCGAGTGACGGGGCCGCGCCTCCCGTCATGCCCGAACGCCGGACCCCGCCCGGGCCCGGTCCGGGCGCTAGCGCAGGCGCTCCGTGAGGGTCTGCATGACCTGGGTCGTCACCATGACGTTCTTGACGACGTTCTTGGTCTCGGACTTCTTTCCCTTCTTCACGGTCAGGGAGATTTCTGCCGTCCCCCAGCGGGAGTTCGGATGGCTGCGGAAGGTCACGTAGTAGCCGGTCTCTCCGGGCTCGACCATGTCGCCGGTGGCCATGTAGGTCAGATCGCCGTTCTCAAGGCCGGCAGCCACGCTGCCGCGCTGGAGCGGATCGTCGGGGAACGCCACGCCGCGGTTCAGCTGCTTTTGCCTTTTCAGGAATTCCCCCGCCTCTTCGGAATACGGGGTGCGGGCCTCATTGGCGGCGACAACGGCAGCGGAGATGGTGTAAATGAGGAACTCGACTATCCAGACGCCAAGGAGCGCCAGCCCGTGCACCGATCCGGAATGGGAGGACGCCCTGCCTATTGACCAGAGGCCCTCCTCGTTCACGAGCCTGGCAAGCTCCACGAGCATTCGGGGCTCGCCCAGGAGCGGACCCCAGTCGCCGAAAGCTGTGAGATAGCCCAGGGTCTCCTTGAAGCCGGGGAACGCGGCGCCCCCGAAATGGGCCACCAGCGCTATCCAGACCGCCCAGGAGGCGTAGAAGCCCGCCCAGCCCCCCACGACCGCGAAAACCCCGGCAAGCAGCGGGTTCAGAGTGAGGGTCTTCCTGGCCACGATCCCCCCGGCCGTGCCGACGGCAGCGCCGTAAAGCACGATCAGGATGACGTTCAGGTATATCAGAGGCACGTACAGCGACGCCGCGGCGTACAGCGGCGCGAGGACCGCGCCTGCCGCCAGCGCCGCCGCGACGATGAGAAAAGATGAGCCGTGGACTTCGCCGGACGGGGCATAGAATCTTTCCATTGGGTCATCCTTGCAGCCTGGGCAAGGCCCTGGCCAGGCGTGTCAGCCGCGACCGTCCCGCGCCGGACGCGCGGGCTGCCGACGCCCCGTCCGGCGGAAATCCCCTGGACAGGGCGGTCACCGACATCGGGAGGCGGCCCCGGGGGCCGGGAGCGATATGTCTCGGGCTTCGGCATTCTAGCCCACAAGCCGCCCCCCGCGCAACTTATGAAAGAAGGATGCTGACGGGGCTTCCTGCGTCGTTTTCCGACAGTTGCCGCTGCCGGTAGTGTTTATATTGTCATGTTGGCCAATTTGCTGATGGCCCGGGCATTGCCCGCCCTGCATGCCGGCACGGCGCTCTCCGCCTGTCCGGGACGCATCCGGGCGAGCCCTCCCGCCGTAATCAGGAACGAAAGAACCCGGAACCGCTCGCCCGTGCCTGTGCCA
Organism: Deltaproteobacteria bacterium; assembly: GCA_031263525.1. Taxonomy (GTDB): domain Bacteria; phylum Desulfobacterota; class Desulfarculia; order Adiutricales; family Adiutricaceae; genus JAIRZX01. The sequence goes on along the minus strand of JAISFP010000054.1, from coordinate 11,587 downwards.
GCCGGCGCCAGCATCCCCTACGGCCGGCCGACTGACCTCAAGGCCCCGTGAACTCCAGTCCGCCTGGCCGCGTGACTTCCAGACCGCCTGACCTCCTGGCCGCCTGACCGTCCGGCATCGCGGCAGACCTCTCGACGCGACCGCAGGAATCGCGCCGTTCCCGTCTTCGGCACAGCCGGAACAGGTCAAAGTTCGCGGAAGATCTTCTGCAAGGTTCAGGCTGATCCGCTAACGCTAGCAGCATACATTAATTCTCAACAAATGGATAATTTACAACTTATCTCCATATGCAACAGTTTATGGTGAATCGTGAGAATATATTGCTAGAAAACAAGAACTATATTTGACGATAACACTTGACAATCGTCACATGAGGATAAATTAGCTAAATTAAGTCTTTATAAACAGCATCAGAATGCCTGCACAAATCAGCTACTGAATTTCAATGAAATGATGGATTTTGCTTAAGTATAAATTAACGCCATAATTCCCGAGATAATCAGAGCCTTGCAGAGAACAGCGAGAAAACGAATGCCTGGAAAACAGAGTGCAAGCCTTAACTCCCGATCCGGCTCAGACGCCCGGACAGGCGGCCAGGCCCGGCACGGCGACTTCTGCAGACCCGTGACATGCTCGGGCAACGCTCCGGCTCGGCCGTCCCGAGGACTTCGTCCGCCCTCATCCGTCTCCCTTCAGCCTGGTCAGCCTGCCTCGGCCTCCCTCCGCCTCCCTCAGGCTGCATCCGCCTCCCTCAGGCTGCATCCGCCTGACTCCGTCTTCAGTGCCGACCGGCCGGAAACGGCTCAGGCGCTCAGGCGCTCCCTCAGAGTCTCCATGGCGGAAACGGGCAGGATGACGTCAGCGGCCAGCACCATGGTCTCCTTCTTCTTGCCCCTCATGGCGATCCTCGTCACGTCGGCAGTCCCCCAGGGCGAGTTCTCGTGGCTGTGGAGCGTCACGTAGAACCCGAAGGCGCCCGGCTCGGTCTGGGGCGCGGTGCTGATGTAGGCGAGATCACCGGAACAGATGGCCCCGAGCACCTGGACGTAGTAGCCCGGCTCCTCGGGAAGGGCGACGGCGCGGGGGAGCCGCCTCTCCTCCCGCAGGAAGGCTCCGGCCTCCTGCGAGTAGGGGACCCGGGCGGCCTTGGCCGAGGCGCCTGCCGCGAAAGCCAGATAAATCGCGAGCTCGAGTATCCAGACGACCAGGAGATGGCCGCCCTTCAGCTCCGATCCGGAGGAGTTCCGGAAGCTCACGGTCCAGAGCCCGGTCTCGTATATCTCCTTCAGGGAGTCGAGGAACCTCCACGGCTCGGCGAGGAGCGCGGCCCAGCCGCCCGGACGCGACAGGTAGGCCGCTATCTCGCCCGCGCCGGGGAAATCCGCGTGCCCGAACTTCAGGAACAGGCCCATCCAGGCCGCCCACGAGAGCGCGAAGCCCGCGAGGGCGCCGGGAAGGGCCAGGAGGCCCGCGGCCCTGGGGTTGAGAGTCGCGCTGGCCCTGACGGCGAGGCCAGCTCCCTTGCCGGTCAGCCAGCCGTACAGGCAGACCAGCACCATGTTCGCGTAAATGACCGGCACGTAGAGGGAGCAGGCGGCGTACAGGGGCGCCAGGACGGAGCCGGCAGCTGCCGCCGCCACGACTATAAGCGCCGAGGAGCCCGGCACCTTTCCCGAGGGCTTGTAGAACTTGTCCATCTGTCCCGTCCTGGAAGCCCGGCAGGCGTGGCCCCGGGCGGATCTGACCGCGCCGCCCGGAGCCGTTCTGGCGCTCCTGGCATGCGCGGGCCGAAGCTCGAATGTCGGCTCATTCTACCCCGAAAACGGCCAGAAAGGCAAGGTTTGGCAACGTTTCGGGCACCTGTCTGATTTCCGGCGCAACAGGTTGAAATTAAAATTCTTTTGCCTTAAACGTATCTGAATATCTAGACTATGGTGACATCACGGAAATTTTATTACTCATGCGCATTCGGCTGCCATAAGCCCGGTCCAGCCATTGCCATGTCCTGAAGGGCCTCCCGTCAAGCTGCCGTCATCTCGCAAATACTCTTGGGGACCGAATCCTGTCCCCTGCCGCAACGCGACAGTCCGCGTCCCGCGCCGGACGTGACGGGAAGGGGCGGACGATGGCCTCGCGCCCGGGCATTCACTGGATGGAGGAGGTGCCGATGCGTGACTTGAGGAAATATTTCGAAAGACAACACCAGCAATAGCACAGCAGGATACATGGATTACTGTAATTTGAGATGGCGACGGCCCTTCTGGGACTGGGGACCATCCGTGTCACCTCCGGAGAGGCCAGGAGGGGGGGGGTCGGGACAGGTCAGGAGGAGGTCAGCAGAGGTCAGAGGGAGGCCGGGAGATGTCTTGCCTTCCGGGCCGAAGTCGTTTAAAATCCATTGCGGTCTGTTGCCGGTTGCCAGGCCGCCCAGCTGACGGATACGGAACCCCAGCTGGCGGATACGGAACCTCAAACCGGATCCGGTCTCCGGGGTGAGTACCTGCGACGCTTTGAGAGGCGGTGTTTGGAATGATTGCGATCGGACTTTTGGCAGCCATTGCGATGTCCCTTGCGGCGTTTCTGGCGGCAGAGCTTGTCTTCTGTCAGTTTTCACGGGCGGATGACGGGGAAACCCACCCGCTTTTGACCTCGCGGAAGGCTAAGACGCCATGGCCAAGCCCGGACGGCTTCCAGAAATTTGCCGCGGAGCTGGAGCGCGTGCCCCTGATGCATTTCCTGGGGATCGACCCCAAACTCATCCCGGAATCCGTGATGTTCAGCCCTGACGAGTTCTGGCACGACATGTTCGGTATGGGATATGCGAAACGGCTGCCGGACTTCGTGATTCGGCTGGGCAACGGCAACATTCGCATTATCGAGATGCGGTCCACCGCCGACGACATGGATCTTTTCGAATTTTGCGGACATGCCGTTTTCTTTTTGACGAAAGAGGCCGAGAAGTTTGACTGCCTGGAGGATATTCCTCCGATCTGGGTCACGTCCGTCTATGCCGCCACCATCGAGTTTCGCCCGGCATCGTCCTATCCCCTCGAGGAGTTCAAGGACAAGAGCAGCCTCCGGTTCAGGATGGGGCAGATCTTCCTGGAGGACAAGATCGTCATGTCCGAGGTCGTCCGGAAGTTCCGGGCCGCGGTCGAGGCATGGAAAAAGGACAGGATTGGCTATCCGCTTTCGCCGGTCGATTTCATCGAGCTTTTTCTCGCCCCGTTCGGGCTTCTCCCGGACAGCCCCCGGGAGCTGATCGAGAAATATCTCGGGCTGGGGCGCGACCTGTCGGAACTGACCGGGGACCTGACCATACTCGGCAGGATGCTGAACGCCGTCATGATACGGGGCGGCATCGCCGCCGAGGACACGCTCGCCAGGTTCAAGGAGATTCTGAGGGCCTGAAACAGTGGCGCCCAGTCAAGGGCAGCCTGCAGATTTCCTGCCCGGCGGCGAGTTCCTGACGCTCCGGAAGACGGCCCGGTCCCTGACCTCGGAGAAGGCCGACCGGGCCGCGAAGGATGCCGGCCGGGCCCGGAGAAGGCCGCAACGGTTCGACAGGAAGGCCACACCGGGCCCGGCGGAATGCCGTCCCTGCTCCCTGCAGCCCCCGCCGGACCATCGGGGAAGGCCGCCCCGATCCCGGACGAAGTCTCCCCTTCTTCGGTCCGTGAACAGGCACTCAGCCTCCGAAGCGGCCGCGAACCTGGCCGGCTGAAGGCCGGACGCCCCATGCATGGCATGAGATGCCTGTCTCAAATACGTTTTGGGACAAGGCGATCCCGCAAGCCCCCTCCGAATTCCAGGCTCCCAGAGCAAAGCCGGAAACGGAGGGGCCGCTGGCATATTAAGGCGCTGACGGCCCGCAGGCGCTCCCTGTCATCCAGATGCCACGGGCAAAGCCGGAAATGCCGGTCCCCCAGACATTGTGGCGTCGTCAGCCCCGAAGAAGCCCGCTGTCTTCGAGATACCCAGAGCAAGGCCAGAAATGCCCTTCCCGGAGGCGCTGCATGAAGGCCCGTCAAGAGGAAGCTGCAGACGCAACTGTTCAGGGGCCCCCCCCCAAGGGGAGTTCAACAAGAGGCCTTTCCAGCTAAAATGCCCTCCGCTGAAACTCTTCCCCTCCATATGAAGTATCCATCATTGACTCGTCAACTTCAAAGGTTCCTCATCGGGGCTCTCTTCCTCCGAAAAAGCCCACAGTAGAGGGGCGCCTGATCAGTTGCCTGCAGACAAGCGAGGCACCCCGAACCGAAGGACCCCCAGCCCCAGCCCCAGAGGGAGAGCCGGCCACGCCGGAGGCCGCGGGGAAGAGACCTCCATGCCGGGGGCCGAGCCGCCGCGCCTGAAGGGGGCAAGCCCGGACCGTCAGTACCTGAGCCCGGTCCTCTCCCGGACGGTCTCCATGGTGACGGAGGCGACGGCGCGGGCCTTCCTGGCCCCCTCGGCGAGCACGTCGCGCACGTAGCCCTCCCTGGACATCAGATCCTCGCGCCGGTCGCGGTAGGGGGCGAAGTAGTCCCAGATCCTCTCCACCAGCTCCTTCTTCACCTCGCCGTACTTGAGACCCGGCTTCAGGTAGCGCCCGCGGAGCTCCCGCTCGCCGTCCCCGTCCAGGAAGAGCCTGCAGATGGCGAACAGGTTGCAGGCGTCGGGATCCTTCACGTCCTCCACGGCCCTGGCGTCCGTAACGATGCCCATCACCCGCTTCTTCAGGGCCGGCTTGTCGGTGAAGATGTCTATGGCGTTGCCGTAGCTCTTGCTCATCTTCTGGCCGTCCGTTCCGGGCACGGTCGCGAGCATGGGGTCTATGGCCGGCTCGGGCATGGTGAAGACGCTGCCGTAGACGTTGTTGAAGGCGCCGGCTATGTCCCGCGTGATCTCCAGGTGCTGCTTCTGGTCCTTGCCCACCGGCACCAGCTCCGCCTGGTAGAGGAGGATGTCAGCGGCCATGAGCACGGGGTAGGAGAAGAGCCCGTGGTGGGGCGTCTCCCGGCGGGCGGCCTTGTCCTTGTAGGAGTGGCTCCGCTCCAGGAGGCCCATGGAGGTGTGGTTGTGGAGGATCCAGGTGAGCTCGCAGTGCTCCGGCACGTCCCCCTGGACCCAGAAGGTGGTCCTCTCAGGATCGAGCCCCAGGGCCAGGAAGTCGCGGGCCGCCTCCAGTGTGTTGGCTGCGAGCGTCTTCCCGTCGGTGAGCGACGTGAGCGCGTGGAGGTTCACGACGAAGCAGAAGAGGTCGCTCGACTCCTGCCAGCCTATCATGGACCTCATCATGCCGAAGTAGTTGCCTATGTGGAGCCTGCCCGAAGGCTGGATGCCCGAGAGTACCCGCAATGATGCCTCGCTTGGCTGCGCCGTGGGGTTGGCCCTCCCCTGCGGGGGGGCCGCCCGCGCCCCGTGAGCCCCGGCCCGTGACCTGGGGGGCCGGCCCGGGACATGGCCCCGCGCCGGGTCCGGTCGTCGGCCCGTGCCCCGCTTCGGGGCAGGCCTGCGGCTTCCCGGCCTAGCTGTCCAGGAAGCGGGCAGCCGCGCGTCCGGGTTCCGCCGCGGCCTCGGGGAACGCTCCGCCGGGGACGCCGGGAACGTCGGCGACGCGGGCCACGTCCAGGAGGCCGCCGGGCCGGTCCACGTCCAGTCCCCTCATGCGCCCCACGGCGCAGGCGAGGAGCTGGAGGGGCGCCAGGGCCGCGAGCGGCCTGAGGCGCGGGGGGGCGGGCGGGAGGAGTATAGCACAGTCCGCCGTCTTTAGAAGCTCGGGGTCCTTGCGGGGACCGTCCTCGGCGAACACGGCCAGCGGGGTCCCCCTGGCCGTGAGCTCCCTGGCCAGGGCCGTGAACGACCCGTGCCCGTTGTGGTGGTCGCTGAATGCCATGAGCGCCACCGGGGTGTCGGGGCCGGCCAGGGCCAGGGGCCCGTGGCCGAACTCCCCGGCCGAGTAGCCCTCGGCGTGGAAGCGGGCTATCTCCTTGAACTTCAGCGCGCCCTCGTAGACCATTGGCAGGAGGCTGCCCTTGGCCAGGATGAACAGGTGCGAGTGGCCGGATAGCATCCTCGCCACGGGCTCCACCTGGTCCAGGCATTTCACCAGCGCCCCCCGCACGGTCTCGGCTATCATCCCGAAGGGCTGGATCTCCTCCAGGAAGGTGTCGCGCAGGAGCCCCCTCGCCCGGGCGATCCTGAAGGCCATGAGCCCCAGCACCAGGGTCTGGGAGGTGAAGGCCTTGGTGGAGGAGTGCGGCGTGACCCTCCCCGCCAGTGTGGTGACGCATCCGTCCGCGGCCCGGGCCAGGGGCGAGTCGGCGTCGTTCACCAGCGCCAGCGTCGCCGCGCCCTTGCGCCTGGCGAGCATGAGCGCGTCCAGGGTCTCCCGGCTCCTCCCGGACTGGGAGACCGCCACGGCCAGGGTGCCGGAGTCCACCAGGAGCTGGTGCTGCCCGCTCTCGGAGGCCTGCTCCACCACCGTGGGGATCTCGGCGAGCTCCTCCAGGAGGTATCTCGCGGAAAGCGCCGCGTGGAAGCTCGTGCCGCAGGCCGTCAGGTAGATCTTCGAGATCCTGGCTATCCCCGCGTCGTCCAGGGGCGGGCGGGTCATCTTCAGGCAGTAGCCGGGCCCCACGTACTGGGCAAGGGTGTTTGCCAGCACCCGGGGCTGCTCCATGATCTCGCGGAAGAAAAGCGGCTGGGATTCGGTTTCCATGTGCGTCCTGGGGCCTCCCGCGCCCGGACGGGGCCAGCCGGGCGGGAAAGGCGGTTGAGCTCGGCAACTTGGAAGGAAGCCCCCGCTCCGGGACAGGACCGGGCTGGGGCCGGGACGGGCCGAACGCGGCAGGGACGGCCGGAGGCGGAAAATGAACTGAAGCTGAAGCGGTTCCGGAAGCGGCCGACCGAAAACGACCGGAACCGTCACCGGCAACGCCGGAAACGGACCGGAACCGTCGGCGGCAAGGCCGGAAACGGACCGGAACGGTCGGCGGAAAAGCCGGAAACGGACCGGAACCGGCTCGTCTGAACCGGCCGCGGGCGAGACGGGAACGGTCCGAATCGAGACCGGAACGGGCCGGACGGAATTCAAAGCATGATTCTGAACCGGAACGGTGCCGGACAGGTCCGGAAATGAACCGGAAAGGAAAAGTCGGCAAAGGAAAGACAAACGGACAAATGCCGTACGGACAAAGCGCCGCGGCGCGTGATACGGACAGGAATCATGAAGGCGGCGCCGCGCAACGGACCGCGCGGGCAGAAAAACACAGAAACAGACCGGACGACCGTATGTCGACCGGAAACGTCAACCCGGAACTGCGCCCCAGGACGGTTAACTTTACCGTAACCAAAAGGGACAATCAAGCGATTACGCCATATTTCGCGCGTTTCTGGACGGGCCGGCACATATGCCTTCATGCTCCGTGCCGTTTCCCGCAAGGCTTGCGAACGAACCGGCCACATACGCAAAAGGCGAATTTCAAAACCGCGTAACGCGTGGCGACGCCATCAGCAGTGACGGCACGGGCGCCGGCCGGTCCAGCGGTCCGCGCGTCCCCAGCGGCGCACGGAGGTTCGGCTCCGGAAAGCCGGACTTCCGTCAGGGCCGGACGCCCGGGACAGGGAAATGCCGGTCCGGAACGGCAGGGGCAGGAAAACCTTGACTGAATGGACCGGGCCCGGAACGAGACCGGCCTGAAGAGCCAGCCGGGCCTCAAGGCAGCCGAGACTGTAACGAGCCCGGCCTTAAGGCGGCCGGGACTGAAAGAAGCCTGAGGAATCCGGAGGCAAGTGACGAATCAAGGCTTCTTAAACAATCAGAAGGGAGGCCGGAGATGCCGGCCGGACTGGACTTGAAAGACAACGCCCGAAAGACGAAAGTCCGAAATCGTCTGTTCCCCATGCCCCTGAAGGCCGGAGCCCGCAACTGAAGATATCGAGACCTGCGGACGGCAGGGCTCGGTTATCAGGCAACATGCCGCGTCCAGGCTCATGAAATCGCGAGACGCTTCGGGACAGATGCCGGATGCCTCTTGAGTCCCATGTTCCCGGGCCGCAAGGCAGACGGCTCCGGAATTCCGCAGAAGCCGGAGATTCCGGAGGTTCCGGATTCCGGGGGAACCGAGATAGCCAAAGGCTCCAAGGAATCCAAGAGTTCCGGAGGATCCGAGAGTTCCAGGGGGGGATCCTGAGGTCCAGTGGGGTCGCAGGAGCCTGAGGCTCCGGAGGTTCCGGAAGAGGCTACCGGAAAAACCAGGAAGATCTAGACGATCCTCCTCCTGGGCGGGGCCGCCCTCAGCCTGCCGCCGCCGGCCTGAGCCAGCGGGGAAGCCGCCCGGGTCCGTGCCGGGTAACCGGCGTAGGGAGGCGGAGCGGTCCGGGCGTCCGCCCCGGCCGGGACGGCGACCCCCGAAAGCACCGCGTGGGGGGCCACCCTGGCTCCGGGTCCGACCTCGACGTCTGCCAGGACGGCGTAGGGGCCTATGCACGCGCCCTCGCCCACCCTGGTTCGGCCCGAAAGGACCACCCCGGGCCCCAGGACGCAGTCGCGCTCCAGGCGCACGGAAGGCTCCACGTAGGTGGAGTAGGGGTCGTGGAAGGTCACCCCCGCCCTGAGCCAGGCCTCGTTTATCCTGAGCTTCAGGGTCTCCTGGCAGCGGGCGAGATCCGCCCGGTCGTTCACCCCCTGGATCTCCCTGGGATCCGGGCCCGTCACGGCGGAGACCAGATCGCCCCGCGACCTCAGGATCCCCACCACGTCGGTCAGGTAGTACTCGCTCTGGACGTTGGCGGGCCTCACGGCCTCCAGGGCCCCGAAGAGCGCCCCGGGCTCCGCGGCGTAGACCCCGGCGTTGACCTCGCGGATGGCCCGGGTGTCCTCGTCCGCGTCCCGGAACTCCACTATGCGCTCCAGCCAGCCGGCCCGGTCCCGGACCACCCGCCCGTAGCTGGCTGGGTCGTCCAGCTCGGCGGTCAGCACCGAGAGGGGGGCCCCCAGGGCCCTGTGGGCCGCCAGGAAGTCCAGCATGGTCTGGGGGCTCACCAGGGGCGCGTCCCCCGGCAGGATCACCACCGGCCCCCTCCAGCCCTCCAGGGCCGGCCTGGCCGACCAGACGGCATGCCCCGTGCCCAGCTGCTCCGTCTGGACCACGTACTCGACCCCGGGGGGCCGCCCAAGGGCCGTCTCCACCTCCTCGGCCCCGTGTCCCACGACCACGAGGATCCTGGCGGGCGAAAGGTACTGGACGGCGTTCAGGACGTAGGCCAGGAGGGTCCTGCCCATGACCCTGTGCAGGACCTTGGGCGTGGCGGACTTCATGCGCTTGCCCATGCCGGCGGCGAGCACCACCGCGGCTGGGCGGTCCTCGGAACGGGGCTCCACGCTCAGTCCTTCGATGTCCATGTCTGTAGGTCCGTCATGTTCAGGAAGTTTCCGGCAGGGGCCGGGCCGGCAGTTCTCGTGATCCGACAGGGCTTCAGGGAAGCCGCCGGGCGAGCGCAAGGGGTGCCGCCAAGCAGGCAGCCGGGAGAAGGCAGGATCCCCAAAGCGCCGGTCAGATGCGCGCCCCGAAAAGGACGCTACCGGCTGCGGCATTCTGCAAAAGGTGCCGGACGGGAGATCCGGCCGGAAGGTGGCTCGGGGAAGGTTCCGTCCGCCCCCGGGCCGGCCTGACGGTCCGCCCGCCTTTCTGGAGGCCCGGACGCAACGGCTCCGGGACGCGGGGAGAACCCCCTTCAAGGCCTAGGGTGCAGGGCCTGTCGTTACAGCCACGATATTACCAGATCCCCGGGGGGATTTCGAGGCGCGGCCCCGCCCTGGCCGGGCGCCCTGGACCCGAACCGGGGGTTCGGCCGGACATTGGGGGGCGTACGTTTTTTTTTAACCACTCCCGATTTCTGATCGCCCGGCCGTCCGGAGGCGTCTCGCGGCACCTCCCCGCTCTCCTCCGGAACGCTCCCCCGAACCCTAATACCTCGTCCGGCGGGCCGTCCGTCCGTGACGGGCCATGCTCAAAGGCGCACCTGCCCTGCCTGGCCCGGCCATCCGGACCCAGCCGGACGGCTGGTTCAGTCAAGACTCTGGAAGACTCTGTACAGAATGGCCCCAGGCCAGAGAGCATGGGAGAAAACCCGCATAAAAAGGCGGTATCGAGCCGGTCAGTCCTGAACGAGAGCCCCTCGGTCTCCGCCCTGCCGAACCTGGCGAACGTCATCGGAGAGTGCCGACCCTCCCATACTAAAATCGGATATCTCAACTCGATCGTGTGTTAGTTGGTGGCGTTCTCCTGTCAAAGACTCCCGCTAGGGTCTCGTCAAGCGTCAAGCTGAGGCCGTGGCGCTTCTGCAACCTCCGTCCGATCAGTGGTTCCCGGAAGCCGCGCTGACGGCCCTCTCCCCATCTCCCCAGCCTAACCCGTGGCTCTCTCCGCCCAGGCCAGAAGGGGCTGTGGCAATATGTCCGCCAGGCAATGAGGCTGACGTGGACGAACACCCCCGGAAAGACAAAACTTTCAGGATTGGTAACCATTCACGTGGGTGAACGAGAGCAGCCTGCGTTTAGGCTAGTCGACGCTGCTTCTCTTTAGGTGGCGACGGCCGGCCTTGGAGGCTGGCCGCCGCTCGGGGCGCTTCCCGCCTTCGGCGGCTGCGCCTGTGAGGACCGTGAGCGGTGACGGGAGGATTGTCCTCCGGTTCGCTCCTGCATGGTGTGCCTTCCGGGCCGCGACCGGCGGGGGGGGAAGGCGGGGCTGTCGGGCCGTGCCCGCCCCGTGGGGGGGGCGGGCGGAGGTGACTGAATCTTCGGCGGGCGTCGCGCCGCGCGCTCACCCCACGAGCGGACGGGCGGTCAGGAGAGGTTAGGTCCGGGAAGGCTTCTTCCTGGTTCCCTGCCGGGCAGCTGACCCGCCGGACCGGGCCGGGCAGCGCCTGGCGGGGAGGGGGATCCCCCTCACGGCGTCGGAGCGGTTCACCCTGAGGATGGCGTCGCACCCCATGCCGTCGATCATGGGAAAGAACATGCCCACGCGGTACCAGGACGGCCTTCCGCCGTCGCGCCGGCTCAGCCGGAGGGCGAACAGCAGGCTCCGGGCGGTCGCGGCCTTCTTCGGCCTTCCGCCATTCCCGGCGCGGGAGCCGGCGCCGCCGCCCTTCGGAACGGCGGGCCCCGGATCCCCGGCGGGGGAGGCGGTGCCGCCGTCATTCGGAACGGCGGACGCGGCGGGCCCGCCCTTCCCGGCGCGGGAGCCGGCGCCGCCGCCCTTCGGGACGGCTGACGCGGCGGGCCCCGGATCCCCGGCGGGGGTGGCGGTGACACCGTCATTCGGAACGGCGGACGCGACGGGCCCGCCCTTCCCGGCGCGGGAGCCGGTGCCGCCGTCATTCGGAACGGCGGACGCGGCGGGCCCGCCCTTCCCGGCGGGGTAGCCGGCGCCGCCGCCCTTCGGAACGGCGGACCCGCACTTCCCGTCGCCGACGAACCCCGGCACCGACGACTCCTCCCCGGCCCTGACCCACATCCTGAACCTGCTCTCGGGCCAGTCCGCGGCGAAGTGGGCCGCGAGGCAGATGTTGGCGGCGGCGTTGACGTCCGCGTCCATGAGGC
>JAISFP010000024.1 GCA_031263525.1 Deltaproteobacteria bacterium | reverse complement strand
AGTTGAGTTGATTAAATTTAAATTGACTTGACTTGAATTGAATTGAATTGAATTGAATTGAATTGAATTGACTTGACTTGACTTGAATTGAATTGATTTGATTTGAATTGAATTGAATTGATTTGATTTGATTTGAATTGAATTGAATTGACTTGACTTGATTTGATTTGAATAAAATCAATTTCAATTGAGATGAGGAAAACTAATTTTAGAGTGAGTATTTAAAATTATTTCATATGTTCATAGAGCTAGTAAATACAGAAAATAATTCAAACAAGACAATAATATTTTCAGCAGATGAGTGTGGCTGGTTGGTCCTACGAGAGTTAATTTGCGGGAGTCCATGACTGAAGATGCCGCAAGATGGAGCCGCCTACGGCGACGCGTGAAGCGTCGCAGTTTCATGGTATTCGGAAGATTCGTGGTCCGTCAGGACCTGACGCATCTCCAGCTCGGCGGGAGAGTCAACGTATTCAGGTTCCACGCGGAAGATGTTCGCGAGCATGTGACAGTTCTGAACCTACGGGTTCTTGGGGGACAGTTTCTTGGAGATCCACTCGATGGAGTCTTCAATTTCACCGGAGTCGTAATCGTCCGCAATGCCGGCCTTCCTGCGGCGGTCGAGCGCCTCGCGGAAGAGATGGAGCGCCATCTCGAGACTGCCGGCGCTTTCTGCCGACTTGGCGGCCTGCGTGACAAGCGAGATGGCCACGGGACTGGTCGGGCTTTCCGAATGGTCAATGACGGTCACAGCCCGCAAAAATGCCGTGCGGGACATGTCAGGGTACTTTTCCCTGGCCAGGACGGAACCGTAGGTGTAATAGGTTCTCGCAAAATCCCTTCCCGCCTCCGGGTAGTCCGGGAAAAGTGGTGACAGCCGTTCCCCGACTATGTGGCGGAACGCGCCGCAGGAGTAATCGCCGTGGCCCGCCCTTTGAAGGCTGGCTGCCCACTTCTCCACCGTCAGAAGCGTCTCAGGGTGCAACTTTCCCAGAAGTCTCTGGGCGTCCACCGCCGCGCGGCCGAAGACCGCGCAGGCTGCGGCGTCCTCATCTTCATCGACCAGCAAGTCGCCGGTATCCCTGCGCACGTACATGGCGTCCAGGGCGTCGGCCCTGCCGTTTTTCTCAAGCGCGTCGGCAATCCGGACCCTCTCCATGTAAGGGATGATATCGTGTTCCGAGGGAAGGAAGAACGATATCCTCATCCTGGTTACCAGCGACTCCCTGGAGCTCTCTCCCAGGATGTCGTCGAACCCCTTCAGCGCGGTCTCGTAAAGCGCCCTGCCCTGGTCATGGTCAAGGCAGTTGATGGAATCGGCAAGATCGCTCGTGAGGCACAGGACCGTCAGGTGCCCCGGCCCGAGCGATTCCTTCGCCTCGGCGAGGATGTCGCGGCGCATCTCCGTGACCTTGTCCAGAATCTCCTCGTGCTCATCGTCAAAATCCTTGACCAGCGACATCTGCCGCCACAGAGCCCATGCATGGAGCCTAACAGCCTCGAATCTGATCTCTGGCGGACAGTCCGGACAGCCCGTTATCTGGAGGCACAGCTCGGCGGCGTCCCTCAGATCGCATTCGGGAACCACGGGGTCCTTGAGCCCCGGGCCTGCTCCCCTCTCGCCGGCAAGATGCCGGGCGTAGCTGGCTTTCGCGCGAAGGGCGGACGGGTGAGAGGGACCGAGCTCGCTTTCCAGGCGAGCCATCTCCCCGCGCAGGGATTTGCCGCGCGCGGAACGGCCCGGATCCGCTCCTTCCCATCCCCGCAGGGCTGCGAATGGCCCTGGCTCGTCCCCGGAGCCGGGAGCGTGCTGGCCCTCGAGCCCGTACTCGGGCATGCCGCGTCCGTAAGGCGGCATGTCGTGGCCCGGGCCCCGCTGCATGACCTGAAAGAAGGAGCTTTCTATGATCGGCAGACCGCTTTCGTCGTCGTAGCCGCCGGCAGCGTCAAAATCATCATGCCCATCATACTCGTCACTGCCCTCGTCACCGCTCTCCCTGTGCCTGGCCCCGTCATCCTGACGGGAACGCCTCGTCGAGCTGATCAGCTCCCTCGCCCTGGAGAGGACGCCGCAGGCGAAAAAACGCTCCTCGCCGCCCCGGTCCCAGACGGCATAGTCATCCTCAAAGGGCTTCTTCTCCCATACGGCATTGTCGAAAGCGCTGAGCACCTTGGGGATCTCGGAAAGCGCCGTCCGCGGATCGCCGTTCAGAAGTTTCAGCTGGCAGAGGCGGCTCAGGGCGGCCCAGACCCTCGGGTCTTCCGGCCCGAAGAAGTCGAGCAGAAGCACGTGTGCCGCCTCGAACCGGGAAATGGCGGAGTCCAGGGGCAGGAGGGGATGACGGTCGCCGATGTCAAAGACGTCGTGGAACATCATGCCGAGCGGCGGAAGTTGCCATTCGGGCAGGCCGAAAGAGACCACCGTGCCGCCGGGGCGGCCCGTGTCGGAGGCGAAAAGCGGCCTGGTCCGGAAGACCGCCGAGGAGGCGAGGAAAGCTGCGGTAGCTACGGCAACAAGCGAGACGGTCATTGGAATCCTCAGAGCCGGGAGGGTAAGAGTCGAAGGGGGGTGGTTCCGGCGAGCGGGCGGCGCGCCGGACGCCTGTCCGGGCACCTGCCGGCCCGGGGCGGCGGGCAGGGCCCGGGGGCGGGAGGAAGGAGGCGAAACGCCGAGCCCGGAAACGATCCGACGGGCCGCAAGCGCCGTTTGCCTGACTTTACAGTCAGTTTACATCATCGCTGAAAGTCTGTCCAGGGCATTCCGGGATTTTGACCATCCGTCGTCCACCTGGCCCGTCCCCTGACATTCTGCCATCAGTCGTCATCTGTCGGTACGATTCGACGGAACGGCAGCTTGTCCGGGTTTACCGCTCATGACTGCCTGAAACATGAACTCGTGAACACCCATGACAGCCTGCAGCATGATCTCGTGAGCAGCCGGCCGCCTGAAGGAAGAACTCGTGAGCACCGCGCGGTCCGTCCTTTTATTCCGGGCTCATGAATGCCATATGAGGATTGATCGTGGAAACGGCATATTGAAATCCATAACGGATGTCCACAACCCGTGTCCTTCAGACGGTTTTGATTTTCCAACTCAATGCTTTTTAAGTGTAAGAACCTATAATTTACTCAGGATATTAGAAAATCAATTTCCATGGATGATCAATATTCCTTTACCATTAATATCAAACATAATTTTTTCAATTATTTGTAAAAATTATTTGTCTAGTTTTATTCAATTTATAAGAAAAGTTTATTTCAAAATGATTTGCCAAATCTATTATACTATTTCATAGAGCAAACATATCTGATTATTCTGACATATTTGGAAAATAAACAAACAACCATTATTGATTTGAAAAATTGTTTACCGGTCAAAAATCCATGTTGTTAACTTTTCTTCAAATCCCCTCAACACATGCCGTTGACAAATGTTCCTTCAACACATGCCGCAGACGACAGGCCTGGCTGACCCAGCCCTGACCGGTTAGGAACGGATGTGCGGCCGAAGGCGGCCATATCTGTCATGGACAGAAATCCCCTGACAGGCATGCCGTGCGGAATCCGCAAAGCCGGGGCCCTGACTGACCGCCCGCCCGCGCGAATCCTGCAAGGCATGCCTCAGGCCGGCACCATCGCCATCCGGCAGGATCGCGGACCAGGACGGAACTGCGGCTCAGGCAGACCGAGGCCGTGCGACGGCACTGGCCCCCCGGTCACCTCCTGCCCGTGAGCCTGGCCACGGCCCTCCTGGACTGTTCCGTGTCCGGGTGCAGGTCCCCCAGGCGCTCGAGGCGGAGCTTCAGAGCCTCCCTGTGGAGAGCCAGGGCGCCCTCCCTGTCGCCGGCGGCCTCGGCTGCCCTCGCCTCGCGGTCAAGCGCCGCGACAGTCGAGGGATCCCCCGGTCCGAGGCATGCCGCCCGCACGGAGCGCTCGTCCTCATAGGCGGCCCTAGCCCCTTCCGGGTCTCCTGACGCCATGAGAATGTTGCCCAGGAACCCGAGCGTGTCCGCCAGGCCCATGTCCGCGTCCAGGCCGGACGGCCCGCCGGGGCCCCTCCTGGCCGAGAGCGTCCTGCGGGCGGTCTTCTCGGCCTCGTCCAGCTCCCCGTTCAGGAAGAACGCCCCGGCGCTCAGGTCAGCCATCTCCAGCGCCCTCAGGTGCCGCGGCCCCGCCGCCAGGGCCGCGTCCTCCGCGCACCGGGACAGCACCCTGGCCGCTGGGTGGCAGTCGCCCGTCTCCATCATCTGATCCGCGCCCCACGCGCGCAGCGCCACAGTCCCCCTGTGGCCCCGGCCGTGCAGATCCTCCAGGTACCGGGCGGCCATGAACCTCTGGGCCACGGCCCCCGCCGGGTCCCCCGCGGCCAGGGCGAGGTTGGAAAGCGTGACCCTGGCCTTCACGGCGTCAGTGTGCCCGGCGCCCAGGGCTTCCGACAGCCCATCCACGCAGACGCTCAGGAGATCCCCCGCCTCCTCCAGCTCGTCCTTCGCCATGAGAGCCTCCGAAAGCTCGCCCATCACCGCGAAGGCCGTCGGATGAGTCCTGTCCTGCCCGGAACCGGCCTTCTTCAGGGCATCCCGGAGCAGCCTCTCGGCACCCCCCGCGTCCTCAAGCCTGAGGAGGATGTTGGCCTCAAGCCTCATGACGTCCAGCGTGCAGGGGACTCCCCCTGTGCCGGGCCCTGCCTCGGGGCTGGACATGGGCCCGGCCTCGGGCCTGGCCGTCCCTGCGCCGGACCCGGTTCCGGACACGACTGAGGCCAGGGCCCTGCACAGCCCGAGCGCCTCCCGGAGTTCCTCTTCCGGCACGTCCGGATCCTCGTAGCCGGTGGACGGGTCCCGCTCGCCCGCGAGGGCCAGCGCGAGGCGGTAGCCGGCGGCGGCGGCCTCAGGGCTCCCCCTTCCGCCTGCCTCGGCGTTCATGAGCTCCGCGCGGAGCTTCGCCTCGACGCCCTCCCAGTCCCGCTCCTCCCAGCTGGCGGCCACGCCGGCAGGGCCGCACGGGACGGCGCGGTTTCCTGCTCCGCCTTCTCCGGTGCCGCCGCAGTCATCGGCGTCATTTCCGTCCCCATCACCATCACCATCGTCACCGCCCTCGACCAAAGACAGGCTGACGGAGCTGCCGCGGGGGGGGGCGGGCACCCCGTCCCCGTCAGTACCCTCGTCTCCGGCACCGCCGCCGCCGTCCGGAAGGAAAACCTCCCTGAACAGGCCGGAGGAGGCGCCCGGGGCCGTGAGCCAGGCCCCCACGTCCATCCCCTCCGCCAGGGCCTGGACGACGAACGACTGGGTCTCCTTGGCGAAGGCCATCTCCTGTCCGCCAAGGGCGACCGCGGCCTCGGAGTTCTCCGGGCGGTGGTCAGGGTCCTTCCCCAGGGGCAAGCCGTGGCTGCTGTAGCCTTCCATCAGGCGAATCATCAACCCCAGGGAACCGGCGATATCGCCCGTCTCCAGATGGCAGCGGATCTCGCGGGTGAGGGCCGCCAGGCACCGCGGGGCCAGTCTGCCGTAGGCCGTCTCCAAAATCGTGCGGAGCTTGTTCCAGGAAGCCCGGGCGAGTTCCTCCGCTCCGCCGCGGGCCAGGGTCTCTCCCGTCCTGCGGGTGCCGTCCAGCATGGGCCCCGAGGGGGGGAAGGGCCACTCCGGCCATCCCTTCGGGCGTCTGGTGCCGGCGGCGAGGCGCCTGCTTCCGGAAGACAGCTTCCGGGAGCCACCCTTGCCTCCCCCGCGCTTCTTGGCCGCTGCGTGGAGCGGGGTCGCGAAGGACGCAACGACCGCCGCAAGGGCGGACGCCACAAACAATAAGAGGTTTGCTTCGTTCATTGGAATCCCATGCAAGTGTTGTGCCGACAGTGGCCGGGGCTGCGGCGCCGCGGCTTCGGGAAGCCGGCCGGAGCCGGGTCCGGGACGCCGGACGGGACGCGCGACCGGAGCGCCCGGTGCCGGAGGCTGGCCGGCGCCGGAGGCCGGCCGGCACAGGGAAGGGGGCCGGGAAGGCCTGATGGCCCGGAACTGCCTGAGGGCAGGGTCATGAGACCTCACGGCCTCCCCGAGAGCCTGGCCACGGCGGCGCGCGAGAGCTCTGTGTCGGGGTGGGCGGGCCCCAGGACCCTCTCCCTCTCCTGAAGCGCCGCCCTGTGTGCGGCCAGGGCGTCCTCCCCTTGCCCGCAGGCCTCCCGGGCGCAGGCAAGGCGGAACAGGGCGTCCAGGGTTTCCGGGGAGGCGGGGCCGGAGATGGCCTCGCGAAGGCCCAGCTCGCAAAGGAGAACCGAGAGGGCCTCTTCGGGATCGCCCCCGCCGTCGAGGATGATCCGGGCAAGAAGCTTGAGCTCCGGGGCGAGCCTCTCCCGGGCCGAGGCGCCGCCCTGCGGGACGCGGCGCCCCGGACGAACGCCTGCGGCCTCCTGGGAGTCGCTGGCCTCCGCGGCCCTCGCGAGGACTCCGGCAGCCTCCCCGGCGCGGCCCAAGGCCAGAAGGGACTTGGCCTGATGCTCCATGGCGGCGACGGCCCGGGCGGAGCCCCTGCCGTACAGCCCGGACCAGAGCTCCGCCGCCTCCCTGAACTGCCAGGACGCGAGCTCGGGGTCGCCGCCATCCTCGAAGATCCCCGCCATCCTCATGCGGAGCGCCGCGGCGTCCGCGGCGTACGGCCCTCCCATGGCCGACAGGAGACGGGAGGCGCACACCCATCCCGCGAGCGCGCCTCCCGTGTCCCCCGCGGCATGGAGCGCCTCACCCATCAGAGAGTAGGAGCGGACGGTGTCCGGGTGGCCGTCTCCCAGAGCCTGCAGGCGGGCCAGGAGGACTGAATCGTGCAGGCTGGCCCCCTGAACTGGATCCAGGGCCGCGACGGACTCGGCCAGGGCGGATCTGACCGAGAGCGTGAAGGGGGCGTCGGGGCCCGGAGCCTTCTCGGCCTCGGCAAGGAGCTCCCGCCGCATGTCCCGCGCCTCGCGGAACCGACCCATGGCGTGGAGGACGGAGGCCAGCCTCAGCCTTGCCCCGGAGACGCTCAAGTCATCCGGACGCCAGTCCGGATCCCCGGCCCCCTCTCGGGTCTTCTCCCCCGCCTCCGCGCCGGGAGCCTCCGGGGCAGTCTCCCCCGCCTCGACGCAGGGTGCCTCCGGGGCCGTCTCCGCCGTCTCTTGGCAGGGAGCCTTAGAGGCAGTCTCCCCCGCCTCGACGCCGGGAGCCTCCGTGGCCGTCTCCGCCGTCTCGAGGCCGAGAGTCTCCGGGGCAGTCTCTTCCGCCTCGACGCAGGGAGTCTCCGAGGCCGTCTCCCCCGCCTCGACTCCGGGAGCGTCGGATGCCGTATCCGCCGCCTCGACGCCGTGAGCCTCCGGGGCATTCCCGCAGGCTGACCCGCCCTCCTCCTTGAGGAGAGCCTCCTGGGCCGCGGCAAGACGCCTCTCGCAGAACGGAAGCGCGTCCCTTAGCCGGCTCTCGAGGGCCGGATCGGGCGGATCGAGGGAGCGCTCGAGCCCCAGGCCGGGGTCGAGGGCTCCCGTCAGGCAGTCGGCCCAGAGCGCCTGGGCCCCAAGCGACTCGGCATGATCCACGCCAAGGAGCTCGGACAGCGCCAGCGCGGAACGTCCGAGCAGTTCCGCAGCCTCCCCGCCGGGACCGCCGGCTCTGGCGAGAGCCTCGCCCAGCCGCGACATGGCCAAGAGCTCTTCCCGTGAACCTCCGCCGGACGCTGAGCGGGCGACCGCGAGATCACCCCTGAGCATCACGGCAGCCTCCGCGGCCTGGCCGGCACCAAGGAGCAGCTCCGGCATGAGCGCCCTCGCCGCGAGGGTTCCCTGCCCGTCTGGCCCCTGGAGGCGCATGAAGCCGTCCAGGGCCCTGCGGCAGTGCCTGACCGCCCCGGCATGGCTGCCCTCCCCCGCCAGGGCCTCGGCAAGTCCGAGCTCTGCCGCGAAGGTGTCCTCGTGGTCGTTCCCGCGCCGGGACCGGATCATTCTGAGCTCGCTGCGCTTGGCGACGGCGGCCATGCCCCCGAGAGGCAGGACGGCGTGATCCGATCCGGGATCCCCCTGCATGCCCTGGGACTTGCCCCGCGGCGCCCGTATCCCCGAGGGCCCGCCCTGGGCAGTTGCCGGGCTGTCCGCGGCCCGCGCCCCGGCATCTGCCCCGTCACCTGCCAAGGCATCGGCCCTGGCACCAGCCGGCGCATCGGCGCCGTCCCAAGACACGGACTCGCGAGAACCCTTTCCCTCCCCTGAAGGCGGGATCCCGTCCGACGACTGGGGCACTTCACCTTCGGCACCCTCGGCACAGGCAGCGTGGACGGCCTCGTGGAAGCCGTCGACCGCGGAAGCAATCTCGCGAAGGCCGTCGGGCATCCCCTCCCCCGGAGGGGCGCCCCTCCCGTCCTTCTCGGACTCTGTCGCGCGGGCCAGCGCCCATGCCTCAATCTCGTCCTCAAGGGGCCCCCCGTAGAGTATCCTCGAGAACGCGCCGTCCCCCCCGTAGGAGTCGCCGTCTCGGTCAGCTGAGTCGCCGGGACCGCGGGGCCCGGCCCCGGGTCCGGCTGCCTGACCCTCCCCTCCGTCCTCGAGCGCGGCCATGGCAGAGTCGTAGGTGTCCTGGGCGAAGCCCACCTCGTCTCGGACGATTCGCGTGACGGCCGCAAGCGACTCGTCGTCATCCCCCGAGTCCCAGACGGACGACGCGAACCCGTCCATGGCCTCGCCGGAGAGGCCCATGGCGTCCTGAGGCCCGCCGTCCTCCCCGACGCACCTGGCGGCCCGGGACAGAGCCCCCCAGCAGGCCGGCGTCCCGTCGCCCAGAAACTCCTGCACCAGGAGACTGAGCCTGTCCCAGGCGACGGCCGCCTCCATCCATAGGCCCTTCGCGGACAGGACCTCGGCCCTCAGCCTCGCGTCGTCCAGGACGTGGCCCATGGAACCGAACGGCCAGGACGGCCAGGAAGCGAAGGCCGTGCGGGCGGACTTCCCGGACTCGCCCTCAGGTCCTGCGGCCCCCCGCGGCTCGGTCGAGCCCTCCGGCCCGGCGGACCCGGTCGGGGCGGAAGCGTCCGCCGGATACGTCGCGTCGGCCGGCAGGCCGGCGTCTTTCCGGTACTTGCTGGACTTCGCGGCACCGGTCGGACTTTTCGCGGCGGCAGGCTTCTTCGCGGCACTGCCCTTGCCCGTCTTTCCGGGCTTCTTGGCGGCAGCCATGAGGGTCCCGCCGCCCAGGACATGGATCGCGGCGACGGTGGCCAGCAGGACGGGGAGCAGCTGTAACGTCATGTCACGGAACCTTGAGGGGCCTGGCTGGTGAAAGACGACCGGGTATCGTCGGAAGATCGGGTATCGTCAGCGAGAAGGGCCGGCCGGCCGGAAGACGGTCTTCACGGCATGCTCAGGGCTCTGGCAGACGGAACGCCGGCACAGCCGCAAGCATACTCGTTAAGGCATGGCACTTGCAAGGGGGTATGCTGAACGGGCCGGCCTCTCTGGCCGTGCCGGCAGGGATCTGGCCGGGCGTGCGGACGCCGGCGCGAGAAATCCCTGAAAGTGTAACCGCACGCAATATTTCAGCCTCAATGGTTCAGCATGTCTTAGAGAGTGAACTTTACTAAGAAAATGACGCCTGGAATGCCAGCCATAGCCTGGAGCTCATTGCCCTGTTAACGCTCGATCCGCATCAATCTATATATGCTATGCCACGTTACATGGTACGTTGCGCTGAACTTAATGCGCCTGAATCGTCATCTTCTATCCCGCGCCTCGTTCTCCAGTCCCCACGCTTTCCACCTATAGTCGACACGCCACTCTCCCAGCCATCCAATTCCCTCAGACGTTGAAACCTGCAATCCCATATTCCACATCGTTGTCCGTTGCTGTTAATCTTCGCACCCCGTTATGCCAGGCACGTCCAATCTCCCCTCACCCCATATCGTCTGGATCTGCAGTTAACCTTCAAAGAATTTTCTGAGACTGGTCGACATCCAGTCCCTTTCTCTTGTCGGCCGTAACTCCGCCAGTTCCCCAAGTATTACCCGTTTAATTAAATGTCGGAATTTTAGCTGTAAGCCTATGGGTGGAAAGACTGGGAAACAGCCCAGCCCTGCTATCTCCTCGCCATGATTCGCTCTAAAACATGGAAGAAGATTCCGACATTTAATTAAACGAGTAATATAAAAGATTTGAAATCAGACATAACACAACAACATATTTCAGAATTTAGGAGAAATCTGAACAGAAGTTACAATTCAATTCTTTAACAATTTTTTCCTGCTTTTCTGACACTTGTTTATGATCTGGTGTTCAAACTATTCTGACTGATAGAAATGATTGTTTCACCGCATCCTATAATGTCAGAAATGTCAATACTTCCAAGAACTAACCCGACATCGTGAGAGAATCGTAAATTCCCAGACCGCTTTTCGCTTTAAGCCATTTTCTTCGCCTCGCTGCCCCTCACGGGATAAAAAAGAGGCGGGACAGCCGCTCAGGCGCCATGTCGGGGTCCAAGCCTCAATCACTCTCCCCACAAGCGAAAGAACATGCGACGTCCCTTTGAGACGAGTCCTGGCTAAACGCTCCCGGGCATTGGCATCGCTGGACCAGGAGGGATCACGGCTGCCGGGAAGGCCGGAAAAAAACTGTCCCGACGCCCCTGGCCACGCAACCAGCCGAAAAGCGGCACGCGCGTCCCTGCCACGAGAATCGGTCTCCGGGAAATCCCCGTTCGGCCGGGACGAGACCGCCCGAACCCCCAAACATTCCCGGAACGACTCTGTCCGCCAGCAAGGCGCAATAGTCAGCGATCACGCCACCGCCCGGGAAGAATCCGCAAAGGTCAGGATCGACGGGGTCCGGCCCGCAGGGGACGGGTGCGGACGTTCGCGGTTCGGCCGGCCC
Source organism: Deltaproteobacteria bacterium (assembly GCA_031263525.1). GTDB lineage: Bacteria > Desulfobacterota > Desulfarculia > Adiutricales > Adiutricaceae > JAIRZX01. The sequence continues at coordinate 7,223 of JAISFP010000024.1, read as the reverse complement.
CGGACGGAGGCGCAGAATGCGGGACCGGGACGGGCCCTTCGCCGAACGGACCGGTCAGGGCTGATGATCCGCGAAGGAGACGAGTTCCGGAGAAAACGCCGGCCTTCTACATCGACCTGTCTATGTCGGGAAGGTTCTTCCCGTCGAAACAGGAAAGAATCCGAAGATTCTCCCGCGTGTCGGGGTCGTCCTCGCCGAATGCCTCCATCAGCAGCCTGGCAGCCTCCCTGTACATGGCGTAGGACAGGCGGGAGCTGCCCATGAGGAGGGCCGCCGAAGCCTCCCTGCCAAGGGCTTCCAGCGCCTTCCGCGACGAGGGTCCGCAAACGCGCGCCCAGGCGAAGCGTTCCTCGGCGAAAGCCTCCCGTGCCTGGGAGTATTCCTCCGACTTGGTCAGGACGCAGCCCAGGTCGCGCATGGCGAGTGCCAGGCGCCTGCCGGCCCCGCTTCCGCGAGCTGCGCCCTCGGAGCACTCGGCGCGCAGGGCGTCGATCAGGGCCCGCGACCTGGACGCCGCCTCATGCAGGGCTTCCGGGGACCCGTCCAGCATGAGGGCGGAGCTGAGGTGCCTCGCGATGTCAAACGCCTTGGGATGCGTTACGGCCCCGGCACGGACGGCGGAGGCAACGGCCTTCCTCAGGATCCGCGCGGCGCCCACGGCGTCCTTGTCGTCCAGGAGGGTCTGGCCGGCCATGCCACGGAGCAGCACTGCCGCGTAGTCGTCCCGCCCGCGCTCCTTCTCTATGTCCGATGCGCAGTCTATCAGCATGTACGCGGACCCGGCAACGGCACCGCAAGACAAGGCGTTCCTGGCGAACGCCACCCGCGCCGCTATCGTCTCGGGATGGATGCGGCCCATGACGTCGTGCAGGCCATCCTCGGCCTCCATGAGCAAGTCGTCCGCCTCGTCAGGATCGGAGTCCTCGTCCATGTCGAGCAGCTCGCCCAGATCCGCCTTGAGGCACAGCGTGATCCTGTGCTCGTCTCCGAGCGACGCCCTCGCCTCGTCGAGGGCGTCCCGCAACGTCCTGCGGGCCCTCTTGGGCTTGCCAGTACGGGCGAGGATGGACGCCACGAGCCTCTCGGCGTCCAGCGGGCCTGGGTTAAAGCCGCCGTACAGGGCCTGGGGAAGGTCCTCGCAGAGTCTCAGGGCCTCCTTCAGGTCGGCCCTCGGCACCTCCGGGTACCCGAAACTGTCACCCTCGCCCTTCTCCCCGGACATGCACGTAGCGTAACGGAAGCGGACCGAGGCGGCGGCCCGGCTTCCCGTGCCGTGACGGGCCTCGGTCCGCGCGAGCTCGGCCTTCAGGCTCTCCAGGCGCCTTGCCCGCTCCGCCTCCATGTCGGTCAGCTCCCAGCCTCCGCCCCTGCGCTTTGCCGGACCGCCCGCCTTCCCAGGGCCGGGAACCTCGCCGTCCCCGAACATGTCGCCGAACACCTCCTCGAAAGTGCAAACCTCGGAGCGTCTCTCGGGGCGGACACCGAACTCGTCGCTCTCGTCCACCGGCGCCGGGACCATGAAGTCCGGGGCCTTGCCAATGAGTTTCAGAGCGATCTGCCGGGTCTGCAGGGCGAACTCCAGCTCCAAGGCCAGCGCCCGCGCACGAGCTTCCGGGCCGTCCCCGGCCTCGCCGTCCGCCGATTCGGCCAGCGTACCCTCCCAGACGGAGCCCTTGAGCCCTGCCGCGGCCAGAATGCAGGACAGGAGCGCCTCGCCCGGGTCGTCCACTTCAGTCATGACGCGCGCCTCGCGGCTCTCCGCCGCCCAGACCCTGGGGTCCCTCGTGCCGTTCATGGCCTTCGCGAGGACGGCAAGCCTGTTCCAGCAGGCCCTGACGTACGGCTTGCGCGCCTGGGAGCACTTCTTCTCGCCCTCCCTGCGGAGAGTGTCGAGCGTCCGACCCATCGGCTTGAACGGCCACGCCGGCCAGCCGGGGGGAGCCTTGCGCCCGCCGTCCTGGCCGTCGTCTTCGTCGCCGTTCAAGTCGTCGACGGTCCAGCCGTCGTCTTCCTGGTTGTCGTCGCTGAACAGGTCAGACGCGCGGAGCGGAACCGCGCCGAAGGCGACGAGCGCGGCCGACGCGGCCAGGGAGAAGAGGAGCAGGCAGTGCGGGGTCATGGTGAACCTTCAACCTTTCTTGACGGATCCGCCGCAGGAGATCATGGTTTCGTGGCCGCGCGGCAGGGGAAGGCGCGGCCAGCCGCCCCGGAAAATTAGCCGCGGGGACACGAGGCAGGGAAACCGGCGATCTTCCGGCTTCCGAGCAATTTCGGTCCGGGTCCAGCTGCGGAAGTCCGGGGCCGGCACACGCGTTCCGGCGGCATGGGGCCTGCAGGCCCCCTGGGGAGAACGTCCGTCAGTGCGGCCTCCCTGGTCCGGCGCGGCCGCGCCGTCCGGGCTTCGGTCGGCAACCGGTCTCATCCGCGCCTTCCGGACCGCGGGTCCTGCCCGGACTTCTCCGGCTTCCCGTCCCTGGCCTTCCTGCCGAGCCTGCCCGGTCCTGCGCCGGACGCGGCCGAGGGGGACGGTCTCTCGAAGAAATACGAGCTGACGGGATCGAGCTTCCCTGGCGCCTTCGGCTCGGGGAAGGGAGAGTCGGGCGGCCCCTGGGAAAGCTCCGCGGAAATCCCTGAGTGGACAATTCCGGCGATCTCGAGGGTGGCGGCGCGCACGTGGTCCGCTGCCGGGCCCTGGGGCATGGCCTTCCCCGCCTCGCTAGCGTCCTTCAGCGTGACGAGCGCCCCTTCCATGTCGTCGTCAAGGAGCCGCGAGAACGCGGACATGTTCGCGAGATCGACCGAGAGCGGATGCGAGGCCCCCAGAATGCCGGCGTACTCCGACGCGGCCCTGGCCAGGAGCCTTGCCGCGCCGCCGTATTCCCCCAGGCGTCTCAGGAGCAGGCCGGTCGCGGCCCTCAGGGAGACCGCGCCGCCGTGAAGGCGACCGAACTCCATGTCCAGGAACTCCCACGCGGCTACCCTGGTCTCGACAGCCGACGGAAGATCCCCCGTCCTGAGCCGCAGCTCCGCAAGGCTCACCATGACGCCCGCGAACCGCGCAAGCGATGCCTTCCCGAGAACGGCGAGCCCGCGCGATGCCTCGAGGTAGAGGGCTGCCGCCTCGTCATCCCGTCCCGGCCCCAGCCAGTCCGCGCGGCCGGCCATGGCGGCGAAAGAGAGCTCGTGGGAGGGGCCCAGCTCCCCGACAGCCGCCTCCAGGGCGTCCGAGGCGAGCCGGAGCGCCTCCTCGGCCTCCCCGGCGCGTCCGGCGAGCTCCGCCTCAAGCATCCGGAACTCGGCCCGTCTCTCGGGAGACATGCCGGCGAACGAGTCCCGCCGCCTGTCTTCCGCGACTGACCGGCAAATCTTCCGGGCCTCGGCCAGGTCCGCCTCCGGCAATCGCGGGGCGACGAAGCCCATCTGGCTGCCCCTCTCGCAAGCGAGCTGGCTGGCCAGGCGGCACATGACGTCGAGAGTCTCCGGGGCGACGTCCCCGTGCCGGGCGAGCGTCCCTTCAAGCTCCGCTCGGAGCGACTCGAGCCGCCCCGCGCGGCCGCCGTCCCCGCTGGCGTCCGCATAGTCCCAGCCCGGCGGCATGGTGCCTGCCGCATCAGGCATCCCGTCCCGGACGCCGTGCGCGGCGGGGCTCGGGACGACCGCCGCCCACCGTCCGAAATCCCAGGCGGCCGGGACGTCGGTCTCGGGCACGGCGCCCTTCAGGACCGTGCGCGCCTTCTCCCTGGTCTCGACCGCGAAGAGCGTCTCCTCCCCGAGGCCGACGCCTGAGGCGGAATCCGGCGGCCCGGAAGCATGCCACGCGGTCTCCCCCAGGCCGTCCGCCGCCCTGTCCGCCCCCTCGAACGCCAGGGCGTGGCGGCCCAGCACCAGCTCTATGCGGGACTCGCGGCTCAGGGCCGCCCAGCCCCTCGGGTCATGTCTCCCGTAGATGCCCCTCACGAGCGCGCCGAGCCTGGACCAGTTTAGGCGGCTGTCCACGGGCCTGCCGGCGGCGGAGTGCCTCTCGGCCTCGCCCAGCGTCCAGCCGAGCACCGGTCCAAGGCGGGGAAAGGACCATTTCGGGAAATTCAGGGGCACGACCGGCAGACGGCCCCCGCCGCCCGGCACCCCCGTGGACTTCGGGCCGCCCCCGGGTGCCGCGGGCTTGGGCTTGCGCGGGCCGCCCTTCTTCCTGCCCACGGCCTTCCTGCCCATGGCGTGAAGCGGGGCGGCGCCGAGCGTGAGGCACAGCGCGAAGAGGGCCAGGAGGACTGGCACGATGCTAAAGGCGTCTGAGGCTGTCATCTTTATCCTTTGGTGTCCGTCCGGGGCTGGCTCCGAGGCGGGCACGTCCCGGGCCGCCCCGGAAATCCGGACGCGCTGCCCGGCATGGCCGGGAGCGGCCGAGGCGCCGGAGCGGCGAAAGGGACAGGCAATCCGGCAGCGCGCGCCGGAACATGCCGGGAGATATGTTTGCGAACACGGACGTACGGAAGGAAACGGGATCGCCGGACAAACGGCATGTTGCGGTCCGGGAGCCGACTGGGCAGGCAAGGAAACGGGCCCGAGATGCCAGGAGCCGGAACCGAACTGCCGGGCCCGTCAGGACCGGGTCTCGGACCGGCGGACCGCGCGAGGCGGGGCGAAGCCCGGAAAGTTGCCGTGGAAGCACGGAATGTTTTCGAGGAAACCTGAAACGTGCCAGTGAAGGAAGATGTGGTTTCCGAGAGGGACGCGGCTTTCATGTCGCGCCATTTTACAAGCCGGTCCGGCCCCGTGCCGCCTGACGGCCGGGAGCTTGCGCGGGCCTTGCGGGGCGGCGTCCCCCGGGCCCCGAGCGACGCTCCGGCCCCGTGCGGCCGGGACCGGACGCCTCCTTCGGGAATCCCGAACAGTCCGGAAGGTCCCCCCCGAGGCCGGCGGCCCTGCGAAGGCGAGGGGGAAGGACCGCCGCTCCGGGACAGGCCCGTCCGGTATCCGGGGCACGGGCCCGTCACGCGCCATCCCCCCCGAGCCGCGCGACGGCCTCGAGCGACTCCGCCGTGTCCTTGTGGGAGGCTCCAAGGGTCTCCCTGCGGCGCTCCAGGGCCATGAGGTGAAACTGCAGGGCCTCCGTGCGCAGGTCATGATGCTCCAGGTACAACGCAGTATCCACGATGTCCAACACCGTATCAGGGTTCTCGGGGCCCTGCGTCCTGTCCAGGATGGCCAGACGCTCGCGGAAGGCCTCTGCGGCATCCACGGGGCTACCTTTGGCCACAACAAGCGACATTCCAAGGATGGACAGGGGAAACATAAGCTCCTCCTCGCCCACGGGGGGCGGGGAGAGCCCGTCACCCCTGCGGAAGTCGAGAGCGTCCCGCACCTGGGCGTTGGCGTCGGCGGTGTACCCGGCATGGAACAGCGCAAGGGCAACCCTGTCCTCAAGGCGGAGGGTAACTTCGTCAGCCCGACCCTTGAACTCTGCCATGATGGAGCGGGCTTTCGAAAACATCCTGTACGAGGCCTCGAACTCCTTCAGAGCAAAGAGCTCGTCCCCGACGTTGAGCAGGATCGACGAGCCGGTCGTGGGGTCGACGTCAGGATTATCTAAGAGATCGTTCGCGGCGTCGATCATCAAGACCAGGGCGTTCTCCTTCTCGCCCGCTTCCAGGCAGATCCTGGACAGCCGGAGCCGAAGGGTCGCCGCCAGGCGCGTGAGGCGGGGTTGGTCTTCCGACAGGCAGTTCAGGGCCTTGTGGTACATATCGCCCGTCTTTTCCAGGTCGAACTTGGCGTACGAGTCCCCCAAGTCAGCCGTCGCAAGTACCGTCACGACATGACCGGGGCCGAGCGCATCTTTCGCATCGTCCGCCACGCGGACACGCATCTCCTTGGCCTCGGAGAGCCTGCCGGCAAGGTGGAGCAGGTATGCCTTCAGCATGCGGCACTTCAGAACGGTGACGAGCTCTACCCCGGAGACCCTCTCCATGTGCTCCAGGAGTTCGGAGCACCGGGCCAGGGTCTCGGACCGCACCTCGGCCGGCACCTCCAGGTCCTCCAGGAGCGGCCCGCCGCGCATGCCGGCGAGGCAGTCCAGATAGGAGAGCCTGGCATTCAGGACGTCCGGGTGGTCGGCGCCGAATTCGAACTCCAGCCTAGCGACATTCTCGGCGAGGACGGGCAGACGCTCCTCGCGGGTGCCTTGGAGAAATAGGGCGTCGGCATGGTCCGGACCTTCATGCCCGCCGGCATCGTCGTCCCCCGCAGTCTCGCAGGCGGAGTCCTCCAGGGCCTCGGCGTCGGAGCCCTCCGCAGTCTCGGCGTCTGCTTCCACCCCGGCACCGGGGAAGCCCTGACCGCGATCGCTTAGCAGGCTGCCAAAACCGCCGTCGCCCCCCGCCAGCAGGTCGTCCACGTCGCCGCAGCCCAGCTTCTCGGACACCCCGACCATGATCACCCTGGCGAAGTCCATCTCGGTCGCGAGCCGCGCCGCCGGAAGCCGGTAGTGATCGAGAGGGGAATCCCAGACAGTGCCGCCGCCGTCAGCTTTCGTGGAAAGCCCGTCCGCATCGTCTCTGTACTTGGCAATTATCCTGAAAATATGGAACGCGTCAAGCGCGTACGCCAGGGCGCCCGCGGCATCGCCCGTCTCCAGCTGGCAACGGGCGCTTCGGCTGAGCAAGGCGGGGAACCTCGGGTCGTCTGAGTCGAAAACGGCCTCCACCAGCGTGCTCAGCCTGTTCCAGCCGTGCAGGGACCGGGAAAAGAGGCCGTTCCTCCAGTCGTTTTCCGCGTTTTTGCGGCCTTGCTCAAGCATTTCGCCCATTTCCCGAAAGTTCCACACGGGCCAGGGCTCGGGAAAGGTCAGGTGCCTGTACTTGGAGACGGACTGCCTGAATCCGGAGGGCGCCGTCTGCCCCGTCAAGGCAGGGCTCCCGTTTATCGGGGAGGAACCCTTGGATTTTGCAGAGGAACCCTTGGATTTCGAGGGGCGGCCCTTGCGCCCACCCTTCCTGCCGTCCGGCCTCTTTGCGGCAGCCAGGAGGGACGAGGGGAGGAAGGCGGCGGCCGCCGCCAGCAAGGCAAGAGCCAGGATGAAGGAGTCAGGTGGTGTCATGGCCATTCTGGTATCTGTTCACCCTGCAAGCAGGGGGCGGCATGCATTTAAGCAAGACTACGCCGCACGATAAAACCAATTCACGGGGGAGGCGGCCTTTCGACCGTCCTCCAAGTCCTGAGGGTGG
>JAISFP010000502.1 GCA_031263525.1 Deltaproteobacteria bacterium | reverse complement strand
GACCCGAGGGCAGCAGGAACAGGCCGAAGGCAGACCCGCCTCGCTAGCCGGCCTCCGAGGCCGACGCCCCGCGCAGGAGAGGCCGACCCGAGGGAAACAGGAACAGACCCTTGCTAGCCGGCCTCCGAGGCCGACACCCCGCTAAGGAGAGGCCGACCCGAGGGCAGCGGAACCAGGCCGGCTGTCACTTCCGGCCCGGACCGGGCGGCGGCCGCTCCCCCCGTGCGGGTCGGAACCGTCCCATTCGTCCAGGCGCCGCACGGACGCGTCCGGCGTCCGCCGTCAGGGAGCTGCCCCTATATGAGCATCTCCACGGGGAACCCCTCGGGGATCTCCAGGGCCGGACCGCGGCCCGGGAACGCGAGCGTGCCGCCGTCGGAGTCGGCGGTGAGCACGCCCCTCTCGCCGTAGAACCACGGCGCGCAGCTGTCCCCGTGCCCGAACGGGGCGCCAGCCACGGCGGGGACGCCCGCCTCGCGGGCGCACTCTGCCACGATGGCACGGATCTCCTGCGGGTCGCCGCATTCGGCGAACTCCCCGAACACCAGGGCCTTCACGCCCCTGAAGGCCTTGCGGAGGGCGAGCGAGGTGAGGAGCCTGTCAATCTCGTAGGGGTGCTCGTTCACGTCCTCCAGCATGAGCACGGCGTCCTCCGTGCCCGGGCAGCAGGAGGATCCCCACAGGTTCGCGAAGACCGTGAGATTGCCCCCGACCAGGGGTCCCGAGGCGTCTCCGGGCACCAGCACGTCGGACGCCTCGAACGTCCAGGGCCGCTCGTCCTCGCCCCTCATGACGGCCACGGCGCTGGCCGCCTCGGCGGGCGCGAGCCTGGCCAAGGTGGTGAGGTTCGGGGCATGCCAGCCGCCTGTCCCGGTGGCCCTGAGCCTAGCCAGGTGCAGGGCGGTCACGTCCGAGAAGCCCACTATGGGCTTCAGGTGCGGGAACAGGTGCCAGAATGGGGCCAGGGCCTTCAGGAGCCTCATCGCCCCGAAGCCGCCCCTCACGGCCAGGAGCTCGGAGACGCCGGGATTGTCCATCATCTCCAGGATCCCCATGAGCCTGGTCTCGTCGCGACCCGCCAGGTACGCCCTCCCCGAGCCCGGCGGGGGCTCCCCGGGCGGCGGGGACGCCGGGGACGGGCCGAACAAGCCGGGTGTCGGGCCGGAAGGGCCGGCGGAGGGGCATGACGGGCCGGCGGACGGGGCCGCAGGAGGACCCGCGGCTGCGGAGGCAAGGGTTCCCGGAGCCCCCGGCCCGGCGGCGGCAAGCGGAGCGGAAGCCCCGGCGATGCCGGGCGGCACGGACCCGGCGCGGGCGGCGGCGTCCAGGCGGTCAGGGTCGGCGCAGGCTGCCTCGGGCACGTAGCTCGTGCCTATCCCCATGGCGGAAAGGGCGGACCTGCCGCGCAGTATGTCCTCGGCGGCGGCGGGACCAGAGGGGCCGAACAGGCCCATGACGCAGCGCGGTTTCAGGAAGACAGGCCTGAAGGCGGGGAATCTACCACTTTTTTTCGTCATAGATGATCTTCAGGCCCTCCATGGTGAGATCGGGGAGCACCTCGCTTATGACGTCCGTCTGGGCGGCGAACAGGTACGCGAGGCCCCCGGTGGCGACGGTCAGGGGCACGGGATCCATCTCGGCGGAGAGCCTCCTCACGAGCCCCTCCACCAGGCCTGTGTAGCCCAGGACAAGCCCCGCGTTGAGCCCGCTCAGGGTGTCCTTGCACAGGGCCCTCTCCGGGGCGTAGAAGGACTCCATCTTGGGGAGCATGCTGGCGCGCCTGAACAGGGCCTCCGCCGACAGCCTGAAGCCTGGGGCTATGGCGCCGCCCAGGTAGTCCCCCTCGGAGGAGACGCAGTCGAAGGTGGTGGCCGTGCCGAAGTCCAGCACGATCAGACTCCTGCGGTACCTGCGCCAGGCGGCCAGGGAGGCGACCACCCGGTCTGAGCCCACCTCCCTCGGGTTCGAGTACTCGAGCCTCATGGCCGACTGGCTCCAGCCCTCGACGAAGATGGGGGTCCGGCCCAGGTACCTGCTGGAGAAGCGCTCGACGGCGGGCCTCAGGGGGGGGACCACGGACGCTATTATGAGATCGCCCACCTGGCCGAAGGAGAAGCCTGCCAGCCTCAGGGCTCCGTCCACCACGAGACCCAGCTCGTCCCCCGACACGTCCCCGCGGGTGGACAGCCGCCAGTTCCCGGCCATCTGGTCGCCCCGCCAGAGCCCGAACTTGATGTTGGTGTTGCCTACGTCCATCGTCATCAGCATGTGGGGGCCTTTCCCCGCGACCGGAATGGGCCAGCGGAAGGGCGCCCAGCTGGACGCGCACAATGGCATTGTAGGAAAACGGACGCCGCAGGGCAAGGCCGGACGTCACGGGGACGCCGGGCCGTGCGCTTCCGCGATGGAGCTCGGCTGCTCGGGGGGACTCCGGCAGGACCCGCGGGACTCCGGATACTTTCGGGGTGACTCAAGCGGGAACTCCGGGGCCGCCGGAACGGCACCCCGAGCACGGCCTGCGGAGGGCTTTCCCGTTCCGTCCTGAATAGGCGCTGAAAAATTATCAAAATATTAACTGACTATCAGAATGTTGTCAGGACACGGGCAATTCATGCCTTGGACGGCTTGGCGACTCCTTTTCGTGAAAGAGCGTCAAATTGTATCTAAATACTTTGCTGAAATTTTTTAATTCTTTCAAATTCAAGAATTGAAGGAGATACTGAAGGCTTTCCTGTTCAGTTCCAGTGTTGGGCGCGAAAATGACTACAATAGTCTTGTGGTAATTCTGCAAAGGCTTTCAGACTATAACATTACAAATTGTCTAAGGCATCCTGATTCGCCGCGTATTTCTGATCCGCCAAGCATTTCTGACTCGGCAAGCATTCTTGATTCGTCTAGTATTTCTGATTCATCGAGTTTTTCTGATTCGCCAAAAAATCTTGATCAGCCGATGATTTCGATTCCCTACTGTAGCAGACGCTAAATTATGTTCAAAGTTGGTATTTATTTCCGAAATGATTTTAACCTCTTGCCTGCTAAGGCACGTTTCATAGACTTCCCGCGCTAGCCGCTGGCCCTTGCGTCAGACTGGCACGAGCGATCCGCAAGTGGGCACCGTATGCATTTCAGAGACTTTATGATGATTTCGCAACCGATTTTGGAACAGAACTTTCATGCAATATTACGCTTCCGGATAAATATTAGAAAATGTTGATAGATTTTTCCACATTATGGGAACGAGATATGGCAAAGAGATACCAGATATGGGTTCCTACACTGATTTCTCACCCCTGGAACGATAGCCAAAATTATAACATTTAACCGAACTCGTAATATGTTGTCGGACGCCTGACACGGACAGTCCAGCCCGAATCTCGGGCGGTGGCGACCCGGCATGTCCGTGCCGAAGGGTTTCCTGAGCTTCGGCGAACTTCGGCGGGACCGGACAGACGTTCCTGAGCTTCCGGCAGGGTCCACGGGGCGGCGCGCCCTCCGGATACGCTTCCCACGCTGTCCGGAAGGCCGTCCCGAAAGGGCCGCAGGCGGTTCCGGAGTGCTCCGGGACACATCCTATTGGGTGCCGGAGGACGACAGGGGATACGGCATCGCACGGATCTAGCACTCCGAGGCAGAATAAGTTATAAAAAAATGAGTATCCGTTCACGGGTAGGT
>JAISFP010000472.1 GCA_031263525.1 Deltaproteobacteria bacterium | reverse complement strand
GCACAACATGCAGGAGCGAACCGGAGGACAATACTCCCTTCACAGCTCACGGTCCTCACAGGCGCAGCCGCCGAAGGCTGGAAGCGCCCCGGGCGGCGTCCAGCCTCCAAGGCCGGCCGGTGCCAACAAAAGAGATGCAGCGTCGACTAGCCTAAACGCAGGCTGCTCTCGTTCACCCACGTGAATGGTTACCGCATTCTAAATATTACCCCGGAAATTAAATCTGGCCCTATGGGACCTCTTCACTGTGAACTAGACCGTGAAACTGGCCCTGCCCTCCTCCTCCGCCCCTAACCCTTCCCCCAAAGCTCTCACCCATTCAGTACTCGCCTCTGCCCAAAGCCCTCTCGCCTCTTACCCCTGCCTGAGGGCCAGATTTGATTTCCGGTATCTGTTCACGGATAGGTCGCCCTTGCCATGGAGGTAGTCTGTTATGGATCTGTAAGAAGGTCGTTCTGGCCTGGAGGAATGCCTCTCCGGACTGGAGGAAGGCTGTCCTGGTTCCGGAGGAAGGCCGTCCTGGCCCCGGTGGAAAGCCGTCCTGCGCCAGGAACGAGGGTGATCTGCCTCCTGCTGAAGGAACCATGCTTTCGTCTGTGAACAGATAAATAAATTAAATTGCAAACGATGGAAAATGGTTTCATTCAAGATTATATCGATAATAATTGGTAATATATTTACGAATTATCAATTAATATCCCTTATGTTATCGGAATAATGATTTATCAAATTAATAATAATTTATTAAAACCATTAATTTTAGTCTCCTCTGCCCCCCAGACGTGGATCAGCATCCAGGAAAAATGCTAGGTATTTCAACTGCTTAGATTTTTCAGAAGTAACTAAATATACAAATATGGCTCCTATCGTGTCAGATCATTGACGAAACATGACTGTTTCGTGTCATTTGGCTAGATATCTGAAAATTCTGATATTTTGAAGCGTAAAGAGTTGTCTAGCTAAATATTTGAAATCTGCTTTATTAAGCTGTCAGCTCATAAATGCATGTACAGTTAAGGGATAACACGCTGACCTTGAAGAACTAAATAATAGTGAGCAACCAACATAAAAAGATATCACAATATTCAATTATTGTTATAAAAAAGGATTATTTATCGCAATTATTCATAATTATTAAGCATTAAGCATAGAATCTCTCATATTATTTTTTGAAGATTGCATTGAATTCAGATCTCATTCTTGAGTTTTATGATGTATGAATTCAGAATGAGTCATATGAGATATATTTTGCGCTGGAACAGATATTTTATTTATGTTATTTAAATGACTTGAATTAGTTGAAGGAATTGACACATGGTTGCAAAAATATTAATATTTGATAATGATTGTATGGTAAAACCATAAATAAGATCTGTCGATAGTTTGTTTTCATTGGAACTTAATCAATTGGTTTATTTGTTTAAATATTCATAAATATTGGATAATATATCTTAAATAAATTAAATTAAGTGATTTTATAAATCAAGTTGACAATAAATTTTATCAGATAAAAAAGTTGTTGATTTACCTAAGAATTAGACACTTGTTCTGCTTAAGAAGTTGAATGCATTTGATTGAAGAATCAATAAAATAATAAATAATAAAAAAATATTATCATGTAACAAACAAACCGTCATGATATATGTTGATTTAAGTGAATTGATTTTAATAATTTTCATATGATATTTTCTCAGATAATAGCGATAAAAGAGTATAAAAAATATAATTTGAGTGCGCTGATTAAAATAAATCGTTATATCAATTTGTGATATGTGATATACCATATTCACTATTGTCATGTCTCATAAGGTGATTGGAGATACAAGATTAATAACAATGTATTAATAAAATTGTTAGCTTTAGTTCACAGCTTTCTTAAAATTTTTTTGGTCATATTGTTGATGCAGTGCCCATACAGTATGCCTGAATAGATCGCTCACGTACATTTGAGGCTTCCTGGGTTCCAGACCTTTTCACCCCGGTGTTCAGGCCGCGCCTCATGGTCGGGCTTTCTGCACCCCCGGTCTTCAGGCCGCGCCCCATAGGCAGGCTTTCTGCCCCCCCGGTGTTCAGGGCGCGAACCATGGCCAGGCTTTCTGCACCCCCCGGTCTTCAGGCCGCGCTCCATAGCCGGGTTTTCAGCCCCCCCGGTCTTCAGGCCGCGCGTCATGGCCAGGCTTTCTTCCCGCCGGTCTTCAGGCCGCGCGTCATGGCCAGGCTTTCTGCCCCCCCGGTCTTCAGGCCGCGCCCAATGGCCGGGCTTTCTGTACGGCCGGCCTTCCGGCCTCCATGGCTCCGGCCCACCTGCCGCAGGTGAAGCCAGGGGGCGGATTCCGGAGCTGCCGGCGTCCGCGGGGGCGGTCCTGCCGCTCACTCCCCCCGGCGGCGGCCGGCCCTTTCGGTGCGGGGGCTGCGCGACGGCGCCCCGTCCGGCGTCTCGGGGAACTCCACGGAAGTGCCCTCGGTGGCGAGGTAGATGGAGAGCCCGGAGCCCGGGAAGAGGAGCTCGGAGTAGTTGGAGGCCTTCTCCAGCATGTCGTAGAGCTTGCGGTCGCTGTTGCTGGGGTCGTGGTGGAAGAGGTAAAGCCTCCTGACGCCGGCCGCGTGGGCCATCTCCACGACGTTCAGGGCGTTCGAGTGGCCCCAGCCCTCCTTGGAGTGGCTCTCCAGGTAGGTGTACTGGGTGTCGGAGATGAAGACGTCCGCTCCCTGCATGAAGGCCCTAAGGTCCTCGCGGGCGCGGTTCACCTCGGGGGTGTCGCCCAGGAGCTCGTAGTCCGTGGCGAAGACCACCGTGCGCCCGAAGGCCCTGATCCTGTAGGCGGTGGAGCCGCCCGGGTGCGGGAGCCGCATGAAGTCCACGGAAAAGGGGCCGAGCTTCAGGCCTCCCTCGTCGAGGGGCCGGAACCTTATGTCCGCCGGGAGCTCGTCGAAGTGGATGGGGAAGAGGAGGGGGGTGGACTGCTGGGTGCGGAGCCCGTCCTCTGCCGCGCGGACGTTCACGGCGTGGATGGTGATGGAGGTGTCCTTGTCGTAGACCGGGGCGAAGAAGGGGAAGCCCTGGATGTGATCCCAGTGGGTGTGGGTCAGGAGCAGGTCCAGCTGCCGCCTGGGCGAGGCGGCCTTCCTCCCGCCCGAGGCGGCCCCGGGCTTCCCGCGGAGCTCCTCCTGGATGTCCAGCTCCGGGCGGGGGGTCAGGTGCTCGCCCAGGTTCCGGATCCCAGAGCCCGCGTCGAAGATGAGGATCCTGTCCCGGCAGCTTATCTCCAGGCAGGGGGTGTTGCCCCCCACGAAGCCCGTGATGCGGTCCGGGAGGCTCTCCACGAACCTCTCGGCGTCCTCGGGGGCGGGCTTGGCACTGAGCGCGAGCTCCACAGCCTGGACAATCTTTTCCTTCAGCTCGGAGAACCCGGAAGGGCTGGGGAGCGAGCCCCTCACGCCCCAGAATCGGATAATCATAGGCGGGCTCCTCCTGTCCCGGCGGGACGGTCCCGCTTTCGGCTCTCGGCTCCTGTCATGCTCCCCTCCGTCCTGCCTTTCGGCACCGTTGCGGGCCCCGTCCGCTGGTCAGTCCCCGGCCCCGGCCCGGAGTCAGGACCGGGACCGGAAGCGGGCCGCAGGGAATGTCCGGAGGCCAGTTTCCAGGTGCCGGTCCGAAGCCCTCTGCCAGGGCTGGAGAGTTTCCGTCAGGCCGCTTTCCGTCCAGCCTGGCGAGTTTCCGTCCGGACTGCCGCCCGGTAAACCCGGACGGCACCGTCCTGAGGGCCGGCCCCGGATACGGCGGGCCAACTCTATCCATAAAGGCATGCTCCCGGCCCGGGAGCTTCGTCAGAAAGGCCGGCTCCCTGAACGGGTGCCACCGGCCTGGCGGGCCGCCTTCCCTTAAGGTTTTGCCTTGGCTGGCGGGCCATCGTCCGGAATGCCTGCTCCCGGAAAGGGGAGCCTCGGCCCGGCCTGCGGGCCGCAGTCAGGAATGCCTGCTCCCGGAAAGGGGAGCCTCGGCCCGGCCTTGCGGGCCGCAGTCAGGAATGCCCGCTCCCGGAAAGGGGAGCGTAGGCCCGGCCTTGCGGGCCGCAGTCAGGAATGCCTGCTCCCGGAAAGGGGAGCGTAGGCCCGGCCTTGCGGGCCGCAGTCAGGAATGCCCGCTCCCGGAAAGGGGAGCCTCGGCCCGGCCTTGCGGGCCGCAGTCTGGAATGCCTGCTCCAGGAAAGGGGAGCCTCGGCCCGGCCTTGCGGGCCGCCTTCCTGAAAGGGCTTGCCCGGGCTGGCGGTCCAACGTCAGAAAAGCCTTTATCCTGTCCGGGAGCCTTCTGCGGGGCCTTGGGGCAATCGCCGGGGAACCACGCAGCCCGAAGGCCTGCTCTCGGGCGAAGGTTGCGTGAGGGGGGGGCGGGTCGCATCCCTGCCATGCCGGGGTGGGCATCGGGTAGGTTCCGGTCCCCATGGCAAGCGGGCCGGCGTTCCCCGGAGGCAACGGCCCCAGGATTCTTTTCGGCAGGGGGGGCGGGAACATGCGTCCTTTTTTACGGGGGACTGCCGGGAAATATTCCGGCAAGCTTTCCACCATGGTCCCTGCTTGCGGGACGGGGTTCTTATGCAGGTTTCGTGCCCGTTCAGGGAGGGGGACATGGGGGCGCCGGCAGGGCGTATCCCCAGTATCCTGCAAGGTCCGCCGTGAAGGGCTTCGGGCTGCCCTAGGTTCGGCCGCCAGTTGCCCGGCGGCCCGCCGGCGGGAGACGCCCCCCCGCGGGGCAGGGGCTCACTTCGCGTAGCTCACGGACCTGGTCTCCCGTATCACGGTGACCTTGATCTGGCCGGGGTAGGCCATGTCCTTCTCCACCCTGCGGCAGATGTCGTTGGCGAGCACGGCCGCCATGTCGTCGCTCACCAGATCCGAGTTCACTATGATGCGCACCTCGCGGCCCGCCTGGATGGCGTAGGTCTTGGCTATGCCCGAGAACGACCCGGCGATGCGCTCCAGGTCGTCCAGGCGCTTCACGTAGGTCTCCAGCATCTCGCGGCGGGCGCCGGGCCTTGCCCCGGACAGGGTGTCCGCGGCCTGGACAAGGACGTCCAGTATGGACTCCGGGGGGACGTCCTCGTGATGGGCCATTATGGCATGCACCACCGTCGGGGTCTCCCCGTAGCGGCGGGCGAGCTCGGCCCCTATGAGCCCGTGCGGGCCTTCCACCTTGTGGTCCACGGCCTTCCCGATGTCGTGGAGCAGGCCCGCCCGCTTGGCCTGCTTCACGTTCTGGCCGAGCTCCGCCGCCATCACCCCGCACAGGAAGGCCACCTCTATGGAGTGCTGGAGGACGTTCTGCGCGTAGCTCGTGCGGTACCTGAGCCTCCCCAGGTGGCGGACCAGCTCGTGGTGGATGCCGTGGACGCCCACGTCGAAGGCCGCCTCCTTGCCGATCTCCTTCAGGGTCGACTCCATCTCGTCGGTGACCTTGGCCACCACCTCCTCGATGCGGGTGGGGTGGATGCGGCCGTCGGAGATGAGCTTCTCCAGGGCCAGGCGGGCAATCTCCCGGCGGTAGGGGGAGAAGCTTGAGAGGAGCACCGCCTCCGGGGTGTCGTCCACTATGAGGTCCACCCCCGTCGCCGCCTCGATGGCCCTTATGTTGCGGCCCTCGCGGCCGATGATGCGGCCCTTCATCTCCTCGTTGGGGAGCGTCACCACCGAGATGGTGTGCTCTGCCACGTAGTCGCCCGCGTAGCGCTTGACGGCCAGCGCCAGGATCTCGCGGGCCTTCGTGTCGGCCGTCTCCCTCGCCTCCGCCTCCGCGCGGCGGACGAGGAGCCCCCCCTCGTGGCGGGCCTCCTCCTCCATGGAGCGGATCAGCTCGTCCCGTGCCTCCTGGGCCGTGAGCCGCGCGGCCATCTCCAGGCGGTGCCCGGCCTCGGAATTGAGCCTCGCGGTCTCCTCGCGGGTTGAAAGGAGCTCCTTTTCCCGATGCACGAGGTCGGCCTCGGACCTTGTCACGTCCGCCTCGCGCCTCGCCACCAGCTCCGTCCTCCTCTCGAAGGTCTCCTCCTTCTGGACGAGGCGCTCCTCCTGGCGCTTCAGCTCCTGGCGTCTCTCCTGCGCCTCGCGCTCCTGACTGCTCTTCATCTGGAACACGAGATCCTGGCCCTGGAGGTGCGCCTCCTTCTTGATCGACACGACGTCCTTCTGGGCGTCCGATATCATGCGCTGGGCATAGGACTCTATGTCGGCGATCCTGCCCTCAAAGAACCTCTTGCGCCACAGGTAGCCGGCAAGGATGCCTGCCGTGACGGCTAGGGCGGCCACGAGCGCCGCCTCCGGTAAGCTTAGGGTCATGGGTGTCGGGGCTCCGCTCGGAAATATGCTTTAAGCCCCCTCGTCCGGCCGCGGGGGCCGGGTGCCAGTCCGGGCGCGCGTATGAAGAAAGTGTCGCGTCCATGGGGCTCCGGGAGGTCTGTCGGGTTTGCGGAAGGGATGGCGGGAGGACGGAAGGCCGTACGCGGGGCGGGGGGCCGGCGCGGGGGCCGGGCTGCCAGCGAAAGGCGCCCTGACTGAAGGGGCGGAATGCCGCCCCGGCAGGGGCCGCGGCACATGGGAAGGTGCCCGGACGGCCTGGGGGCCTGAAGGCAGGGCCGGGCGGCGGCCGTGAGGGTCCCAGGCCGGTTCGGAAGGGCCGGCGGCTGCCGTGAGGGCTCCAGGCCGGTTAGGAAGGGCCAGCGGAGGCCGTAAAGGCTCCAGGCCGGTTCGGAAGGGCCGAGGAATGGCCTCCGGCAGGGCTGAAGGGCCGGGCGGCAGGCGGAAGCAGGGCGGAGGGAGGCCCCGGGCAGGGCCAGTGCATCCGCGGCGTCCGTCCGCCCGGACTGGCGGGGACGGGCGGCTACAGGTTGCCGTCCACCAGATCCATGAGACGTTTCATGCGTTTCTCGAGGGCGTCTATGTGGGCCTTCAGGGCCCCAGACTCCCTCTCTGCGTTGTGGAGCTTCATGGCCAGGCGGAAGGACGCCTGGACGAGGGCGTCCGCGCCGCGGTCCTCGCCCCCGGAGGGGTCGTGGCCCACGGCGTCCTTCAGGAAGGACTGCACCCGGTAGGCGAGCCTGAACACCAGCTCGGGCTTGTCCGTGCGGATGTGGTACTTCTGGCCGAACAGTTCCAGCGTGACCAGCCCGTCCCCGTCCACGGACGGGGGGGCGAAGCCTTCCACGGGGCCGGGCTCGGGCGGGGCAGCGGCCCCAGGCCCCGCGCGTGCCGGGGAGGATCCCCTGCGGGCGGGTCTTCCCGGCCTTGCGCCCCTGGAGGCGGCAGGCCGGACGACTGCGGCTGCCGGCGAAGGGCCCGCGCCGGACGAGGCGGGCGCGGGTCTATGTCTAGCGTCCCCGGAGGCCGGGGGCGGCGTTGTCGAGGAAACATGGGCTATCGGCCCGGCGAGTTCTGTCGGGCCGCTGGCCTCGGGCGGTTCGGCCGGTCCCGCGGGTCCGGAGGGGACTCGCGTCCCTGCCGGGCCGGCCGGTTCTTGGGGCCCGGAGGGGACTTGAGCCCCTGCCTGGCCGGTCTGGGGAGCCAGTTCCGGAGGAGCTGATCCCCCATTCGGTTCTGTCAGGCCGTCGGGCTCGGCCAGCGAGACCGGCCCGGAGGCGTGTGCCGGCGTGTCGGGGCCTGACGGGCCGGCCGCTGTACCGCCTGCGCCCGACGGCGCGGCACCCTCGCCGTCATGGACGGAGGCGGCGGTGCCGTTCAAGGCGTGAGGCCCGCCGCCTGTGTCCTGGGAGGGGAAGTCATCCCCCTGGCCGGCGGAGGCGTCTCCGGGGCTCTCTTCCCCGGAGTCAGGGGCTCCGGGGGGGACGGGATCGCCATCTTGAGGAATGTCGGCCTGAAGGGGCGGCTTTTCTGTGTCCGCCTCCACGGAAGTGGGTTCGGGAAGGGGAGATGTTTCGGAGTCCGCCTCCATGGAAGGGGGTTCGGAAATGGGCGACGTTCCAGGCCCCTTCTCTGAGGAATGGGGGCCTGGATTGGGATGGGGCCCCTGGCCGTCCTCTCCGGAAGGGGGTTCGGGATGGGGCCCCTGGCCGTCCTCTCCGGAAGGGGGTTCGGGATGGGGCCCCTGGCCGTCCTCTCCGGAAGGGGGTCCGGGATGGGGCCCTGGGCCGTCCTCTCCGGAAGGGGGTCCGGGATGTGGCACTTGGCCGTCCTCCCCGGAAGGGGGTCCGGGATGGGGCCCTTCGTCGTCCTCTCCGGAAGGGGGACCGGGATGAGGCCCCTGGCCGTCCTCTCCGGAAGGGGGTCCGGGATGGGGCCCCTGGCCGTCCTCTCCGGAAGGGGGTCCGGGATGGGGCCCCTGGCCGTCCTCTCCGGAAGGGGGTCCGGGATGTGGCCCCAGGCCGTCCTCCCCGTAAGGGGGGCCGGAACCAAGATGGGGCACCTGGCCGTCCTCTCCGGAAGGGAGTTCGGGATGGGGCCCCTGGCAGTCCTCTCCGGAAGGGAGTTCGGGATGGGGCCCCTGCTCGTCCTCTCCGGAAGGGGGTTCGGGATGTGGCCCCTGCTCGTCCTCTCCGGAAGGGGGTCCGGGATGTGGCACGTGGCCGTCCTCCCCGGAAGGGGGTCCGGGAGCACGCCCTGCGACGTCCTCTCCGGACGGGGGACCGGGATGGGGCCGCTGGCAGGCCT
>JAISFP010000427.1 GCA_031263525.1 Deltaproteobacteria bacterium | reverse complement strand
GGCCTCCCCGGACCCTGATGACGGCCTCCCCGGACCCTGATGACGGCCTCCCCGGACCCTGATGACGGCCTCCCCGGACCCTGATGACGGCCTCCCCGGACCCTGATGACGGCCTCCCGGGACCCTGAGAATGGCCGCCCAGGAGCCGGCGGAAGGCATCACAGCACCCGGAGGACGGCCTCCATGGATCCGGTTGATGGCCGCCCTGGACCCGGAGGATGTCTGCCCAGGAGCCGGCGGAAGGCCTCACTGCACACGGAGGATGGCCTCCATTGACTCGGTTGATGACCGCCAGGACGTGGAGGAAGGGCCGCCCTGGAGCCTGCTATGGCCGCCCTGCTCTCGGAGAAAGGAGGCATCTTTAGGCTCCCGAGTCAATCCTTCCTTCGCAGACAGCAAGACGCTCCAGACGGTTGCTGCCTCAGAATCGCTGACCAGGCCGGAAGGAAACATGCCGATAACCAGATTTATATGCCATGGCTCATGAATCCCGCTAGACGGCTAATGGCAGGCTATTTCGTCAAAAGAGGCGTCCGTTCCCGGTCCTGTCCCGTAACCTGCCCTGAGGTTTTCAGGCAGTTTGGCGGGTTCCGCCAGATCATTGTCAACAGATAGTCTGTGCATCATTTTTGCTCCATGACAGTTGGCGGCAGTTTGTATCTCCAGCGTGAGACTGATTCAGGCTAATTATTGTTATCAAATTTGTCATGCAGTTCCCATCGCCAGTGACAGGGTGAGCCAAGCCTTTCTGCTGAATGCGGCGTGATTTTTAAAATCATTATTAATAAATAATTTACGCATCTTTCTTGTGAATTGGCCTCCGCCGTCGGAATCTTATCGTTTGCGGCGTATATAGCCAGATCAGCGCTAAGAAATTATTAGCGTAACTTTACAGTAATCTCTTCATTTGAAGTGGGGATTCAGAACGGTTCTGCGTATCTCTCTTGAACATTGTTAACAAATTAGCATTGCATCTCTCTTCGTTTTTGACGCTATCCGCCGCAGGCTTCCCCCTGAGGCGGAGTCGCCACGCGCATAGTTAAAAAATTATACATTCAACTTTATTTCATTCGGGAGGCTTGACTGGACCATCTTTCTGATAACTTTATAAATTAACCTATGTTCATTATTTTTCCTCTGGAGTCCTCTGTGACCCCCAAGTATACGGGATCACTGGAAAATTTCATCCTGACACCCCGGTGAACCCTACGTCACCGGCGGGCCAATCCCTTTTATCAAAAGACTTTTTGTGTTAATAACCTGTCACAGACATCGGATCGGCCCGGGAACACCCGCCGCCGCGCGTCCGTCTCGGACGTCCGGCCCAGCGGCTGGACATTTCCTGTCCCTTGCGCCCGCGCCGTCCCTTCCTTCCCCAGGCGTGTCCCTCTGGCTTCCGCAGGGCCGTGAGACCCCCCCGCAGACTCCACTCCAGACATCACAAAGGCCGCGTCCCGTGCGGCCCCCAGCTCCCGGAACCCAGACTTGCCACTCCAGCCATTATTGTCTTCGCCGTCCCTGCCGTCGCCGTCCGGCCAGCACTCCGCCGGCCCGCGTCCGCCCTGCGCCCTGTCGCCCGGAGCCACGCGGAACGCCGCCGGCCCCCGTCCGCCCCGCGCCATGCGGCCCGGAGCCTCGCGGAACGCCGCCGGCCCGCGTCCGCCCCGCGCCCTGCCGCCCGGAGCCTCGCGGCACTCCGATGGTCCGCTTCCGCCCCGCGCCCTGCGGCCCGGAGCCTCGCGGAACGCCGCCGGCCCGCTTCCGCCCCGCGCCCTGACCCCCGGTGACTCACGTGACGTTGACGGTCCGCGTATTCCCCGAGCCCTGCCGCACGGTGACTCGCGGGGCGTTGACGGTCACCGTATGCCCCGAGCCCTGCCGCCCGGTGACTCGCGAGACGTTGACGGCCAGCGTCTGTCCAGCCGCCTGCCGGTCCTGGGCCGGCACGGGGGGTGCTGACATGGACCTGCTGGATCTCATCGGCAACACCCCGCTCCTGTCCCTGGAGGGGCTCACCGGCCCCAGGCCGGTCAGGATCCTCGCCAAGGCGGAGCTCGCGAACCCTTCGGGGTCCGTGAAGGACCGCGCGGCGAGGGCCATGATACTGGACGGGGCGGCGCGGGGGCTCCTGGGCCCCGGGAAGACGCTCATCGACGCCACGAGCGGCAACACGGGGATAGCCTACTCCATGATAGGGGCCGCGCTCGGCCACCGCACGGTTCTCTACATCCCGGCCAACGCCAGCCGCGAGCGCAAGGCGCTCATCCGTGCCTTCGGGGCCGAGATCGTGGAGACCGACCCCCTGGAGAGCTCCGACGGGGCCTACACGGCAGCGAAGGCCGCCTTCGAGGCCGACCCGGGACGGTACTTCTATCCCGACCAGTACAACAACCCCGTGAACCCCCGAGCACATTACGAGACCACCGCGGTCGAGATCCTGGAGCAGACAGGGGGGGCCGTGACCCACTTCGTGTGCGGCATGGGGACCTCCGGGACCTTCATGGGCACCTCCAGGCGGCTCAAGGAGACGGACGGGAGGGTCAAGTGCGTGGCCGTGCAGCCCGACTCCCCTCTCCACGGGATAGAGGGCACCAAGCACATGGCCTCCACCATCCGGCCCGGCATCTACGACAGGTCGCTCATAGACTCCGAGATCCTGGTCTCCACCGACGAGGCGTACTCGGTGGCCCGCCGCCTCGCCCGCTCCTGCGGGATACTCTGCGGCATCAGCTCCGGGGCAAACGCGGCGGCCGCCCTCAAGCTCTCCGCGGCCCTCCCCCGCGGCTCGGTGGTGGTCACGGTCCTGGGCGACACGGGCGCCCGCTACGTCTCGGACGGGCTATTCGGATGATAGCGCTCAGCCCCTCCATAGACGCGCTCATCCGCTCGGAGGGCGAGAGGGCTTACCCTTACGAGTGCTGCGGGCTGGTCCTGGGCGAGTCCGCCGGCCCGGACGGGGAGACGAGGCGGATCACCCGAGCCGTGAGCCTCGACAACACCCGCGAGGGGGAGGCCAGACGCCGCCGCTTCGTCATTGAGCCTGCTGACTTCCTCCGCGCCGAGAGGGAGGCGCTGGCTGCCGGTCTGGAGGTCCTGGGCATCTACCACTCCCACCCGGATCACCCGGCCGTGCCCTCGGACTACGATCTTTCCCACGCCCTCCCGTTCTACTCCTACATCATCGTCTCCGTGGGCGAGGGCAGGGCGGACGAGCTCACCAGCTGGAGGCTTGCCGACGACCGGGGCCGCTTCGCCCCCGAGCCGGTGGAGCTGACAGTGCCGGAAGGGGGGCAGGACCCCCCGGTCGCCGGGCCTCCAGGGGAGCACTGACATTCCCGCTCCGCCTGGGGCCTTCATGCCCGCCCGTCCCCCCTCCGGACCCGGGCCCGTCCCGACCGGACCCCTCCGGATCGTCTCCCGTCCTCTCCGGACCAGGACCTGTCCTCACCGGACCCCACCGCCTCATCGTCCGTCCCCTCCGGACCCGGGTCCGTCCCCTCCGGACCCGGGCCCGTCCCGTCCGGACCACTCCGGATCGTCGCCCGTCCCCTCCGGACCCGTCCCCTCCGGACCCTCCGGATCATCTTCTGTCCCCTCCGAACCTTGGCCTGTCCAGCCCGTACCCCTCCGGACCCGGACCAGTCCCGACCGGACCCCTGCGGATCGTCGCCCGTACCCCTCCGGACCCGGACCAGTTCCGAGCGGACCCTTCCGGAGCATCGCCCGTCCCCTCCGGGCCAGGGCCCTTCCCGTCCGGACCTCTCCGGATCATCGCCCGTCCCCTCCGGACCCGGACCAGTCCCGGCCGGACCCCTGCGGATCATCGCCCGTCCCCTCCGGACCAGGGCCCTTCCCGTCCGGACCCCTCCGGATCGTCGCCCGTCCCCTCCGGACCAGGGCCCTTCCCGTCCGGACCTCTCAGGATCGTCGCCCGCCCCCTCCGGACCCGGACCCGTCCCGCCCGGACCCCTCCGGAACCGGGCTTGTCCCTACTGGACCTCTCAGGTCACCCGCCTGTCCTGCCCGGAACCTTCCGGACCCGGTCCCAGCCTGGCCCCCGTCTCACGTTACATATCCCAAGGAGGATCATCCCAAGATGGCTGCCAACCTTCTCGTGCCCACGGCCCTGAGAGGCTTCACCGACCGGAAGGCCGAGATCTCCCTGGATGGCGCCACGGTGGGCGCCCTCCTGGAGGCCCTGGTCTCCGAGTACCCGGACATCCGGCCCCACCTCTTCGACGGCGACGGAGCGCTCCGGGGATTCATCAACGTGTTCGTGGGCGAGGAGAACATCCGGGGCACGGGGGGGCTCGGCACCCCCGTGGCTGACGGTGCCACCGTCATGGTGGTCCCGGCAATAGCCGGCGGGGCAGGCTCCCGATGACCAGCGTGGTTCCCGACAGGAGGCTCACGGAGCTCACCCGGGATGAGCTGTCCCGCTACAGCCGCCACCTGCTCCTGCCGGAGGTGGGCGTGGAGGGGCAGAAGAGGCTCAAGGCCGCGAGGGTCCTCGTGGTGGGGGCCGGCGGCCTGGGCTCGCCGCTCGCCCTCTACCTGGCGGCGGCGGGCGTGGGCACGCTGGGGATCGTGGACTGCGACCTGGTGGAGGTCTCGAACCTGCAGCGCCAGGTGATATTCGGGACGAGGGACCTGGACCGTCCCAAGACCGCTGCCGCCGCCGACAGGCTGAAGGCCCTTAACCCGGACATCAGGATCGACACCTACAACCTGCGGCTCACGAGCAGGAACGCGCTCGCCATCATTGGCGGGTACGACGTGGTGGCGGACGGCACGGACAACTACCCCACCCGCTACCTGGTGGGCGACGCCTGCGTCTTCCTGAAAAAGCCGAACGTCTACGCCTCCATCTTCCAGTTCGAGGGGCAGGCCACGGTCTTCGACGCTGAACGCGGCCCCTGCTACAGGTGCCTGTACCCGAGCCCGCCTCCGCCGGGCCTCGTGCCTTCCTGCGGGGAGGGCGGCGTCATGGGCGTCCTGCCGGGAATCCTGGGCACCATACAGGCCGCGGAGGTGATAAAGCTCATAGTGGGCGGCGGTCGGCCCCTCATCGGGCGGCTCCACCTGCTGGACGCCTGGCTCATGCGCTCGGTGGACGTCAGGCTCGACAAGAACCCCGACTGCCCAGTGTGCGGTAAGAACCCGACGATAACCGAGCTCGTGGACTACGAGCAGTTCTGCGGGCTCAAGGACAGCGCCGAGGAGGAGATCCCGTCCGTCACCGCGCTCGAGCTGAAGTCCCGCCTGGACGCGGGCGACCGGGTCCAGGTCATAGACATCCGCGAGCCCCACGAGCGGAGCCTGTTCAGGTTCGAGGGCTCCGTGCCCGTGCCCTTCGGCCAGCTCGTGCGCCGGAAGGACGAGTTCGACCCGACCTCGGATCTGGTCTTCATCTGCAAGATAGGCCAGCGGAGCCTGTACGCCATAAGGGCCCTGAGGGACGCCGGCTACGGCGGGCCCATGTTCAACCTCAAGGACGGCGTGAACGCCTGGGCCCGCGAGGTGGACAGGGAGCTTTCCGTGTACTGATCCGGTTAATTTTTTAACTCCTGAATTGGTAAATATTTACCTTGACACGCTTTCTCCTTTTTATGTGAAGGCAGAAAACCAGCTGGTGTCCATAAATAATTTTGACGTCTTTGCACTGTTGCTTTCCCGTCAAATTTTTTTTGCTTTTTCTTTCCCGTTTAATATTTAAGGAATAATCAAATCAAACGTTCTTAAATTTTCTGACGGTATGTCTTCCATGATGCCTGTTGCCGTGAAGTTACGAAATTATGTCCGCAAGTTGTCCCAGTCGGCTTCCGTCAGGCGCTCTCGTGCCGGCCAGGGTTTATGCCGCCGTCTGCCGACGGCTGTCTGTTTTGTGACAAGGACTGTGCGCAAGTTTTCCGTGCCTGCCCGTGACGCGAACGTCAACGTTAATGATTAACGTTCCCGCGGATCACGAGGCATGCCGCCAGTCCTCCGCAGTCTTTCCCCAGTTCGCATCAGACGCCAAGCAGACCCGTCCATCTTTCTGTATGGCCCTGGACCGTCCCGCTCGCCTGAGTCCCCGCTCCTTCCCGTCCGCATCCCGCAGAACTTCCGACATGCCGGATCCCGGGCCGGCCCGGGGGCCCCGCCGCCAGCCGCGCGCCGGCCGGGGCACGGCACCTCGGCCGGCCCAGACCCTGTCCGCTTCCGCCTCCCTTTCCGGCCATCCCGCGGCCGGCTCGTCCGCCCTTCCCGGAACCGGCTACTGAAGCCCTGCCTGAACCGGCCCTTCCGGCCATTCCTGCACTTCCGGCCCTCCCGGAACCGGCCGTTGAGAACAGCCCGGCACCGGCCGTTGAGGCCCTCCCGGAACTGGCCGTTGAGAACAGCCCGGAACCGGCCGTTCCAGCACTTCCGACCCTTCCGCACCTCCCGGAACCGGCCATCGGGGCCCTTCCGGAACCGGCCGTTCCGGCCTTTATTGAACTTCCGGACCTCCCGGAACCGGACTCTCAAGCTTTCTCCGGGCCTCCCCTCCTCGGACAGGCCGTCCGGCCCCCGCCTCACGGGGACGTTCCCGGAACCCCAGCGCCCCTCTCCCGCCTGGCGGGAGCTCGCGGGGCAACCTTTCACGCGCGCGCGGCGGACCCCGCAGGCCCGAGCGCATTGCGCCCAGCCCCGAGGGCCGGAAGCCCAGGGGAGGGCATCCCGGCGCAGAGGCCCGCACGGGCCCCGCCGGATCACACGAAGAGGAACCATGCCACAGAAAAACCTGAACGCCCTGGGCCCCGTCGCCGCCTACCAGCTAGCAGACGTCACCAAGACGAGGCCGCAGTTCGCGGCGCTGACCCCGAGATGGCTCACGAGGCTCCTGGAGTTCAAGGGCCTCGCCGCGGGCATCTACCGCGTGAACAGGGTCTCCGAGGGCGAGACGCCCCTGGACGTCCTGTGCAGCCAGGACCCCGCCAGGACCGAGATCCCCCAGGGCTACGTGGAGTACCAGACGAAGCCCAGGGAGCTCGTCCTGAACTCCATCGCCACGATCCTGAACGTCGACACCAAGGTGTCGGACGTCTACTCCTCCCCCTACGACCAGACCGCCGAGCAGCTCGCCCTCGCCGTCGAGAGCCTCCGGGAGCGCCAGGAGAGCCAGATAGTCAACAGCGACGACTACGGGCTCCTGAAGAACGCCGCCCCCTCCCAGAGGATCCAGACCCGCAACGGCGCGCCCACCCCTGACGACCTGGACGAGCTCCTGACCAAGGTCTGGAAGGAGCCCTCCTTCTTCCTCGCGCACCCCAGGGCCATAGCGGCCTTCGGGCGCGAGTGCACCCGCCGCGGCGTGCCCCCCTCCACCGTGAACATCCTGGGCGGCGTCTTCATACAGTGGCGCGGCGTGCCCATCGTCCCCACGGACAAGCTCTTCGTGGACGGGCTCAAGAACCCCCCGGGCAGGAACGGGAAGACCAACGTCCTCTTGGTCCGTACCGGCGAGTCCCGCCGCGGGGTGGTGGGCCTCTACCAGGAGAAGCTCCCGGGCGAGCAGTCCAGGGGCCTGGCCGTCCGCTTCAGGGGCGTGGACGACGACGGCGTCGCCTCGTACCTGCTCTCCATATACTGCTCGGCCGCGATACTGGCGGACGACGCGCTGGCGGTCCTGGAGGACGTGGAGGTCGGCAATTACTATGACTACGCCTGACAGAAGCCCCAAGGACCCCGATCCCGGGGCCTGGGGGCTGCCGGCCGCCCTCGAGCTGGAGGGCCTGGACCCGCCGGGGCCCGGGCTCTCCCCCCTCGCCGCGGGCGGCGCGCCGGATCCGGGAGGGGGGCCTCCCCCCTTCTGGGCCTCCGGCCCGTCCGGCGTCCCCGACCCCTGGCTGCCCCGGGCGGACCTGTCGCCCTGGCCAGCCCCCTCAGGCCCGGGCTCCGACCGGAGCCTCCCCGACGCGGCGGCGCCCCTGGCCGCCGTGCCCCTGGGCGCCGGCCCTCTGGACCAGCCCTCCGACCGGAGCCTTCCCGACTGGGCGCTCCCCGCGGCCCTGGCCCCCCGGGGGGCGGCTCCCCAGGACGTCGGCTCCCTCCAGAGCCTGCCGGACCGGCAGGCGGCCCCTGCCTCCGTCCCGCCGGGCTCGTGGCGCCTGGCCCCGGGCCCGGTCGGGAGCCTCCCCGACCTCCGCGCCCCAGAAGCTGCGGCCGGAGCCGACGACCGGCGCATGGCGGGATCGGCCGGCCCGGAGGCTCCCGCCGCCGGGAGCTGGCCTTGCGGCGCGCCGCCCCCGGAAGCCGGGCGGCATCCTGCCGGCACCGGCCTTCCGGCGTCCGCGATCCCGGCTCCGGCCCCGACCCGTTCGCCGGGAGACGCCGGGGCATGGATCCCCGACACCCTCGCCGCGGAACCGCACGTGCCGCTCTCGGGGACGGCTCCGCTTCACTGGGCGGCGTCCCCGTCCGGCGAGTCGTCCTGGCTCCCCGCGTACGGCCAGGAGTTCCCGGACACGGGGGGCAGCTGGCCCCTCTCAGGGGCCGTCGATCCGGACCGGGCTTTCGAGCCGGCCGGGGCACCCCCGGCGGCAGGCGGCCCTGTCGCCGAGGGGACGGGCGGGGTGCCGTCTCCGCGGGCGGAGGCGGTCCGGACGGACTTCCCCTGGGCCGGCTCCCCGGGAACGGCCGTCCCGGCGCCGGCCGGCCGGGAGGCAGCGCCGGCGGCCTCTCCGGAGGCCGCCCCCCGGCTGAACCCCTGCCAGTCCGGCCCGGCGTCCGCCGCGAACGGCGCCCCCTGGCTCCCCTCGTCGCTGGGAGCCGAGTCCCTGGCCGACGGCACGTCCGCCCAGCTCCCGTGGGCGGGAGGGCTCCCCCGGGATGCCGGGGCCTTCGGCCACCTGGCATCGGAGCTCCTGAAGCTCGCGGGAATCGTGATGCCGGAGGGCCGGCCGCCGGACGGCGGGTCTCCCGTGAGCCCCGAGGTGGTGCCGCTCGGCACGCCGGAGAAGGCCGGCGGGGCGCCCGGGCCTCGGGACGCCGCCCCGGAGGCTCCTGGCGCACGTGCCACGGGGGCTCCTGCCGTGTCCGGGGACTCGCCCGAGGCCGAGTCCCCCTCCGGGACGGGGGACGCCGCCTGGCAAGGCGGAGCGCCCGGAACCGGCTCCAGGGCGTACGAAACCGGCTCCGGGGCACCCGGCGCCGAGGGAGACTCCGGCCCGGCCGTCGTCCGGGGCCTCGGCAGCCGGCGGGGCGCGGGGCCGGGATTCCCGGCCGCGAGGCCCCTCCCCTACGTGGGCGCGGTCCCGGTCGAGGCGGTCCGCGCGGACTTCCCCATCCTCTCCGAGAAGGTGGAGGGGGGCCGCGACCTGGTCTGGTTCGACAACGCCGCCACCACCCAGAAGCCCAGGGCGGTGATGGAGAGGCTGGTCCGCTACTACGAGCGGGAGAACTCCAACGTCCACCGGGGGGCCCACGCGCTCGCGGCGAGGGCCACGGACGCCTACGAGAGGGCGAGATCGAAGGTCGCCCGCTTCATAGGGGCCAGGGGGCCGGGGAACGTCGTCTTCACCAGGGGCACCACCGAGGCTGTGAATCTGGTTGCGCACTCGTTCGTGAAGCCCCGCCTCTCGCCAGGCGACGAGATAGTGCTCTCGGAGCTGGAGCACCACGCGAACATCGTACCCTGGCAGGTGCTGGCCCGGGAGACCGGGGCGCTCCTGCGCGTAGTGCCCACAGACGCCTCTGGGCAGATACTCTTCCAGGAGTACCTGGGGATGCTCGGGCCCCGGACCCGCTTCGTCTCCATAGCCCACGTGTCGAACGCCCTGGGCACGGTGGTCCCCCTCTCGGCCGTCGCGGCGGCGGCGAGGGCCAGGGGCGTGCCGGTCATGGCGGACGGCGCCCAGTCCGTGTCCCACATGCCCGTGGACGTGACGGCCCTGGGCCTGGACTTCTTCGTCTTCTCCGGCCACAAGATCTACGGGCCGACGGGGATAGGGGCGGTCTACGGCACGGACGAGGCCCTCGCGGAGGCCAGGCCCTACCAGACGGGCGGCAACATGATAGCGGACGTGACCTTCGAGCGGACGCTGTACCAGCCGCCCCCCCAGCGCTTCGAGGCCGGCACGGCCAACATCGCGGGGGCCGTGGGCCTGGGCGCGGCGCTGGACTACGTGTCGCGGCTGGGCATCCACAACATTGCCGCCTACGAGGAGTCGCTCCTCCGCTACGCGACCGGGCTCCTGACGGACATCCCGGGCGTCACCCTCGTGGGCACCGCCGCCTGCAAGGCGTCGGTCCTGTCCTTCACGGTCAGGGGCCGCACGGTGGAGGACGTGGGATCGAGGCTCTCCTCCCTGGGGATAGCCGTCCGCGCGGGCCACCACTGCGCCCAGCCCATCGTCAGGCGCTTCGGCCTGGAGGGAACGGTGAGGGCGTCGCTCGCCTTCTACAACACCCCCGACGAGGTGGACTTCTTCGCGTCCGCGGTCCGCGACATTGCCTCCGGCCCGCTCACCGGCTGACCGGGGGGCGGGCGCGGCCTGCGGCAGGCAGGGGCCGGCGGACACTTATGGGAGATCCGAGCCGGCG
This sequence comes from Deltaproteobacteria bacterium, assembly GCA_031263525.1. Lineage (GTDB taxonomy): Bacteria > Desulfobacterota > Desulfarculia > Adiutricales > Adiutricaceae > JAIRZX01. Next base: position 4,803 of record JAISFP010000427.1, on the reverse strand, counting down.
GCGACTTGCCGCCGGCCCGGCCCTCCCGTTTCCGGATCTGGCCGGAATCAGGCCGGCGGTTCAGTTTTTGCATGCGGGAAGATACTTGACCGGCATCAAATCGAAAACATGTGTTGCGGACCGGACTTCCGGGGGTTCCGGAACGGCAGAAAACGGTCGTCCCTGCCGCCCGGCCGGCGGCGGAACAGGGCTGCCGGACAGGGAAAGCCCTGAATCCGGCCAGTTCTCCGAAACGGCGGCAACGCCGGCACCGGCAGAGGCGCCGGCACGGGGACCGGATTCTGGCATGGTGTCGGCTCCGGACCCGGCATCGGCATCGGTTATTGAACTGCCGCCGCCATCGGCTCCGGACCAGGCGACGGCTCGGGACCAGGCATCTGCTCTTGACCAGGCATCGGCTCCGGGCCAGGCACCGGCTCCGGGCCAGGCATCTGCTATTGACCAGGCACCGGCTCCGGGCCAGGCAACGCCTCCGGACCAGTCATCGGCTCCGGAAGTGGAATCGGCCCGTGGCTCTGAGCCGGTGGCGGCTCGCGCTGCGGGAACTTCGGCGAAAGTGTCGGCATCCGGGGAGAACGGGCCATTATCCGGGGCTCCGGCGCTTGCTTCCGCGGCAAAGGGGGAAAGGCCAATGACCAAGCATCTGAGCGACGGCATAAAGGACCTGGTGGCGGCGATAACGGAAAGCTACGCCGAGATCCCCGAGCTCATAAAGATAGAGGCCGAGGACCAGATAAGCAGGGACTCGATCCTCTCCGTGCTCGATCTGACGAGAAGCCTCATCTTCGCGGGGTTCTTCTCGCAGAAGCCGCTGAAGGCCGACTATATCGAGTACCACGTGGGCGAGCTCCTGGAGGACCTGACCTTCCGCCTCCAGAAGCAGGTGAGCCAGGCGCTCAGGCACAAGGACCCCCGTCCGGAGGACCCGGAGTCGGAGGCCTCGGCCATCACCCGGAGCTTCATAAGCCGCATCCCCGACCTGAGGAGGGTGCTGGCTACCGACGTGGAGGCCGCCTACGACGGGGACCCGGCCGCCTTCAACCGCGACGAGATAATCCTCTCCTACCCGGGGATCTACGCCATCATGGTCAACCGCGCCGCCCACGAGCTCCACCTCCTGGGGGTCCCGCTCATACCCCGCATGATGACCGAGCACGCCCACGGGCTCACGGGCATAGACATCCACCCCGGGGCCTCCATCGGCCACCACCTATTCATAGACCACGGCACCGGCATAGTGATCGGAGAGACCACGGTCATCGGCAACCACGTGAAGATATACCAGGGCGTCACCCTGGGCGCCCTCTCCACGCGGGGCGGCAGGCTCCTGGACGGCGTGAAGCGCCACCCCACCATAGAGGACCACGTGACCATCTACTCCGGGGCGTCCATCCTGGGCGGCGCCACCGTGATAGGGGAGGGCGTGGTGATAGGCTCCAACGCCTTCATCACCAAGAGCATCCCCGAGCGCACCAAGGTGAGCGTCAAGAACACCGAGCTGAAGCTCCTCTCGGACAGGATGCAGCCGGCGGAGGCGCTCCAGGAGGAGTTCTGGGACTACGTGATCTGAGTGAGGCGTCCTGGTCCGGCAGGTCCGGGCCGGACATGCCGGGCGGCCGGGCGGCAGGGATAGCTTCCGGAGGCTCTTCCGGCAGCCTTTCCATGTCGAGGCTCAGGAGGGCTGGTCTTGTGGCATCACGGCGGCTTCGCGGCATCTGGCTCAGTGCATCTCGGAATCGGGCATCGGACATTGGACATTGGACATCGTACATCGTACATCGGACACCGTGCATGGTGCATGGTTCATCGGACGCCTTTCACAGTGCATCGTCATCGGACACCGTGCATGGTGCATGGTTCATCGGACACCTTTCACAGTGCATCGTCATCGGACACGGTGCATGGTGCATCGGACATCGCGGACTTGACAGACGAAGAAAAGCTTCGCGGGTTTATGCTCTCAATTGGCTGTACAGCAAAACAGATGAATACATTGGAATGTCTGCTGAAAGGATAATTTTTTTTTGCGCGGGGCTGGGATTTCAATCGGATGCATGGCCAAATAAATGAAGTCAGAGTGATGAATGCTTACAAGAAATATAAATTTATTGATTTTCTGTTTCCATTTATGGTATATTATTCTATACAGATTTTTAAAAAATATACTGCATAAATTATTAAATATAACTCCAGAATTATTTAAGAATTATGTCTGATGGGTTAAGTTGTGCAAAGGTATCTGACGATATCGGGAAAGATGTCGCAACGCTGGACTAATCGATTGAGAGGCTGAGGAAATGAGGAAGGTTAGGAATGACACGCGGCCCGGCAATGATAGCGGCAGAACCCTGACATCTTGCCGGACACTTTCAGATTCAGAGATGGAGATGGACAGAGACGGAGAGGGACAGTGACGGAGGTCGGAGGCTCGAGAAAGTTCTGACGAGTTCTGAAGTTTCAGCGTTCCAGACGTACCGGGCGATCATCCCAAACTTCACCATCACGTCAGAAGTTCCCCGTAAGGCGGCATCGGTCAAATTTGCGCCGACACCATAGGAGAGAAATGCATTGACGCAATTTCTTTTGTTATCCGATCGAATGATACAGACATATTTTTCTCAGGCTTCCTGTTCACCTGCTCGCTTCGTTACCCGAAGGCGGAACTTTTGCCTCCCAACGACACTTATCAAGATTTCTGCTGTTGATATCATGCAGTTAACTTATATGCACTACTTTTCAACTACATATTTTCGAATGTTCATAGGATCCATGACAATTATTTGAAATTTTTTCGCCTTATTTCTCAAAATATGACAAATTTGTTGTTGACCCAGAGATAAAGACGTGCTAGATTTGTCCGTATCTGAATGGTCCGTATCTGAATGGTCCTTGTCCTGCCCCGACATTTCTTGGGTCAGGAGGCATCTGTGCCAGGCAGGGCGTTTCCCTTGAGATGCGGCCTGGCTCCCCATGCCAGACGCTGGACAAGAATCTGTTTTCCCTAATCTTCTTCTTCCAGGACTCGGTGCTGTAAATTTCAATATTACCCGTTTAATCAAATGTCGGAATTTGGCTATCAGCCCGGAGGTTGAAATGTCGGAAAAACCTCCAGTCCTGGTATCTGCACGCTATAAACCGCTACTAAAATATGGAAGAAGATTCCGACATTTGATTAAACGGGTAATAATCTGTCACTGACGTTCTGCGTTTGATTTTACGCCGGCAGCGGCACGCTGTAGCGGTCCGGCGAGACCAGGAGGGACGGTTATGACCGATTTCAATTTCTCTGAGAATCACGCCCCTGGCGACACCGCAGACACGATGTCGGATTCACCTGACAGCGGTGCGGCGTTCCCCAAGTTGATCACATATACTGTTTCGGAGTTGCTCGAGGCCGCCCGCAAAAATCCACGGGAGACCGTCCTGCCCAAGCTTTATGCCGGAAAGGTGGGACTGTTGATTTCCCCCTACGGTGCCGGCAAGTCCATGTTCGCTCTCCAGACGTGCATGTCCCTGGCGGCCGGAAGGGACATCCTGGGGGTGCGATCCGTCCTGAAGGACGACGACAGGGTCGAGTTCCCCCCCATGAAGACGCTCTTCCTGAACCATCGCGGGCAAAGCGAGTCCATCCTCAGCAGGATGGTCAATGCTTCAAAGGCCTTCTCCGACACTGACATGCGGAGCATTGAGGCCAACATGTCTTTCTGCGATCTGGACTCGATGACCCATATTGACGTCTCTACCGTGGAAGGGGCCTCTTGCCTTTCGTATCTGGCCAAGGGAAACAAGTTCATGGTCGTTGACGACCTGGTCAACTCCCACAGGCTTAACGAGGACTGCGGGAGAGACATGGCTCGCGTCATGTCTGCTTTTGAAAATACCGCACGTGAAACCGGCTGCGCGATCCTGCTCCTTCACTATACGCCGGACCCGAGCTCGCCGGTGAGAGCCGGGGAGATGCCCGATGTCCCTAGAAATCTTGACGGATCCCTCTACGCTTTCTACAGCTGGCTGGGCTACCTCGCCAGGATGACGCCGGAGGAGGCCAGGGTCAGGAATATCCCAGAAAATACGGCAGGCCGTTACGTTCGGTTCGGGATATCCAGTATCAGGGGCTGGCACGACAAGTGGCTGGAGCGTGAGGAGCGCTGGATGAAGTTCGGAGATGACGGAGTGTTGAGCCTTGCATCTGTTTGATTTGTTTCCGTTATGCCATTCTGTCGTTCTGGAGTTCTAACTTGACCTTTTCTTTATTATTTTTCACTTTTCTCAACTGTTCAGGTGCCCCCCCAAGGTGAATTCAACTGTGGGTTCCTTCCCGACTGAAATGCCTTTACATAATCATTTTGCCCCCGCATGAAGTATCCATTATTGACTCTTCAACTTTTAGGGTTCCTCATAAGGGCTCTCTTCCTCCAAAAAGGTCCTCGTTAGTGGGGTGCCTGAACAGTTGCCAATTTTCAAAACTAAAGCAAATGCGGGATCCAATATTTGAATCTTTGTTCCTTTAATAGTTAATCATTCACTTCTAAAATTCTGTAAAATTAAATAATTTTGATTTCAATTCTGATTTCAACGATCCTTTTTCCGACGCCGCATGTCCGATCAATCATCCATTATTCATTCATTATTATTGCCACATATATGACGAATCAGAAATAATGTCTTTAGCCCTGGATATAGGGGGTTGACTGAGTTGGCAGCAGACTAAGAAATGGAGATAATTTGTAATCTTTTAGGTTATATTATGGCCATAGAAGGAGCAACAGCTGCCAACTAGGGAGGGCAGGTGGCTGGGGAAGG
>JAISFP010000467.1 GCA_031263525.1 Deltaproteobacteria bacterium | reverse complement strand
CTCTGTCTCCGACCTCCGTGGCGCCTGCGGCCCTCACGGCGGTCTACCGGGAGCCGTCCCCAGTTTTCTCGCCTCCGAATGAGCAGGCTTTCCCGGCTTTCTTGGCAGTCAGGGCACAGGCGTCGCGGAGCTCCTCAACGTTCGCTCAGGAGACGTCCGAGTACTCCCCGGAGTTATCTCCGGAACCGTCGCGGGACACCCCTGCGTCCGGTCGCCAGTTGCCTCCGACTTACGGGCCTGCGGAGAATGACGGCTCAAACTTCCCTCGTGCGGGCGATCGGTCGCCCAGCCCCGCTTCTCCGGACGGCGGGAAGCATGAGGACGTGCCCGGCCCAGTGCCTGGCGCTGTCTCCCGCAGGGGCGGGGACGCGCTCCGGGAGGCGCTCGAGGAGGCGGCGGACGAGGACCGGGCCCGCGCCCGCCAGGAGGCCTACCGGAGGTCCCTGGACGAGCTCATGCCCGCGTCTCCCGAGGAGATAAGGGAACTCCGCGAGAGGGCGGACTCCAGGGAGAGGGCCATGGCCGACCCGCCGCCGGGGGCGATAAGGACCCGTACGGTGAGCCTGAGCCTCGAGCCCGGCTTCAGGCCCCCGGAGGTGACGCTCACCCCCAACCTGGTGACGGCGCTTGTCTTCCTGGACTCCAGCGGAAGCCCCTGGCCGGTGTCGGCGAGCGTGCTGGGGAGCGGCGAGCTCTTCTCAGCCGAGGTCATAGCGGACGGCGCCCGCAACCGCGTGGTGCTCTCACCGGCGGGTTCGCACGGGAGCTCCAATCTGGTGCTCGCTCTGGAAGGCCACGACATACCGTTGGTAATCAGGATTGATACACATTCAGCTGCGGAAGCCGGGGGCAGGAATGTCGATGGTCTTATTATCTATCAAATAGCCGGACGGGGCCCCAATGCCGCCCCCGAGCTCACGAGCTCCCCCGCCGCCCCGCCGGTGAGCCCGGAGCTCTACGGGATCCTTGACGGTATAAGGCCGGAGGGTTCCACGACCCTCGTGAGCGATCCCCCCCTGGACGGCACGGAGTTCATAAGGTTCGGTGCCAGCCTCTACGTGCGAACCCGCCACGCCCTGGTCTGGCCTGCGACGAGGGCCAGGGTCTCCGGGGCCGGCGGCTTGACGGTGTACGAGGCACCCATGGAGGGCTCGGCTCTCATCAACGTTGGGGAAGAGATACGCCGGGTAACTTTGAGGACCCCCGACGGCACGGGATAGAGGGCGGGAGGACTCTCCGCTCGGTGCTTGCCATGCTGGCCCTTCAGAGCCGGACGTTCCCGGAGATCATCTCCCGGAGCCTGACAAGCCAGCTATACGCCGATCGTGACGGGGAGCCTCCCTCCGATTCCAGCCCTGACCGTACCCTTGACCACCTGACCCCAGGACCCCGGACCCTGACCCCAGGACCCCGGACCCTGACCCCAGGACCCCGGACCCTGACCCCAGGACCCCGGACCCTGACCCCAGGACTTTGAACTCTAAAGGATCCGGGCCATTAGCTGCGGGCCCCGGGACCGTGACATCCGGACACCCGGACCGCCGGACCCAGGCACCAGGATTCACTGACCTCCTTACCCTCTGACTCCCGAACACACGGGATTTGCGGCCACCGACGCCCGCCTTACTGACCGCAAGCGCGGATCTCCGGAACTACGGCACCCCGACTCCAGGTGCGCCGGAAGGCGCTGTCCCCCTGCCGGGCCGGCCCCGGGCCGGCGCGGCCCCGAACGACAACTCTCAAGGGGCGCCCAGTGGCGCCGGCGCCCCCCGGAAGGCGAAGACCGTTTCCGGGAAAGGCAGACAGGACCATGAGCTTCTCCTCGATTGCCAGGAAGTACAAGCTGCTCGGCTTCGGGCTCCTGCTCGCAGCGGCGTTGGCAGTGACGTTTTTCACCGTGCTGTCCCGGGGGGAGGCCCCCGGCCCCTCCGGTGCGGAGGGGCTGGCGGACGGGCTTTCCGGCTCCGACGTCGGCGGCGAGGGCACCCCCGAGTACAACCTCCTCGTCGAGGGAGAGAACGACCGCAAGGCGGCCGAGGCGAGGGCCTCAGGGGAGTCGTTCGCGCCGGTGCCCGTCGGGGGCGGGGGCTCCACGGCGGACCGTCCCCGGAGCCCGCTCGTGAGGGGGACCTCGAGGGCAAATCCTGCGGCCGTCCCCCGGGCGGAGGTCCCAGCCGCTCCAGCCATGAGGCCCAGGCCCGAGGCGCCCAGGGCCGAGCCGCGCCGCGCGGCCGGCCTGGGCCAGCCGGCGGAGCGCGAGGCACAGCCTTACGCTGACAGGGCGCTCTCGACCGACCTGAAGGCCGTGATGGACCGCTCCTCCAGGCGGTCCGCGCCCACGGTAACGGTCTACGGGCCGGTCGGCGGTCGGGCCGGTGAGCGGGCGGGAGGGAAGGAGGCGTCCGTCGTCCCCGAACTTCCCGCAGGCCTCTCGCCGGGTCAGATCCTCTATGCCGTCACTGACATAGGGATCAGCACGGACGCTCCTGCCCCGGTGGTGGCCACCGTGGCCGAGGGCCCCCTGAAGGGCGCGAAGGCCCTGGGCAGCTTCAGGGCAGAGAGGGACAGCGTGGTCATAGCCTTCACCCGGATAGTGCCCGAGGGAGCGCCCGAGATAAAGGTGGAGGCCGTGGGCGTGGACCCCGACCTCTCCTTCCCGAACGTCCGCGCGAGCGTCGACACCCACTTCTGGGAGAGGTGGGGCAGCCTCGTGGCCTCCAGCTTCCTGGAAGGCCTGGGCGGCGCGGCGTCCGGCAGGCGCACCCGGGTCTACGTGAGCGGCGACACGGTTGTCGAGGAGGGCATAGGCAAGACCATGCGCGACATGGCCCTGGAGGCCGCCGGAAAGGTGGGCGAGCGTGCCGCCGCCCAGGCGCAGAAGGGCTTCGAACGCCCGCCCACCGTCACCGTGAGGCCGGGCGAGCACGTTGGCATCCTGATTCTCACCGTCGGCTGACGGCGTCTTACGGGGGGCGGCCCGAAACCGTACCCCGGATTCCCGCGTGGAGGACCTGCGGGAACGACCCGCGCCCTTCCGGGAGCACCCCGGCAGCCAGCAGCACCCGCAGCAAGCCCCGTGCCGGTCGGTCGCCGGGGCCAGAGAGGTAGCAAGCCATGACCCAGGACACCGTACTGACAACCCTGACCTCCCATCTCCAGGGCTGGTGGGGAGTCGTGACGGCGCTTCTCTGCCTGGCGGGATTCGCGATAACCGTCGTGAGCGTCGCGTCCATCGCCCGCAGGGGCGGCGCAGCCGCCAGGTGGGGGGCGGTAGCCTTCGCCCTGGCCGCGGGTGTCCTTCTCCTAAACCTACCCGGCCTCCTGGACAGCCTGGCCTACAGTCTCTTCGGTCACGGATCGGTCCAGGGGCTGAGCTACAGTCCCCCGGAGCACGCGGCCAGTGATTACGTGCGTTTCGCGATACACCTGTTGGCCCTTGTAGGGCTTGTGGGGTTGGGCCGGGGCGTGCTGCTCCTCAAGGACGCCCCGGACAGGCCCGGACAGATGGGGAGGGCCCTCACCCACATAGCGGGTGGGATCCTCTGCGTGAATTTCCCGGCGACCCTGAAGATCATAGCCAGGAGCCTCGGGACTGACGTCGTGGGCATTGTAGCCGTCATCACCGGGTGACTGCCCGCTCTACGGGGCGGAGACTACTCCGTCCCGGCCAAAGGCGCAACGAAGCCATGAAGGCCCATGATGTGCCGTACCCTTTCGGCCCGGGGGGATCCGATGCCCCTCCGGCCCATGACACGCCAGAGCCCTTAAAGACCGGGTGGAGCAGATGCCAAATGGTCCATGATGTACCGTAACCCTTCCGGCCCGGGGGGAGCCGATGCCCCCCCCGGCCCATGACACGCCGGAGCCCTTCCGGCCCGGGGGAGCCGATGCCCCCCCGGCCCATGACACGCCGGAGCCCTTCCGCCCCAGGGGGAGCCGATGCCCCACGGCCCATGATGCAATACAGTAACCTTTCCGGCCCAGGTGGAGCCGATGTCCATCCTGCCCTTGATGTACCGTTACGCTTCAGGCCCGGGGAGGCGATGCCCCCCGGCCCATGACACGCCGGAGCCTTTCCGGCCCAGGGGGGCCGATGCCCCACGGCCCATGATGCAACACAGTAACCTTCCCG
>JAISFP010000406.1 GCA_031263525.1 Deltaproteobacteria bacterium | reverse complement strand
ACCCTTCCAGTCCCCCTTCGAGGCGAGCCTCATGGCCGGATCGGCGCCGTCGATGGGTACCAGATGGAAGGTGAGCTCCATCTCCAGATGCCTGGTTTCGGGAGGGGATTCGGACATGGTGAACCTCGGGAGCTTGCGGACGGTGCCGTGAGGGATGGCATCGGGTCGTCCGGAGGATCCACTGCGGGCGCCGGACACCTGTGCGAGGCGGGCCCCGGCTTGCGGGCCCTCCTGACAATATTAACCCGCTAGCCGCCGGGGGGTCAATGCAAGCCGTCAGGGAGGTCAGGGTCAAGGGACTGGCCGTAGGGGAGGCAGGGTCAAGGGGCTGGCCGCAGGGAGGTCAGGGTCAAGGCAGGCCGCTGGGGAGGCAGGGTCAAGTGGCTGGCCGCAGGGAGGTTGGGTCAAGGCAGGCAGGCGCACGGCTGCCGCCTGAAGGAGGCACCCTAACTCCTCGGCCCCCCGCTCAGTTCCTCGGCTCGGCCAGCCACGCCGCTCACGGGCTTCCCCCGGTCCCGCCCGGTGCAGCGCGGAAGCCCGCCCCGGACCGGCCCGGATCAACACGTCAGCGCTGACGTCCCCCCCGGCGCCCGCCCGCAGGCTTCTGCTGGGGAGAACGCCGGACGCTCTGGGTCTTCCCGCCACCCACCGGCGGCTTGATCACCAGGGTGATGTCGCCCGTCATCCTCGCGTAGACCGCGGAGTAAGACCGCGCCAGGTAAACGTCCCTCGAGCGGCTGGCGGACTCAAGGGATTTTACGACGCTCACCAGGCTGGCGTGCTTCGGGAGCGTCAGGAGGTCAGGCGCGGGGTCGGAGCGGATGAGGTCGATCGCCCGCTTGAAGTTCCCCGAGACGCGCGCGGAGAACGCCGCGACGCTCCAGACGTACGGGTGGAAGGCCCTCTCGGCGAGTCGGACGGGAGGACGGGCGGAGGGCTCCCCGGCAGGTCCCGCCCCGCTCCCCGTCCCGTCCCGGCCGGACGGGCCCTCGCCGCCGCCCCCCTCCGGGGGGCCGGCCGCCGGGTACCGTAGCGACAGCGCCTCTATGAGCCTCTTCCCCTCCTCGATGGCGTCCTCGGCAAGGATGTCGGCCTCCACGGCCTGGGTCGGGGTCAGGGTCACGGCCCCGGGCGGGTCCGGCGGGGGGGCCGCCCCCGTGCCCGGCAGGGTGCCCACGAGGGCCAGCGCCCGTTCCGCGTCCACGGCCCAGGACACGTCCTCCGGGCCCTCGGCGGGCATCGCGGCACGGTCCTCCCTGAGCCGCCTCCGGAACCTGGCGGCCTCCGGGACTAGCATGTGCGCCCCGTAGACGAAGAACATGGCGTCGGCGTCCTCCCGGAGGCCGGCGCCGGCCGCCGCGGCCATCGCCGCCCCGGCCAGCCGGTCCCGCATCCCCGGAGGCAGCGCCCCGTCCAGGCACCTTCGCGCGTCGTCCAGCGCCTCCCGAACGGCTCCGGCGTTCCCGGACGCCTCCCTGCCCAGCCGGTCGATAAGGAACGCGGCCTTAAGCCCCCTGGCCTGCGGGGACGGGGGGACGTCGCCGGCCCCAGCGGCCACGGCCGCGGCGAGCCCCGCCGCGCCGCCGGACGCGCCTGCCTTCTGCTCACCCGTGAGGGCGGCAAAGACCGTGTCCGGGAGGAGACGGCCACCGAAGTCGGGATCCTCCAGCATCCCGGCCGGCAGGAGCTCAAGTAGCCCCGCCGCGGAACTGCCCGCAGGTCCGGAGGCGCAGGCGCACAGGGCGGCGGCCGCCGCCACGGAGCACATGGCCCGCAGGGCGGCGTCCTCCGGCATGTCGCGCGGGGAGGAGCCTGCGGGCCCCGCCCCGTCCTGACCGCCCGGCCCGGCATGGGACCCAGCTCCCCCGTCCGGGCCGCCCGGCCCGGCTTGGTCGCCATCTCCTCCTTCCGGGCCGCCCGTCCCGGCTTGGTCGCCATCTCCTCCTTCCGGGCCGCCGGGCCCGGCATGGTCGCCATCTCCTCCTTCCGGGCCGCCCGGCCCGGCATGGTCGCCATCTCCTCCGTCCGGGCCGCCGGACGCCTCCGCCACGGCCCCGGGTCCGCCTTCCGCTCCCGGCCCGGCACCCTCCGGCCAGAGCCCGCAGATCCCCGCCAGGGAGTCCCTGACGTCCTCGCCGGCGCGGCCGGCGCGGTCCGCCTCGAGCATGTGGCGGGCCAGGCGGAACGCGGGAGCTCCCGGGGCGCCGGGGGTCCCGGCGAGCTCCTCCAGCCTCGCGGGCCCGGAGGCGAGGGAGGCCAGGGGGACGGACCCGGGGCCCGTGACGGCCATGGCGGACGCCAGGGCCTGGACGGCCTCCAGGCCTCCGCCCAGGAGCCCGGACGCGCAGGTCCCGACCGCTGCCCCCTGGAAGGCGGCGGGCGAGGCGAGGGCCCAGTCGCGGAGCAGGAAATTGTGGCAAGCCCTGGTAAGGCCCCCGGACGCCCTCATGGGCGCGAGCAGGGTTACGAGCCTCTCGCCGGCGGGGGGGGCGAGCCCCTCCATGGCCTTGCCCAGGATCCTGGCGGCCTGGCAGGCCGCGAGGTGCATGGGCGAGCCCCAGTCGCCCATGGCCGCGAGATCCCCCAGCCCGGCGAGCCGGACGACCGCGTCCAGGGCGGCCGCTGCCGCGGGGGACGAGACCGGCCCGGAGGCGTCTGGCGGGGACGCGCCATGCGCCGCCGCGCCGGAGGCCGGCGCGGAAGGCCGGGCCGCCTGGCCTCCGCCTCCCCCGGGGCCCTTCTGGCCCTTGCCCCCGCGCGAGTGCTTGTGCCCTGATACGACCGCCTTGGGCGGAGCCTTCACGATCTTGGCCGGGGGCCGTCCGGCCTCCATGGCGGCGAGCGCTACCCGCAGCAGCCCCGAGTCCGGAAACCCTCCGAGGGCGTTGAGGGCGCCCCTGACGTCCTCCGGTCCCGGGAAGTCCTCCTTGCGCAGGTAGAGAGCCACGGCCAGCGGGAACGCCGCGAGATCCTTGTCCGGCAGACCCGGGGCCAGCTTCATGGCGTTCACCAGCCAGCCCGCGCGTCCCCCGGGCCCTTCCGGCGTTGCCCCCGGCCCGCTGGGCGGGGAGCCCATGAACACCCACCTGCGGGAGAGGGCGGCGAAGACCGGCCTCACGTCCCTGAGCCGGTCCAGCCCCGGAATCTCCAGGAGCTTTTTCAGGATGGGATCGACAACCTTCTCCAGAGGCGCATGCACGTCCATGGCCCACACGCAGCCCAGCGCCACGGCCCAGGCCAGCTCCTCCCTCACCGCCGGCAGCAGCGGGGCGTTCGCCGCAATGCCCAGGACCAGGCTCAGGTCGACGATGCCGGTCGGGAAGCTGTCGAAGAGGTTCATGAGCGAGAAGAGGTGCCACTTCAGCGCCCGGTCGTCCCCGAGATCCGTGGCGGTCTGGATGCCCCTGGACACGCTCGTCACGATCTCGGGCCCCCGGCGCCAGATCGCGTCCTCGAAATCCTCGCACCGGGCCCACCTGAGGGTCTCCGCGAAGATCTCCTCCTCGGCCGTCCGGGCCCCCTCAGGCCCCAAGAGGGACACGAGCCCCCCCTCCGGGAATGCCGGGCCGGAAAACAGCGCCTCCCTCCCGAAAGGCGCATGCGCGGACTTCATGAACGGGGCCAGGGGCTCCAGCGGATCCCAGGCCAGTGAGGCTTCCGCGCGCTCGCGCGCGTACGCCGCCAGAGCGCCCGGGCCGGACAGCTTCTCCCGGAAGACTTGCAGGGGCATGGCTAAACAGTCCTTTCCCCGGGGGAGCCGGGAGGATGGGGTTGCCGGATGCGGGTCGCGGCCGGCACGGATCCGGCCAGCGGGGAACCGGACGGCCGGCGTCGCAAAAAGAGAACCGGGCGGCCGGCGCCGCAAAAAGAGAACCGGACGGCCGGTGCCGTGAGAGAGGGCGTGCCAACGGTTCCGGGACAGAACACCGGACACCAATGTCCCGAAACAAGGGTGGAGCCGGACCGCCTGTGACGCAGGGGGGATGCCGGGAGGGCGCCGGACCGCCTGTGACGCAGGGGGGATGCCGGGAGGGCGCCGGACCGCCGGTGACGCAGGGGGGATGCCGGGAGGGTGCCGGACCGCCGGTGACGCAGGGGGGATGCCGGGAGGGCGCAGGACCGCCGGTGCTCCCGGGGGGATACCGACCGGCAGGAGGGCTGGAAGGGAGGCCCGAAACCGGTAGGCACCGTACGACCAATTCCGGGAGAGGGAAGCGGGCTAACGGAAACGGGGCAGATGCCGGATTCAGAAGCCGGGGGATGTAGGAGGGCAGCACCGTGAAAAGAGGGCCGGACGGACGTGGTTGAAGATGCCGGAAGCCGGAAGTCAAGGAGAAGCCGGAAGTCAAGGAGAGGGGGCACGGTCCTGTCCAGGCGAGGACCGGGCAAGGGTCCGAACCGCCGGAACTCAGGAACTCCGAGCTCCCGGAACCCCGGATGTCCCGACAGCTCCGGTTCACTCGCTCCCCCGGAGAGAGCCTGCCGCAAGCCCCCGGGCCGACCAGTCCCGCGGAAATCGAACCGCAAGCGGGGCGTGTCGGAAAGATGAACCGGAACCAGCAGTTGGACCCTATCGGAAGTGATCATGAATGATTCTGCCGAAGAATGTCAAGGGAGCGTGATTTTTGGATGAATTCAGACCATGTGTCGAAATGCGTATCTACATATGCCAAACAATCTTAAAATTATATGCATATAATGGATGTTTTGCCTGCAGATCCGGTTCGCTCCCAGAACGCCGGAAATGCCCTCCTCAGTAATTCCGCGAGTGCGGGGCAGGCATTCTGCCGTCAGCAATTCACAGGGATGTTTCTGCAATGGACACATTTGACATGAAATTTTCCTGACGCGAATTCTCATTTTGCTCACGTGGCGCTTTCGCGTTTCCATGTCCTCACGCCCTCTCCCTCGTCAGTCTGTCCGTCCGCCATTCGTTCCGGCCGGCCGTCCGCCATTCCTTCCGGCCGGCCGTCCGCCATTCCTTCCGACCGTCCTGACAACATGTCATTCTCAGAAGACTTCTAAACAGACCTGCCGAACAGAACTCCAAGCTCAAAGCTCCAAAAACCTTAACCTTCATGCAAACGTGACAACTAATGCTCCACTAGCTGTTACGCATGTCAGCGGCGTTTGACAAAGATGATGATGATTTGACTAAATTATATTTAATATTTAAAACGTTTTTAATTCATTATTGTTTGGCATTTTCATAAAACTTTAAATAATTAATTTAAACATTGTCTACCTTTCAGTACGTTATATTGTTCATTTTGACCTTATCAGTTGCTGTTACATATATTTACACATAATCTTAATTTAACACCAATTAAATATTAACTTATTCCTTGAAGTATAGCGCGTTTATGACGAGTCAAATAATCTGAAACAATAGAATAATTCAAGATTTGACTGACACGCACTGTCTTTAAAATTTTCTCAAATATCATTCCATGATCTTTGGGGAATCTCCCTTCATGACCTCCGAAAAATCTACCTTCATGGCCTAAGGAAAATTGAACATAACAGCTATTGCCTTGCGAGCCCATGCCGGACCCGGCCCTTCGGGAAGATTTCACGCACTTCTCCGTATCGCAGACGGAAACGGGGCATGACCGTCAGCCGGTCCGGCGGCAGGGCGGGAAAGCCTGCCGTCGATCTTCTGTCGCGTCGGCAGAATACTGGTAAATTATAAAATTTTCTTGACATGTCATGCCAATCCACGCCAATCCAAGCTAAGCGAAGCTGACAGCGCAGTATCCCAGGCCTTCCAAGCTCCTAAAAATGTCTCTTATGTAAAACTCCCTCAAATGTCGCCATCCTCATCCTGACGTCCGCCTTCTCGTCTTGAAGCATTTCCATGCTCGGCCTTCCTTTCCAAGAGCTCCGGTGCAGGGGACGAGGCAAGACGGAAGGCCGGCTCCACTCAATGACACATCCGGCCCAGGCACAGCCAGTCATCCAGTCCTCGCCTCCTTTCTCCCAGCCCTCCCGTCTGTCCCCGTCCTCACCCGCTTCTCTCCCTGCCCCCGCCGCCTTTCCTCCATCGCCCTCCATTTTTCACCCCCGCCGCGGAAGACCATTTCTCACTCGTCCGGCTTCGCCGTCCCGGCCGGCTCCGCACGTCTGATCCTGGCTCCCCCCGCGCCCGGCGCCTGGGCAAGCGGCCAGGTTCCGGAAGCGCCGGAACGCCGGCGGGCACGCCGACCGGAACCGGCCGTGCGGGAGAGGTCCGGACAGCGGCCTGACAGAAATCTGGGGCCCGGCTTGCGAACTGGTGCAAGTTTTGGTACTTTATTCAATTATCCTTTCGGACGCGGGGGGCCGGCCCTGTTCAGGCATTCTCTTCCCGGCGTCCTTTTTTCTTATCCGGGACCCAGGAGGGGCGCCCGGAAGCGGGGCTCATCCACAGCATGGCCGCAAAGCTCTACGGGGCGCTGGATCTGGGATCCAACACCTTCCGGCTGATACTCGCGCAGGCCAGCCGGGACGGACGGGGGCCGGACCCGGTGACCAAGAGGGTCTGGCAGGAGATACCCAGGATCTCGGAAGGGCTGATGCCCGGCAAGCCCTTCATGGAGGAGCCGCTCGCCCGCGCCCGGATGGCGCTTGACGGGTTCGCCGGGACGCTTGCCTCGGAGGCGCCCGAGCGGCTCGTGGCCGGATGCACCATGGCCGCGAGGCTGGCCTCGGACGGGCCAGATTTCGCCAGGGAGGTCTCCCGCCGCTTCGGCTGCGAGTCCCTGGTCCTGACCGGCCAGGAGGAGGGGGCGCTCGCCGCCATGGGGGCGCTCATGTCGCTGGACCCCGTCCCCGCCAGGTCCGTGGTCTTCGACATAGGCGGCCGCTCCACCGAGTTCGTCTGCGCCAGGGGCCCCGACTCCGAGAGCGTCACAAGCCTCCCCATCGGCGTGGTGGCGCTCTCCGATACCTTCATGAAGAGCGATCCCCCGACCCCCGCCGAGATCGCCGCCATGGACAGCTGCATCCGCGAGCACCTGAAGGACGTCCCCGAACCGGCCGGCGGACGGGACCCCGCGACCCTCATAGGCACCGCGGGCACGGTCACCACCCTGGCCGCCATGCTCCTCGGCCTCAACGAGTACCGCCCGTCGCTCGTCCACGGCTCCAGGCACGGCCTCTCCGCCGTGGAGAAGCTCAACAGGGACCTTTCCAGGGAGTCCGTGGCCGAGAGGGCCTTGCGCCCGGGCCTCCACCCCCGCCGGGCCGACGTCATAGTGGCGGGGATAGCGCTTGTCCAGTGCATTCTCGAGCGCTACGACGCGGAAGGCTTCATCGCGAGCGACTCCGGCCTCCTGGAAGGCCTGTGGACGGTCGCGAGCGGCATGGCGAGCCTGGGCATCCGCACGTGAGAGGCGCCGCGGTCCGGACGCGCCATCCAGCAGTTCCGGGACGGCCCGCCGCCCCGGCGTGCCGGCCCCAGGCGCCTTAGCCCCCTCGGCGCGGGCCCGGCCGGCGGGCGGCCAGCTGTGCCGCAGGGGCCGGGCGGCGGGAAAGATCCTTCCGAGGGCCGGCTGACGTCACCTTCAGCCCCGGACTCGGCGGCCCTCGGCCCGGCGTGCCGGACCCGGAATCCCGGACCTGATGTCCGGGCCCGCAACAGCAGGTGCCGGCGCCCCGGCAACATGCCGGTCAGGGGCCGGCACTCCTGGCCGGCCCGCAGCGCCACTTCCCCCCGCCCTGCCGGCTGCCGGACGGCTGCCCCCGGCTCCCCGCAGTGCGGCGCTTCCCCCCTCCCCCTGCCGGATCCAGGCAGTTCCCGGCACTCCCCCCCTTCGGGGCTTGCCTTACCCTGTCCCGAGCCGAATCCCGGACTGCCCCCGGCTGACCCCTCCGCC
>JAISFP010000399.1 GCA_031263525.1 Deltaproteobacteria bacterium | reverse complement strand
GTGTCCTCGTCCCTGTTCCCTGTTCCCTGTTCCCTGTTCCCTGTTCCCTGTTCCCTGTTCCCTGTTCCCTGTTCCCTGTTCCCTGTCCATCTGGAAACCTCCCCCAGGTGTCCTGACTCATGCCCGGAACGTCGCTCAACGAGACGCCCTTAGCTCGGACGTTGGACATCGGCCTGCCGATAAGGTAATGTGTCGGGCTGCGGGAATCGCTGGCACCTTGCCGTGTGCCTCGCGGACTCTCCCGGACTGGGCATTCACGGTATCCCGTGACCGATCCCGGCCGTTCCGACCGCTTGCCGTCCCGATATTTCCTGCCCTTCTGCCGCCCCGGACGTTCAGGCCCGCTTGCCGCTTCGGCCCACCCCCGGCGCCTCCGCCTCCCGCCTGGCATTTCGCGGGGATCCGGACACGTCCGGGGAGACACGGCACGGGCATTCAAGGAGTTGCCTCATGACACACGCGCGCCCTTCCGCGAGGCCCGTCGCGGACACCCCTTCCGGCCCCGTGACCGGCACGGTCTCCGGAGGGATCGCGTCATTCAGGGGCATACCTTACGCTGAGCCGCCAGCCGGCCCCCTGCGCTGGGCCCCTCCCGAGCCGCGGAAGGCGTGGTCCGAGCCGCTGGACTGCTCCCGTTTCGGGGCCATCGCCTTCCAGTCCTTCAAGAAGGGCGACATCATGGAGCCCCCCCGGGGGAGCTACAGGATGTCCGAGGACTGCCTGAACCTGAACGTCTGGACCCCGCTGGAGGCCCTGGGGGGAGGGAGCCTCCCCGTCTACGTCTTCGTGCACGGGGGCGGGTTCGCGGCGGGCTCGTCGTCCCAGCCGCTCTTCGGGTCGGTGAGGGGAGGCGGGCGCGCCCTCTACGACGGGTCCGAGCTGGCCCGGAAGGGCGTGGTGGCTGTGACCCTGAACTACAGGCTGGGGGCCCTGGGCTTCTTGGCCCTGGAGGAGTCGTTCAGGAGGCACGGCACCGCCGGGAACTGGGGGATCCTGGACCAGCTGGAGGCCCTGAGGTGGGTCAGGCGCAACATAGCCGCCTTCGGGGGCGACCCGGAACGCGTGACACTGGGCGGGGAGTCCGCGGGGGCCGTGTGCGCGTCCCTCTTGTCCGTGTCCCCCCTGGCCGGGGGGCTGTTCCGCGCCTGCGTGTCGGAGAGCGGCACCGCGCTGTCGCTTCCGGGCTTCCCGGTTGCCAGGGGCGACATGTCCACGGCCTTCAAGCTGGGGGCGTCCTTCCTGAGCCTCCTGGGGCTCCCCCGGGGGGCAGGGGGCCTCGCAGCCCTGGAACGGGT
Organism: Deltaproteobacteria bacterium; assembly: GCA_031263525.1. GTDB lineage: Bacteria > Desulfobacterota > Desulfarculia > Adiutricales > Adiutricaceae > JAIRZX01. The sequence goes on along the minus strand of JAISFP010000399.1, from coordinate 1,258 downwards.
CGACGCGGAGGTGCTTGCGAGGCTCTCAGCCCTGGACATAGACTTCAGGAAGCTCTCCCCCATGGCCTTCTTTCCCGTGGCGGACGGGAAGGCGGTGCCCCTCGACCCGCACGCGGCCCTGGCCGCGGGGGAGGTGAACTGCCGCCGCTTCATGATGGGCTTCAATCGCGACGAGTGCAGCCTCTTCCTGCCCCGGGAGAGGAACCCCCAGGTCCTCGCGGCGGTCGAGCACTGCTTCCTGGGGCCGCAGGGCATCGAGGCCTTTCGGGCAGCCTCGCCGCCGGAACTGCGGGAGGACCGCGCCCGCCCATGGCACAGGACCAGGAGGGCCATGGCCTACGCCCTCTTCACGGCGGGAACCAGGCGCTTCGCGGATCTGTGCTCCCGGCACTCCGAGGTCTGGCTCTACCGCTTCGACCATTCCCCGCCGCTCATGCGCCTGGCGGATCTCGGGGCGTGCCATGTGCTGGAGCTCCCCTTCGTCTTCGGGAGCCTGCGCCTCCCGGGACTGCTCTCCGGCAGGGGATCGGCGGGGCTCTCCAGGCTGATGTGCTCCCTGTGGGCGGGGTTCGCGACCGGCGGGGCACCGGTGCCGGCCGGCTCGCGGCACGGCGTCCAGGGGGAGGGGCCGGCAGGGTGCGCCCGCTCCGGAGACGGCCCCCCGCCGTTCTCCTGGCCCGCCTACCTGGGGCCCGGGGGGAGCTGCGCCGTGTTCTCCCGCGCCAGTCGGGCCATGCCTCTCCCTGACGCTGAGGGGCTGGGCATCATGGCGGACGCCATCTTTGGGGAACTCCCGCCTGCGGAGCCGGCGCCCGCGTAGGAAGGCTGGCGCGGGCCGCAAGCCTTCCAGGCGGCGGCCGGGCACCCGGGCCCGGGGCACCGTACATGTCACTGTCCGTTCCGCTTCCACCCCGGACCCGTCCGGTTCCGTGCGAAAGCCGACCGGCCCTGAACGAGCGCGGGGAGGGAGCTTCGGCGACGGACGCCGGTCGGTCTCCGGCCGGGCTCCGGTCAATGCCGGCCGGGCTCCGGTCCTTGACCGGGCCGGTATCGGCCCCGCTCCTGCCCTTCCTGCCCGGCTCCGGCCCTTGTCAGGCCGGGCAGCGTTCATGGTCAGCTTTCATAGATGTTCACTAAGCGTAACCATTCACGTGGGTGAACGAGAGCAGCCTGCGTTTAGGCTAGTCGACGCTGCTTCTCTTTAGGTGGCGACGGCCGGCCTTGGAGGCTGGCCGCCGCCCGGGGCGCTTCCCGCCTT
>JAISFP010000398.1 GCA_031263525.1 Deltaproteobacteria bacterium | reverse complement strand
TGAGGACTCTGGCGAGGCCCAGGTCCCCGGACGGTGTCTCCTGAGGTCCGGGGCCATGACGGGACGGGCGGCGAGGTGAGGACTCTGGCGAGGCCCAGGTCCCCGGACGGTGTCTCCTGAGGTCCGGGGCCATGACGGGACGGGCGGCGAGGTGAGGACTCTGGCGAGGCCAAGGTCCCCGGACGGTGTCTCCTGAAGTCCGGGGCCATGACGGGGCTGGTGGCGAGGTGTGGACTCTGGCGAGGCCAAGGTCCCCGGACGGTGTCTCCAGAAGTCCGGGGCCATGGCGGGGCGGGCGGAGAGGTGTGGACTCTGGCGAGGCCCAGGACCCTGGACGGTGTCTTGACCATGCAGGCTCTGACACCCCCCCGTGAACAGATGCTTGTGATGTAATGGAGGCCCCTGGCATTAGGGCCAGAACGGCTGTCCCTGGCCTCAGGGCCTTGGACGGTGGTGCGTCATCGGCCACAGGGCACGTGCGGTTGTCCCAGGCCACAGGGCTTGTAGCGGAATCGGCCCGAGGCCGTGTTCGGCTGTCCCCTGCTTCAGGGCTTGGACGAAGCGGTTGTATCGGTCCCAGGCCGTGTACGGCTGTCTCCTGCTTCAGGGCCAGGACGGCGGGGCTACATAGGCCCCAGGCGGTGTACGGCTGTCCCCTGCTTTAGGGCTAGGACGGCGGGGTTGCATAGGCCCCAGGCCGTGTACGGCTGTCCCCTGATTCAGGGATGGGACGGCGGGGCTGCATAGGCCTCAGGCCGTGTACGGCTGTCCCCTGATTCAGGGCTAGGACGGCGGGGTGGCATCGGCCCCGGGCCGTGTACTGAGGTCACTGGCATCAAGGCTTGGACAGGAGGGCGGTATCGGCCCCATGCAGTGTACGGCTGTCCCCGGCCTCAGGGCTCGGTTGGCAGTCTCCGAAGTCAGGGCCTGGAAGCCGAGAATATCCTGTCGCGGCCCGAAAGATCCTGCACCGGCGGCCTGGGTGCGAGATTCAGGGAAAGGGCTAGCTCGATCAAGGCCGCGAACTGGTCCGGCTGGCACTCCAGCACGATGGTCCCGCCTGGCGCGAGCCTTGCCGCCGCCTGGGGAAGAAACCTGCGGTAGGGGTCGAGCCCGTCCGGGCCCCCGTCCAGGGCGGAGTGCGGCTCGTAGTCGCGGACGTCCGGCTCCAGCTCCGGGATAGCGGCGGACGGGACGTAGGGTAGGTTCGCGCAGACGATGTCGAAGGAGGATGAGGCGAAGGGCGCGTCCATGAGATCGCCCCTGACGAGGGTCACACGGCCCGCGAGATCCAGGGCCTCCAGGTTGCGGCGGGCCACGTCCAGGGCCGCCTGCTCCATGTCCGAGGCCTCGACCCGTGTGCCGGGGAGGTTCCGGGCGAGGGCCGCGGCTATGCACCCGCATCCCGTGCCGACGTCGCAGACGCGGAGTTCCGCAGGTGTTGGGTTGCGTTTCGCTGTCGAAAGGGCCTCGTCCACCAGTATCTCGGTCTCGGGGCGGGGTATGAGCACGTCCCCCGTCACGATGAACGGGATGGCGTAGAACTCCCTCTCGCCAAGGATGTAGGCCGCCGGCTCGCGTTTCGAGCGGCGGCGGACGAGCTCCCTGTAGTCGTCCACCTCATGGGGCTCCAGCAGGCGCTCGAAGTTCACGTAGAGCTGCACCCTCTGGAGGCCGAGCACCCTGCCCAGGAGGAGCTCCGCGTCCAGCCGCGGGGTGGGGATGTTTTTCTTTCCCAGGAACTCGGCCGTGACGTTCAGGATGTCGCCCACGGTCCAGGGGATGGGGGGCGCCGTGTCCTCCCGCCCGGTCAAGAGGGGGTGCCCTGCGTCAGGAGCTGCGCCTGGAAGTAGCTGCCGAGCTGGCTCAGGATTTCGTCCAGGTCGCCTTCCATCACCGCCGGCAGCTTGTAGAGCGTCAGGTTGATCCGGTGGTCGGTCACGCGGGCCTGGGGGAAGTTGTAGGTCCTGATGCGCTCGGAGCGGTCGCCGGTTCCCACCATGCCGCGGCGCTCCTCGGAAATCTTCTTCTGCTGCTCGGTGGTCTTGATGTCCAGGAGCCTCGCCCGGAGGACCTTCATGGCCTTCTGCTTGTTCTTCAGCTGGGACTTCTCGTCCTGGCAGATGACCACCAGCCCCGTGGGCAGGTGAGTCACCCTCACCGCGGAGTCCGTGGTGTTGACGCTCTGGCCGCCCGGCCCCTGGGAGCGGAAAACGTCCACCTTCACCTCTTCCGCCCGGATGTCCACCTCGACCTCCTCTGCCTCGGGGAGCACTGCCACCGTGCAGGCCGACGTGTGGGTCCTGCCCTGGGTCTCGGTCACCGGCACCCTCTGGACGCGGTGGACGCCGGACTCGTGCTTCAGGACCGAGTACACCCTGTCGCCCTCGATCATGAAGACGACCTCCTTGTAGCCGCCCGGCCCGTCCGCAGCGTTCATGGACAGGATCTCCCACTTCCAGCGGCGGCGCTCGGCGTAGCGCGAGTACATCCTGAACAGGTCCCCCGCGAAGAGGTTGGCCTCGTCGCCGCCGGTCCCGGCGCGGATCTCGACCACAGTGTTCCTGTCGTCATTGGGGTCCTTGGGCAGGAGGAGGATCTTCAGCTCCTCCTCCTGGCGGGCCCTCTCCTCCTGGAGCGCCTCGATGTCGGAAAGCGCCATGGCTCTCATCTCGGAGGAAGGATCGGCCAGGAGCTCCCTCGCCCCCTCGAGATCGGCGTCAGTCTTCACCAGCCCCTGCCAGCATTCAAGTATCCGGCCCACCTCCTTGTGGCGCCGGAGCTGCTGGGAGTACTCCCTGGTGTTCTTGGGCGCCTGCGGGTCGGAGATGAGGGCCTCGAGGGACGCATGCTGCTCCTGGAGGGCCTTGAACTGCGTGAGCTGGGATGGGTCGTCGAACATGATGCTGGTCCGGATGGGGCGTAAAGCCGGGCCGCAGGGAGGCGGAACGGCAAAAAGGCCGGAAATGGCCGCGACAGGTCGCGGCAGGGCGACAGTGACTCCTGAAACGCCGGCGGAAGGCCCGGAAGGGGACCGAAGGCCGGCTGAAGGCATGGAGAGAGCCGGAGGGGCCGGTCGTAAGCCCCGGGAAACGGGCCTGAACGGCAGGCGGAAGGGCGGGGCAGGGGTCCCAGGACGCTGGGGGAAGGCCGGGGTGCGGATCAAAAAAAGCCGCCGGAAGGCCGGGAAAAGAGCTCGAAGAGGCCGGGTGAGGGCCGGGGCAAGGGCCCGAGGAGCATGCGGAAGGCCAGGCCCGAAAGGCCAGGGAAAGGGTCCGAACGGTCGGCAGAAGCCTGGGTAGGGGTCCCGTGAGGCCGGCGGAAGGCCGGGAAAAGTGCCTGAAAAGGCCGGGTGAAGGCCGGGGCAAGGGCTCGAGGAGCCGGTGGACGGCTATGGAAAGGCCCGAATAGGCCGGGTGAAGGCCGGGGCAAGGGCTCGATGAGCCGGCGGAAGGCTATGGAAAGGCCAGAAGAGGCCTGTTGAAGGCCGGGGCAAGGGCTCGTGGAGCCGGCGGAAGGCTATGGATATGCCTCAAGAGGCCGGGCGAAGGCCGGGGGTAAGGGCTCGATGAGCCGGCGGAAGGCTATGGAGATGCCCGAAGAGGCCTGTTGAAGGCCGGGGGTAAGGGCTCGATGAGCCGGCGGAAGGCTTTGGAGATGCCCGAAGAGGCCTGTTGAAGGCCGGGGGTAATAAGGGCTCGATGAGCCGGCGGAAGGCTATGGAGATGCCCGAAGAGGCCTGGTGAAGGCCGGGGGTAAGGGCTCGATGAGCCGGCGGAAGGCTATGGAGATGCCCGAAGAGGCCGGCGAAAGGTACTGAAAAGGGCCCGAACAGGTCGGCGGAAGGCCGGGGGGACGGGCCAAAAGAAACGGTGGCAGGCCTGGGAAGGGACTGAAGAGGCCGGCCGAAGGACTAAAAAGGTCCAAATCTGGTTTGCACAGGATCGGCGCAGACGAGTCGGAGCCAGAAGGAGGGAGTCAAAGGCGACTCCGTGTTCGACCGGGGGGATAGGCAAGGGCTCTGGAAGACCTTTCACCCCGCTACCTAATTAAGTGTCCATTTCGGACATGTCCTAAACCGTTCGGACCCCAATCACGAAAAAAGGCGCAGGAGAGGCAAAAAAGGGGGGAGGCTAAAAGTGAGGCTCCAGTCGGGACCTCCTCTGCCACTGAAGCGCCCTGATGCCGGTCGGAGTGGAGCAGAGCCTGGGAGAGAGGCCAGTGGGATGGCCTTGGCAGGTGCCGGTCCAGGACGGGAGCCTCGGAGGTGGGCCAGAGTCTTGAAGAAGGCCAGTGGGCTTCCCGAGGTCAGGAGCCAGTCCAGGACGGGAGCCTCGGAGGCGGGCAGTGGTCTGGACCCGGTCCAGGACGGGAGCCTTGGAGGCGGGCCAGAGTTTTGAAGAAGGCCCGTGGGCGGGCCGTGGTCAGGAGCCAGTCCGGGACCAGAGCCTCGGAGGCGATCCGAGGTCAGGCGCCAGTCCAGGACGGGAGCCTTGGAGGCGGGCCGGAGTCTTGAAGAAGGCCCGTGGGCGGGCCGTGGTCAGGAGCCAGTCCGGGACCAGAGCCTCGGAGGCGATCCGAGGTCAGGAGCCTCGGAGGCAGGCCGGGGTCAGGATCCGGTCCAGGACGGGAGCCTTGGAGGCAGACCAGAGTCCTGAAGAAGGCCAGTGGGCGGCCCGTGGTCAGGAGCCGGTCCAGGACCAGAGCCTCGGAGGCGGTCCGAGGTCAGGAGCCTCGGAGGCAGGCCGGGGTCAGGGGCCGGTCCAGGACCAGAGCCTCGGAGGCGGTTCGTGGTCAGGAGCCTCGGAGGCAGGCCGTGGTCAGGAATCAGTCCAGGACCAGAGCCTCGGAGGCGGTCGGAGCGCGGAGGAAGGCCCGAGGGCGGGGCAGGGTAAGGAGCCGGTCAGATAGGAGCCTCGGAGGCGGGCCTGAGCCGTTGTCAGGGCCTGGTTGGGGGCCTGGACAAGGATTCAGACCGCGACTCGGGAGGCTTCGGCCTGCCCTGCCCGGTCTCAAGCTTCGGACGTTCCGGGGTGACCCATAGCCTGGCGGCCCGGTTCCGGCACTGTCCGGACATCCTCAGGAATGCCGATTCTCCAGTTTCGGGGGTTATGCCTGCCCGACCGCAGAGGAAAAAAAACCCAGGCTGGCCGGAGCCTGCCCGGAGTCTTTTTCCGGGTGACGGGGCGGCCAGTGCCGTCCCGGTCCCGAGGGGTGGAAGCTAGGCCTGCTTCGTGGCCGGGACGGCCTTGGCGGCCTTGCCCTTGCCGACGGGCTGGGGGGCCTTCGCGTACTTGCGCTGGAAGCGCTCCACGCGACCGGCCGTGTCGACCAGCTTCTGCTTGCCGGTGAAGAAGGGGTGGCAGGCGGAGCAGATCTCGACCCTTATGGAGTCCAGGACGGAACCCGTCGTGAACTCGTTGCCGCAGGCGCAGGCGGCGGTGATCTCCTTGAACTTGGGGTGGATATCCTTTTTCATGATGCTAAGCTCGCTCCGGTGAAGTCTGAGGCCGGCCACCTGGGCCGGCGACGCCGGGGGATGATGCCTACGTCACGTTGCCCGCAAGAGGGGCGGGGGCGGAGGCGCCCGACTAGAGTCAATCGCGCATTATGGCACGAAGGCCCCCTTCGGGTCAATCGGTTCTGGACCGTTTTCGGCTTGAGTACGGGCGGTTATGAAAGTGTTCGGGGGAGAGGGGGGGCATGAGCCGGGAGAAGACAGTCGGGAGCTGAGAGGCTGGAGCCTAGCCCGACTTTCGGGTTAGCAAGAGAAAATCGTTAAGCAGCTATTATACCTCATGTTTTGAAACTCAGCCGCATTACCAAACTCTGCAGGCTAGCTCGACAGGTTAGGCATCCGACTGAGAGCAACAGGATGCCAAATGGAGTTTACCACAAACTGAACCTGTTTAGCATAAGTTATTACCCCGGAAATTAAATCTGGCCCTATGGGACCTCTTCACTGTGAGCTAGGCCGTGAAACTGGCCCTGCCCTTCCCTTCCGCCCCTCACCCTTCCCCCAAAGCTCTCACCCATTCAGTACTCGCCCCTGCCCAAAGCCCTCTCGCCTCTTGCCCCTGCCTGAGGGCCAGATTTAATTTACGGGGTAATAATATAATCAAGCATGCTGATATTTTAATTAAATTAAAAACCTAATAATTATCAGTTTCAGATGACGGTATAATAACGATTTGAAAATAATCTATCACAGCGTTCGAAAATTAAATTTACAATATCCTTATGGTTAACGTATGATTTGATTTAACATACTTGACTGAATACCCAAAATTAATCTCCGCCTGTCACATTTACTGTCAACTCTTTCGGGTACATCTTTAGGTGCCCGAAATCGTCCTCCCCCAGCGGAAAGTTTGCAAACAAGGGCACACTGCAGTTATCCGGCAGACAATTCTGCCTGAGCGAGTGCGACGGCACTGACAAGATTCTAAAAAGTCAGGCCAGTGTTCGAGCTCCGGAAGAAGGAGGGCAAGTTTTATTACGAGTTCGGTTAAATGTTAGAATTTTGGCTATCGCTCCAGGGGTGAAAAATCACTGCAAGACCCCAAATCTGGTATCTCTTTGCCATGACTCGCTCCTATAATGTGAGAAA
>JAISFP010000393.1 GCA_031263525.1 Deltaproteobacteria bacterium | reverse complement strand
AGACGGAGCGCATCGCTCGTCTCAGGGGAGCGAAAGCCGAGCCCGTCCGTGGCCGAGTTTCCGCATCCCCGCCGAAGACGGTGTCCGGGAGGCGTCCTCCGCGGAGAGAGGTTCCGGGAAGCCCCGGCCCGGCGGAGAGGCGGATGGCACCGGCCGTCAAGGTTCGGGACTGGGCAGCTGGCGCCTAGCCTCACGCGCCGTCGTTGCCGGACGGCGTCCCGTCCATCCCCCACTTCTTGACCTTCGCGGCAAGCGTCTTGCGCGTGACGCCGAGCTTCTCGGCCGCCTTGGTCTTGTTGCCCCCCGCGTTTGCGTAGGCCTCGGCCACCGCCAGCCTCTCCATTTCCTCGAGGGTGCCCTTCGCCAGCGGCTGGACGGGCCGGGGGGCGTCCGGAGCCTGGAGGGCGGCGGGGTCGGGCTGGGGGACGGAGGGCCCGGCCCCCAGGCGGATCTGCAGGTCCCTCTCGGTCACGACGTCGCCCCTGGCCAGTATGACGCCGCGCTCCACGGCGTTCTGGAGCTCGCGGATGTTGCCCGGCCAGCTGTGGTCCATGAGGGCCTTCATAGCCCCCTCGCTCAGCGTCTTCACGGGCTTCTTGTTCTTGGCGGCGTAGGTCTTCAGGAAATGCTCGGCCAGGAGCTTCAGGTCCCCCGTGCGCTCCCTCAGGGGCGGCAGGGGGACGATCACGACGTTCAGGCGGTACAGGAGGTCCTCGCGGAAGAGCCCCTGCTTCACCAGCTTCTCCAGGTCCTTGTTGGTGGCCGCTATGAAGCGCACGTCGACCTTCAGGACCTCGTCGCTCCCGACCCGCTGTATCTCACCCTCCTGGATGGCCCGGAGGAGCTTCGCCTGGAAGGAGTTGGACGTGTCCCCTATCTCGTCCAGGAAGACGGTGCCGCGGTCGGCCGCCATCAGCCTGCCGTCGCGCTTGCCCTCGGCGCCGGTGAAGGCGCCCCTCACGAAGCCGAAGAGCTCGCTCTCTATCAGGGTCTCGGAAATGGCCGTGCAGTTGATGGAGACGAAATTCTCCCCGGCCCTGGGGGAGTTCCGCTGGATGAACTTGGCCACCTCCTCCTTCCCGGTGCCGCTCTCCCCGGTTATGAGCACGGTGGCCTCGCTCTCGGCCACCCGGAGGGCTATGTCCAGCATGTCCTTGAAGGCCTGGGACTCGCCGATGAGCCCCGAGGCGGCCCCCTCCTCCGGGGCCCTGACCTCAGTCACGGCGGGCCTGAGCAGGATGTTGTCTATGGAGTGGCGCAGGACGTCCAGGTCCAGGGGCTTGCCCAGGTAGTCCACGGCCCCGCCCTTCAGGGCGTCCACGGCGTCCTGCCAGTCGGCGAACGCCGTCATTATGACCACGGGCGTCCGGCGGTTGGGGCCGGTCCCGTCATGGAGCCTGGCCAGGGTCTCCAGCCCGTCCTTGGGCGTCTTCATGCGCACGTCCATCAGGATGAGGGAGTAGACCCTCTCCCCGGCCATCCGGAAGGCGTCTTCCCCGCAGACCGCAGTCTCGATGGCATGGCCCCAGTCCCCGACCGCGGACTTCAGCATGAAGAGGTGATCGGGCTCGTCGTCCACGATAAGGATGGGGTTCTCTGCGATGATAGGGTTCTCTGCGGCCGCCATCGGTCGTTCCTCCTGCCCCGGCGGGGGGCCACGGGCTGGCCTGTTCGCGGACGGTCCCCCGCGCCGTCTGTCCCCCGGGGCCGGCTCAGCGGCGTTCCCGGGAATGGGCGCAAGGGCGGCATGTGCCAGTCTCTCTTGAGTTTACCACATGGCACGAAACTTGCCAACAGCCCTGAATGCCCGAAATTCTCACTGTTCCCGGACCCGGCCGGCAGTGCGGGACGCGCCCGTTCCGGCCCGTGGAAAGATCGCGGGCCGCACGGGCCTGCCTCGCCCGCTAGACCTTCGACTCTCGCTTTCCCGTCACCCGAAGACCCGGTCAGGACTCGCTTCCCCGGAAGAGATCCGGCACCTGTGGAGGGAGAGTTACGGCACCTTCCCGGCACCTTGGCAGGCCAAAGATCATGAACACGGCTTAATGAACGAATTGCTTTTCAGCTTTATGTCATTTCAATGCACATCTTATGCGCTCAACAAGACCATATCAATACCATCATGCTCTCCTCCCACGCCGCAACCCTTCCCCTTCCCGACATTCCGCAGCTTCTTCCTCCAGGCTCCCTGCCTCCCCCGACTCACCTGCCCCAGCCTCCCGGCCTTCCTGACTCGCCTGCCTCCCGGCTCACGCGCCTCCCCTGACCCCGGTGCTCCCCTCCTCCCCTGCCTCCTGGCTCCAGGCTCCCCTGCCTCCCCCGGCTCACCTGCCTCCCCCCGGCTCCCCTCCTCCCCTGCCTCCTGCCTTCCGGCTTCCTGTCTCCCGCGTCTCACTTGTCCCTGCCTTCCAGACTCGCCTGCCTCCCGGCTCCCTCGCCTCCCCTGGCCCCGAGGCTCCCCCGGCTCCCACCACCCACGCCGCCCGGCTCCCCGCTACCAGCCACCCCCCCCCCCCCCCCCCCCGCCCCCCCGCCCAC
>JAISFP010000385.1 GCA_031263525.1 Deltaproteobacteria bacterium | reverse complement strand
GCGCCGCCGCCCCGAGCGGGGGCGGCTTCTGTTGCGAGAGGCCGCCCCGTCCGGGGGCGGCTTCTGTTTCGAGCGGCCGCCCCGTCAGGAGGCGGCTTCCGTTTCGAGAGGCCGCCCCGTCTGGAGGCGGCTTCTGTTTCGAGAGGCCGCCCCGTCTGGGGGCGGCTTCCGTTTCGAGAGGCCGCCCCGTCAGGGGGCGGCTTCCGTTTCGAGAGGCCGCCCCGTCAGGGGGCGGCTTCCGTTTCCGGAGAGCCGCCCCGTAAGGGGGCGGCGGCTTACGTAACGGGACGGCCCGCGTCCCCTGTCCGGAGGCTAGGGTGGGCTCCTACTTGCCCTCCTCCTCCAGGACGACCCGGCGGGAGAGCCGGATCTTGTTGAACTTGTCGATCTCGAGGACCTTGACCCTGATGATGTCGCCCTCGGACACGGCGTCGCGGACGTTCTTTAGCCGCTCCCTGGCGAGCTGGGAGATGTGGCACAGGCCGTCGACCCCGGGCATGACCTCCACGAAGGCGCCGAAGTCGACTATCTTCACCACCTTGCCCTCGTAGATGCGGCCTATCTCGGGGAGGTTGGTGCGCGGGTCGGTGCGCTTGCGGATGGCCTCGATGGCGGCGTTGGCCTTCTCCTCGGAGGGGGCGAAGATGGTGATCTTGCCGGAGTCGTCCACGTCCAGGCGCGTGTCGGTCTCGCTCTGGATGGCCTTGATGATCTTGCCTCCGGGCCCTATCACGTCCTTGATCTTCTCGGAGGGGATCTCTATGACCGTCATCTTGGGGGCGTACTTGGAGACCTCGGGGCGCGGCGCGGCGAGAACCTTGGCCATCTGCTCGAGGATGTGCAGGCGCCCCTCCCTGGCCTGGGACAGCGCCCTGTCCATGATGGGCCTGGTCACGCCGGCGATCTTTATGTCCATCTGGACGGCGGTGACGCCCTTGGCCGTGCCCGCTATCTTGAAGTCCATGTCGCCGAGGTGGTCCTCGTCGCCCAGGATGTCCGTGAGCACGGTGGCCTCCTCGCCGTTCATGATGAGGCCCATGGCGACGCCCGCGACCGGGGCCGTGATGGGCACCCCGGCGTCCATGAGCGACAGCGTGGCGGAGCACACTGTGGCCATGGACGAGGAGCCGTTGGACTCGAGGACCTCGCTCACCACCCTGATGGTGTAGGGGAAGTCCTCGGGGGCGGGCAGGACCGCCTTGAGCGCCCGCTCGGCCAGGGCGCCGTGTCCTATCTCGCGGCGTCCGGGGGACGAGAGCCTCTTCACCTCGCCGGTGGAGTAGGGCGGGAAGTTGTAGTTGAGCATGAAGGCCTTGGTGGAGTCGCCGATGAGCGAGTCCAGCCGCTGCTCGTCGTAGCTGGAGCCCAGGGTGGCCGTCCCGAGGCTCTGGGTCTCGCCGCGGGTGAACACGGCGGAGCCGTGGGCCCGGGGGAGGAACCCCACCTCGCAGTCGATGGGCCTCACCTCGGTGAGCGAGCGCCCGTCGATGCGCCTGCCCTCGTTCAGGATGAGCCCGCGCAGGACCTCGGACTCCAGACGCTTGAAGGCCTCGGCCGGGTCGGTGGAGCCCTCGCCCGCCGCCTCGGCGTAGTCGGCCTTCATGCGCGCCTTCATGGCGGCCAGGCCCTTCTGGCGGGGCTGCTTCTCGCGGATGGTGAGCGTCTCCAGCATCTCGGCGCGGCGCTCGGACATGATCTTCCCGATGAGCCCCTCGTCGCGGACGACCTCTATGGGGCGCCTCTTGTCCTTGCCGGCGGCCTTCTGGAGCTCGATCTGGAGCTTCAGGAGCGGCTGCACGGCCTCCTTGGCCAGGAATATAGCCTCGAGGATGTCCTCCTCGGCGGCCTGCCTGGCACCGCCCTCGACCATCACCACGGCGTCCTTGGAGGAGACCACGATGAGGTAGATGTCGGAGTCGGCCACCTGGTCCTGGGTGGGCGCGGTCACAAGCTTGCCGCCCGTCCTGCAGACCCTGGTCCCGGCGATGGGGCCGTCGAAGGGTATGTCGGAGAGCATGAGGGACGTGGACGCCCCCAGGAGCGCCAGCATGTCGGGGTCGTACTTGTCGTCGACGCTCCAGGCCTGGCAGATCACCTGGGTCTCGTAGGTCCAGGCCTTCGTGATGAGCGGCCTTATGGGCCTGTCGATTATCCTCGCGGTGAGGGTCTCCTTCTCCGAGCCGCGGCCCAGCTCCCTCCGGAAGAAGTTCCCCGGAATGCGGCCGACGGAGTAGAGCCTCTCCTGGTAGTCCACGGTGAGGGGCAGGAAGTCCAGCCCCTCCCTGACGTCTGAGGACGACTGGGCGGCCGCCATCACCATGGTCTCCCCCATGGCGACCACCACGGAACCCGCGGCCTGCCTGGCCAGCTTGCCGGTCTCGATGGAGATCCGCGAGTCCCCGAACTTCGTTTCTACTTTCATTTCTTCTCCTTGCCCCTAACGTCTTCCCTCGGGGCCTGTTGCTCTCCCGCGTGCCGCTCGGCGGTCCCTTGTGACCGCCGGTCCCGGACCGTTCCTGACGGTCCGCTCGCGGCGCGGAAGCCGTTGGGCGGCCGCGCGCCCGCATTGGCGCTCGCCCGCCCGACTTTCATGCCTGTCTTTGACTGTCCTCCGCTTCCGGCGCCAACTCGGGCCCTGGACCGGACGCGTCCGGACCGTTCCGGACCTGTTCAGACCTTTCCGGACCCAAGAGCCCTTCCGGGCCTTGCAGTCCTTTCCGGACCATTCCGGACCTTTTCAGACTTTTCCAGATCTTAAGAGCCCTTCCGGACCTTCCAGCCCTTTCCGGCCCTGGGAGCCCTTCAGGGCCTTGCAGACCTTTCCGGACCTTCCAGACCTTTCCGGCCACTCGGGACCATTCCGGACCTTTTCGGCCTATTCCGGACCTTTCCGGACCCAAGAGCCCTTCCGGACCTTCCAGACCTTTTCAGACCATTCCGGACCTTTCCGGACATTCCGGCTCCGGCAGAAGGACCGCCGGCAGGTGCCGCCCGCCTCGTGGCGGGACAAGCCTCGCCGGGAAGCGCCGGCGGCCCCGCAGGAAGCGGAGGCCGCCCGTGTCGCGTCCGGATCCGGCGGGCGAGGGGCCGGAGGAGCCCCGCGCCCGGAAGCCTGCGAGCCTTCCAGTTGAATTCCCGCAGACCTGCCCCCCGCCCGGGGGTGCGGCGGGGCGGGGGGCGATGATGCAGGGAACGCCGTCCTGGCGTTCCCCGCGGCGGCACTGAGCCCGGAACGCCCTAGCGGCGCAGGCCGAGCTTCGCGATGAGGTCGCGGTAGCGGTTCACGGCCTTGCGCTTCAGGTAGTTCAGGAGCCGCCTGCGCTGGCCGACGAGCTTCAGGAGCCCCCTGCGGGAGCAGTGGTCCTTGTGGTGGGTCTTGAAGTGCTCGGTCAGGTTCTTGATTCGTTCGGTCAGTAGCGCCACCTGCACCTCGGTCCCGCCGGTGTCGGTCTCGTGCAGGCGGTTTTCCGCTATCAGCTCCTCGGTTTTCTCCTTGGTGATGGACATTAAAGTCTCCCTGCCTGTCTTGGCGCCTCGGCGCCGGATGAGGACCCGCTTCGCGGGGTCCAGGAAAACCCGCAGGGGCCGCAAGTAAGGCCCCCGGGGCTGTGAATTGGCCAGTTCGCGCCTGTCCAGGTCCTCCGGGCTCGCGGTGCCTGGCGCGGCGGCACCTCCGGGCTCGCGGCGCCGCGCGGCGGCACCTCCCGGCTATGGCTCAGGGCCTGGCCCAGGCCGTCACCTCCGGGCCCCCGGCGTCAGCCGGCGGCCCGCGAGACTCTGAGGGACCTCAGAAAGGGACCCCCCGGCTCAAAAACTTCGGTGCCCGGGTCCCGGACCCCGGTCCCTGCCGGGGCGGCACCCTCAGCTCCGTCCCGCGCAACGTCCCCGGTCCAGCCCTTGGCGGCACCCTCGGTGCCGTCAAGGGCAACTCCCCCGGTCCCGTCCGGGCCGTCGCCTGAGGGCCCCGCCTGGACTGCGACTCCGGTTCCGGCCCGGGCATCCCCGTCCCCGGCGGGCTGCCGCGCGGACTTTCCCGATCCCTGGGGCCCACCGGGCCCGGAGAACGCCGACAGGCACACGTACTCGCCCTCCAGGGTGACTATGACCGTGCCCGCCGGGTATCCCTTCCTGGGCTCCGGCCAGTCGGGCTGGTCGGGGAGCCTCGCGAGCCTGCCGGCGGTCACCGTCCGCCCGTCCAGGGGGATCCCGTGGCGGATCCTGGCGACCTCGTCCGGGGTGGCGCGGTACTCGGGGACGGAGGGCACGGCCTCGCGTGCGGAAAGGAGCGCGCCGAGCAGGAGGCCGCGCTCGAGCGGCGGCCGCGCGGCCCGGTCCAGGCCGAAGGGGCCCAGGGTCTCGCGGCGTAGCGCCTGGAGGGAGCCACCGCCCAGCCCCAGGACCTCGCCCAGATCGTTTGCGAGCGATCTCACGTAGAACCCGCTCGCCACCTCGATCCTGAACTTCAGGACCGGGGGGCTCCAGTCGAGGATCTCGAAGGAATGGAGAGTGGCGGGCCTCTCCGGGAGGGGGGCGACGGCCTTCCCCCGCCTCGCGGCCTTGTAGCTGGGCCTGCCGCCCACCTTCACGGCCGAGAAGGCCGGCGGCCTCTGGGGACGGGTGCCCAGGAAGCCGGAGAACGCCTCGCGGACCTCGCCCGCCTCCGGGAACGGGCCCGGGTGCTCGCCCAGGGTCTTCCCGGTCACGTCCAGGGTGTCGGTCACCAGCCCCAGCCGCATCTCGCCGGAATAGACCTTGTCCAGTCCCATGACCAGCCCGGAGAGCTTCACGGCCGGCCCCATCAGCGCCCCCACCAGCCCGGTGGCCATGGGGTCCAGGGTGCCGGCGTGCCCGGACTTGGAGACGCCCAGGATCCTCGCCGCCTCCCGGACCAGGGCGTTGGTGGTCATCCCGCCCGGCTTGTCCAGGAGAAGCAGGCCGCAGACGCCGCCTGGCTCCGGGCCGGGGCCGCCCCCGACGTCCCGACGGGCGGGGCCGTCCCCGGCGTCCTGACAGGAGTGGGCTTCACCGGCGTCCTGACGGGCATGGCCGTCCCCGGCGTCCTGACGGGCGGGGCCGTCACCGGCGTCCTGACGGGCGGGGCCGTCCCCGGCGTCCCGACGGACGGGGCCGTCCACGGCGTCCTGACGGGCGGGGCCGTCCACGGCGTCCTGACGGGCGGGGCCGTCCTCGGCGTCCCGACGGACGGGGCCGTCCACTGCGTCCTGACGGTCGGGCTCCCGGGACGGGGGACCGACCGGTGCCGCCGCGCCGGCCGGCAGGACCAGGGACTCCTGAGCGCTCAAAGACCTCACCCCTCGCCCTCCTCGCCGGGAAGGATCTGGCTCAGGCCCTCCAGGAACCTCGCCTTCGCCTCGGAGCAGGTGGGGCCGGAATCGGTGTAGGCGGCGGCAAGCACGTGCCCGCCGCCCCCGTAGCGGACGGCGACCTGCCTGGCGGAAACCGGGTATCGGCTCCTCAGGCTCACCTTCACGCGACCGCGGCCGTCCTCCCTGAAGAGGGCCGCGAGCTCCACGCCCTTCACGGACCTGGGGAAGTCCACGAAGCCCTCGGAGTCCTCCCTGGCGGCCCCGGCGGTCCGGAGCATGTCGCCTGTCAGGCACATGGCGGCCACCCGCCCGCCCCGGAAGAACTCCATGCTCGCCAAGGACAGCGAGAGGAGCCTCATCCTGGCCGGGCTGAAGCTCTGGTTCAGCTTGTTGTTGACGCCCTCCAGGTCGCCGCCGAGCTCCACCAGGTCCGCGGCCTCCCTCAGGGCCGTCGCGGTGGTGTTGGCCTGGGTGAAGAAGCCCGTGTCCGAGACAATGGCGGCGAGCAGGGACTCCAGCATGGGCGGGGTGAAGCGCGAGTCCATGGCCCTTATGAGCCTGGCCACCATCTCGCCGGTGCTGGACGCGCCCGGATCGTGGTAGAGGCCAGCGCATCCGGAGAGCGGCCCGGCATGCACGTGGTGGTCTATCACGAGATACGGCGGGAGCTTCCCCGCGTAGCTCTCGGGGGCCAGGTCCGGCCAGACCCGCTCGGGCCCGTGACAGTCCACGAAGACCAGGAGATCAAAGCCTCCGCCGGCCACGTCTTCAGGAGAGTCGAAGGCGAGGTGGAACCCGCAGGAACCCTCCAGGATGAACCTGGTGTTGGGGGCGATGGCGCCTGAGGTGCCGACCGTGACGTCGCGGCCCATGTCGCGGAGGGCCGAGCCCAGCCCCACCGAGGCGCCCAGGGCGTCCCCGTCGGGGTTGTGGTGGCCCAGTATTAGCACTTTCCCGGCGGAGCTGAGCCTGTCCAGGAACGCGGGCTCCGGGTAGGCCACCCCGTCCACCGGGCAGGTGGCGCCGACCGAGGGGGCGGCGAGCGGGGCGTCGCGGACGTCGGGACGGACAGGGGACATCGCGCTCACCGGGTCCCTGCCCGGCCCGTGGCCGGGCGCCGCGCCGGGGCGGGAAGGAGAGGTCGGAGGGGGCGCGGGACACGGGTCCCGGCCCCGGAGGAAGGGATCTCAGGCATCGTCGCCGTCCCCGGGGCCCCCGTCGCCCTCCCCCAGGTCCTCGCCGTCATCGCCGGAGCCCTCGTCGTCATCGAAGTCCCCGTCGTCGCCGGAGTCCCCTCCGCCGAAATCCTCGTCGTCATCGAAGTCCTCGTCCCCCTCGCCGAAGTCCTCGTCCCCGTCGCCGAACTCCCCGTCGTCGCGGAAGTTCCCCTCCCGGGAGACGGCGTCCCCGTCGGGCACGGTGCCGGAAGTCACGGCGGAGGCACCGGACCCGGCGTCCTCCCGGCACTCGTCGGAACTCTCAGGCTTCCGGGCGGCAATGGAGGGGTCGGTCGCCAGGATCTCCATGACCCTCTGTGCGTAGCCGGGGTTCTTGTCAAAGACGAACACAACCTCCGGGGTGAACCTCAGGGACAGTCCCGAGGCAAGATTCGCCCTGACGAAGCCCCTGGCCTTCTTCAGGGCCTTCTCAGCCTCGGCCTTCTCCTGGTCGCCGCCCAGGATGCTGTAATAGATGTAGGCCCTGCGCATGTCGGGGGACACCCTGGCGCGGGTCACGGTCAGGGCCCTCAGGCGCGGATCGGAGATGCGCGTCACGAACAGGCTCGACACGAAGTCGCTTATGACGCTGGCGGCCTTCTTGACCCTGCGCTCCCCCATCGTCTTCCTCTTGACCCCTCTCGCTCTCTTGCTTTCTTGCTCTCTGGCTCTCCGGGCCGCCGGCCTTCCGGCAAGGCTGCGCTCCGGCACCCCCGCCACCGGCCTTCCGGCCCCAAAAACCCTCTAGTTCAAAGTCTTTCCAGCTTCCCGGCCTAACGGCCTGGCTGAATTCTGGCGCTCACGTCCGCAGCCTTCCGGCCCTTCCGCAAACCTAGTCCAGATCCCCGAGGTTCATGCACTCGAGCCGCGAGTCCACCACCTCGGCGTCCGCGTTGGACTCTATGAAGTCCAGCATGTGGTCCAGCACGCTGTTGAGCAACCTCGCGTCCGTGCCGCAGACGGCGAACCCCAGCACGGCGGAGTCGTGGGAGGCGAGCTCGGCGGGCCCGCTCACCTCCGAGGCTGCCGCGTTGAAGCGGGCCTTGACGCGCCCCAGGATGCTCTTTATCACCTTCCTCCTGCCCTTCAGGCTGTCCTGTCCCTCCATGAAGAGGGTCACCTCCAAAACGCCTACCACCATGGATTGTGGACCCTGCCTGCAAAGGCTGTCTTCGGAACCCGCCAGGGCTCCTGCCATGATAGCACCTGTCCGTTGGCCCGGCCTGGATGCCGGACCGTGACCCGGCCCGGAAGGCGGGCTTCCGGACCGTGACCCGGCCCGGCTGCCGGGCTTCCGGGCCAAAGCCTGCCAGGTAGGCCGGCTTCCGGACCGTGACCCGGTCAGTGTGCCGGGCTTCCGGAGCAAAGCCGGCCAGGGAGGCCGGCTTCCGAACCGTGACTCGGCCTGAAAGGTGTGCATCCGGACAAAAGATAGCCAGGGAGGCCGGCTTCCGGACCATGCCCCGGCCAGAAAGGCGGGCTTCCGGACCAAAGCCTGCCAGGGAGGCCGGCTTCCGGACCATGCCCCGGCCAGAAAGGCGGGCTTCCGGACCAAAGCCTGCCAGGGAGACCGGCTTCCGGACCGTGACCCGGCCAGTGTGCCGGGCTTCCGGGCCAAAGCCGGCCAGGGAGGCCGGAATAGGGATCATGCCCCGGCCAGAAAGGCGGGCTGCCGGACCATAGCCTGCCAGGGTGGCCGGCTTCCGGACCGTGACCCGGCCAGTGTGCCGGGCTTCCGGACCAAAGCCAGCCATGGAGGCCGGCTTCCGGACCGTGACCCGGCCAGTCTGCCGGGCTTCCGGCCCAAAGCTCGCCATGGAGGCCGGCTTCCGGACCGGGACCCGGCCTGGCTGCCGGCCTTCCGGAGCAAAGCCTCCCAGGGTGGCCGGCTTCCGGACAGTGGCCAGTCGCCTCCGGCACGGGAGGGGGCTGGCGGCCGGCTTCGGCTACTCCGCCT
>JAISFP010000463.1 GCA_031263525.1 Deltaproteobacteria bacterium | reverse complement strand
CGTCCAGGGGGAGGATGCCGACCCTGAGCTTCGCGGGGCTGATGAAGTCGAACTTGCCCAGGAAGGGGATGTCGTACTCGTTGTCGTGGACGAAGTCGGTCACCGCCCCGCATCCGGCCAGGAGGACGGCGAGCGGGAGGGCGAGGAGGGCCGCGAGGGCGGCCCTGGGGCGGGGGGCTGGGCAGAGCGTCATGATTGGAACACCAGTGGTTCGGGCGGGATATGAGCCGGCTGGGCCGGGTTGGAACTTCGGGAGGGCGCGGGCCCGCGCTTCAAATTACACTTACGGGCAGATGCTGTCAACTTGAGCTGGGGAGGGCCGCGGCGGCAGGCGGCCCGGGAAAGGGCCTTCGCGGATGCCGGGCCCCTGCAGACGGCCCGGGGCCGGGGGATGGCGGTCCCGTGCTCCCCGGATGGCCGGAAACTCGGGTTCAGGACGGAAGTCCTCCCGGAAAGACGTGCCCGGTAGGGGGAAGGGCGGGGTCCCCTCCGGGAGGCCGCCCGGAGGCGGGAGGGAGTCGCACGGGAGGACGGAAGGCCGCCTGGCGGAAAGGGGCTGGGGAAGGCACGGGCGGGATGTCTTGCCAGCAACGGGCTGAAGGCCGGTCTGGAGGTCAGGTCGCGACCTGTCTCCGTTTGACCCGGGGACCTCCCCAAGCCCCGTCCTGCCACGGGCCACCCGGAGGCGTTCGCCGGTCCGGGGCCCCAGGACCTCGCCGCGTCCCGCAGCCTGCCGGTACCTCCGGATTTTTCCGGATCATTCCGGATCATTCCGGATCCCTCCGGTTACCTCCGGATTCAGCCGGGTAACTCCGATTCCCTCCGGATACCTCAGGAGCCTTCCTGAACCTTCCGGACACGCCTGACCGTTCCGGATTCCTCCGGACTTTCCCGCTCGCTCCGGATCCCTCCCGATCCCGCCGATCCTTCAGGATCCCTCCTGATCTATCCGGAACCATCCTGTCTCTTCATGAGCCTTCCTGAACACTCTGGACTCTCCGGATCATTCCGGATTCCTCCTGATCCTTCCTGAACCCTCCGGATTCTTCAAGAACCTTCCTGAACCCTCCGGACTCTTCTGGATCGCTTCAGATTCCTTCTGATCCCTCCGGATCTCCTCTGATTCCGCCAGTTCACTCCGGATTCCCACGGATCCTTCCGGCATGGCCTGCCATTTCACCAGGATCTGGTTCGGCCGTGTCTCCTGGCCAGTCTTCCAGGCTCGGGGGCTCAGTCGCCCCAGAAGATCTTGTCCGCCCTCTCCAGGTGAGGGGTCTTCAGGGATATGTGCTTGGCTATGAGGTGAGCCGAGTGGATGGCCTGGTAGCCCAGGAGGCCCCTGTCCGGCCAGCGCTCGGCGGCGCCGGCCGAGGCCACCTCTGCCAGCTCCTTCAGGGCCTCGCCGCCCTTCTGCGCGGCGATCTTCACGGTGGGGAGGCGTCCGGCGGAGAGGGCGCTGTAGACGAACTCCGCCAGCCAGGCCGGGCTGTCGGCGCTGAAGGTGTCCGGCTCCGCTCCCAGGGCCATGGCCAGGAGCTTGGCCTCCGTTGAGACCTCCAGGACGAAGGCAGCCAGGTCCTCGGGCCCCTTGAGCTCCCTGTGGGCCTTCAGGTACGCCCCGTAGAGGCTGTAGGCGTCGGCGAGGGAAGCCGCTATCTCCACGCCGAGGGGGTCGTGGGACTCCCGGACCCTGAAGCGGCCGAAGCGGAAAAGGGGTGTCTCCGGGTGCTTCTCCCCGCGCTTGGGGCCGGCCAGGATCCACACCCCCCCCTTGTCGGTCACCAGATCTTCCGGCCCGAAGGGGCCGGAGAGGGCCAGGATGTTCACGTCCGGGCGGCCGGCGGCGGCCGCCGCCTCCCAGGCCATCTGGACTCCCAGCCTGTGGGTGAGGGGGTCGAAGCCCCGGACGGCCAGGATGAGGCTCCGGAGCTCGGGGGCGGCCCCCAGCACGGTCTGAAGGAGGGCCCCGGCCCGGGACGGCGGGGAAGCAATGATCACGTCGTTCGCCTTGCGGAACGCCTCGACGGGGTCCGAGGTGGGGAAGACGTTCTTGGGGAGCCTTATGTCCGGGAACTCGGGCCGGGAGCGGGAGTCCTGGATCTCCTGGACCAGCTGGTCGTCGGCGTCGAAGAGCGACAGCGACGAGTTGTGGAACTTCCTGTCCCCTATGGTCCTCCTGCCCACGAATGTGACCACGGCGAAGCCCCAGGGCCCCGCCCCGCAGACCACCATGTTCTCCTTGCCGGCGGGGCTGTAGAGCCTCCGGTCGCTGTGGGTCGCGTAGTAGGAGAGCCCGTGGGGGGAGAGCACCCGCGGGAGCCTCTTGCGGAACCAGGGCCCGGAGCCCACCACCCTGCGCAGCCGGAGCGACGTGAGGCCGTCCTCCACCACGGAGCTCATGGGGCTCTCGCGGACGAAGTCCTCCAGGTCCGGCTCCGCGTCGAAGACCCTGGAATGGTAGTCGCGGATGACCTCCAGGGACTCCTCGGCGCATCCCACGATGTCCAGGGAGTCCCTCTTCACGGCCAGGCCGAGGCCCAGCGCCGCCAGCTGGGAGGCCATTATCTTCTTGTCCCTGGCTATCTCCTTTATTGCGTAGAGGGCGGTGTACTCGTCCAGCTCCAGCCCCTGGGCGTCCCTGGACCACTCCTCCTTCAGCTCGGAGAGGAGCCTCCCCTCCCCGAATCCCACGTAGGTGCGGCCGAAGAGGCCCCTCATGCCCCTCGCCAGCCCCTCCAGCGGCGAGAGGGGGCTCTTCAGGGCCCCGGTGATCCTGGTCCCGCTGGCCCAGGACAGGAGGCTCCTGCCCTCGGACAGGTCCAGGTCCTCCGGGACTCGGGAGTAGCTCACCACCACGGGCTGGATGACGACGTCGCCGCGGGAGGCGAGGGCCCCCTGGATGGTGACGAGCCTCCTGGGGTAGCGGAGCGACCCGTCCCTGGTCCTGGCCCCTCCGGACCAGGCCTCCAGGAAGATCCCCTGGGGCTTGCCCATCTCGGCCAGGGCCTGGCAGTAGTGGAAAAGTGCCGACAGGTAGCTCCTCGACGCGCCCTTCCGGACTATGACGTAGGAACCGAGCATGAAGAGCCTGGTCAGGCTCGGGGTGGCCATCATGTTCTGGCCCGCGGCGAAGAGGGGCAGCTGGAACCCCCAGTAGTCCAGGTACAAGTCGAAGATGAACTCGTCGAAGTGGGAGGTGTGGTTTACCAGGTACACGACCCCGACGCCGTCGTCGCGGGCCTTCGAGAGCCTGTCCAGGTGCCTGAGCTCCCTCTTGTCCCGGGACACGTAGAGGTTGTCGGGGTCGGGGGAGACGAAGAGGTGGGTGATGATGTTGTAGAGGGCCGCCTTGCTCATCCTGTGGAGATCCCAGTCGTAGTGGCAGCTGATGAGGTCCACGTGGGCCTGGAGCTCCCTGCGCATGGGGGCCCTGTCGCCCTTGGCCTCGGCGGCCCGCTCGGCCAGGTCCACTGCAAGCCGGGCTATCTGGGCCTGGTCCGCGAAGGCCGGGCCCAGCGTCTCGCGCTCTATGAAGGACCTGCCGGGATCCAGGAGGCTTATGCGCTCAAGGAGCTTCACGAAGTCCACCCTTTTCAGGATGGCCTTCAGCGGCTTGTTCAGAAGGCCTTTAAGGATTTTGGTCAATTGGGCCTCCGCTGCGCTCGACGGGAATCTTCAGGATTTGTGACCGGGTGAGCTCATGATAGCACACGGGGGCCGCAAAATCCCTCCTCCAGGGGGAGGCGGCAACGCGGGAGGGCCTTCCGGAGCCTCCCCGGGACGGACCCGGCCTTCGGGCCTCCGTCCTTCTGGACATCCCTCCTGCCCGCCCGGCTCCGGCCTGCGGGGCCTTCCTTCCCGGCAAGGCGGATCCGATTCATATTTGAGATTTTTTCTCAGGTCCCGATTCGGTTTCCCGCCTGAGGGTGGTCCCGTCCGCTGGGCCGGTTCCGGTCCGTTCCGTCACTGAATCCGATCTCGGCCTGTTTACCAGGATTTCTGCCGAACTATGGTCGCGTTTCAGCGCCTTCATGGCATGCCGGCAGACGGACCCTGACAGCCTTCGACACCGCAGTCCGCCGGGCCTCAGGCTACCCGGACGGATGGCCCGGCCTTCGTGAGGGGGGCATGCGAGTTGCATTTTGCGGCCGTGGCGGGAGGCGGCGCCGCATGCGCCTGGATCCCTTCAGGCGGCGTTCCGGCGGCGCGGACGCGGAACGTATTCCGAACTAATCGAAGAAGGAGTATAATTTTATCGTCGGTAGCCTGACCGGCCCCATGCTTCCAGACCGTCCGGCCTGAAACCGGCCGCGCCCGATTCCGGCGGCGCGGGCCCCGGAACGCAACATGAGCTTCGTGCATCTCCACGTCCGGTCCTGCTACAGCTTCCTGGCCGGGACCATCCGCGTCCCCGCCCTGGTGAGCCGGGTGAAGGAGCTGGGCATGGACGCGGTGGCCCTGACCGACCTGGGCCAGATGTTCGGGATCTGGGAGTTCCAGCGCCTGGCTTCCGCGGAGGGGATAAGGGCCATACCTGGCGCCGAGTTCCACGTGGCCCCGAGGGGCAGGCGGACCCACGTCTCCGACGAGTCCGCGGGGACCCTGGTCTTCCTGGCGACGGATCTGGCGGGATACCGGAACCTGGTGAGGCTCACCGCCCGCGCCAACACCGAGGGCTTCTTCCACAAGCCCAGGGTGGACACGGAGCTCCTGCAGGAGCACGGCGCGGGGCTCGTGTGCCTGTCGTCCGGGTCCATGGGCGAGATACCCGCCCTCCTGAGGCAGGGGAACCTGCGGGCGGCCCGCGACTGCGCGGAGGTCTACGCCCGGCTCTTCCCCGGTCGCTTCTCCCTGGAGATCCGGCCCGCGGGCCCCGACTCCTCCGTGGAGGAGCGCGAGGGCCTGAAGGAGCTGGCCAGGGTCGCGGGGCTTCCCCTGGTCGCCGCGGGGGAGTGCTGCTGTCTCGACGCCGCGGAGGAGGGGGCCTACGAGGTGCTCCGGTGCGTGAGGACCAGGATTCCCTTCGAGGACCCGTCCCTGGCCGTGACCCGAGGGGGGGGAGGTCTGGTCCTGAAAGGCCCCGCCGAGATGCGCTCCGAGTTCGCCGACTGCCCCGAGGCCTGTGACCAGGCCGTGTCCCTCGCGGCGTCGTGCCAGGTGGAGCTCCCCCAGCGCCGGGCCTTCAGCGCCCCGAGGCCCGACATAGGCGTGGGGGTCCGGCCGTCCGAGGACTTCCGGGAGAGGGCCGACGACTTCCTCATGAAGGCGGCCAGGGACGGCCTCGAGAGGAGGCTCGGCGAGCTCGAGGCCAGGGACACGGACTTCGGCGAGGTGTCCAAGGAGCCCTACCGCGACAGGCTGAGGCGCGAGACCGCAGACGTGCTGGCTGCGGGGGCGAGCCAGTACGTCCTCGTGGTGGCGGACTACGCCGCCCGCGCGAGGGAGGAGGGCATAGAGCTCGGGACCGGGTGCGGGCCTTCCGCCTCGAGCCTTGTTTGCTGGGCCCTGGGCATAACGGACGTGGACCCGGTGGAGCACGATCTCCACCCGGAGTTCTTCGTGAACCCCGAGACAAGGGATCATCCCCGCATAGAGATCGAGGCGCCCCCCGAGCGGGCCCCGGAAATCATAGGGTACATCACCGAGACCTACGGGGGCTCGCACTTCGCGGCGCACTCGCTGTCGCTGGAGGTCCTGAGGGGGAGGGCGCTGGTGCGCGAGGTGGGCCGGGCCTTCGGGTTCCCCCTGAAGGTCATGGACGATCTCTGCGGCATGCTCCCGGACCACTCGGGCATATCCCTGGAGACGGCGCTGAAGGAGATATCGCTGTTCCGGGAGGCGGCGGACCGCAACCCACTCATCAGGAAGATAGTGGACGTCTGCCTCGTCCTGGACGGGCTGCCTCGCTCCGCCGCGGCCTCCCCCAACAGCCTGGTCGTTAGCCCCAGGCTTCTCCGGGACTCCGTCCCCCTGTTTCTGGACTTCGGGGCCATAGGCGGCAGGCGTCCCGAGACAGCCGTGCAGTTCGACGCCAGGGCCGTCGAGGAAAACGGGCTCCTGCGCTTCGACGTGACCCCCTCCAAGACCCTTTCCCTCCTGAGCGCCTGCCTGAAGCTCATAGACCACAACGGGGGCCGCCTCGACCTCTCGGCGGTGCCGCTGGACGATCCGGGGACGCTGGCGCTCCTCTCCGAGGGAAACACCTCGGGCATCCCCTTCCTGGGCAACTACTGGGTCGCGGCGGCCCTGAAGACCCTCAAGAACCTGAGCTTCCAGGATCTCGTGGCGCTCCGGGCCCTGCACCCGCCGCTCTTCAACGACTACGCCGTCTGCGCGGCGTACCTGGACGCGAGGCGCGGGGGCCCCCGCCCCTGCGCCCAGCACCAGGCCCTCCTGCCGGTGCTGGCCCCCACGTGCGGCGTGTTCCTTTACATGGAGCAGCTGTGCGAGGCCGTGGACGCCGTGACCCGCTGCGGGTTCCCCCTGGCCGAGCTCCTGGTCCGCTCCATGGCCAGGGACGACCTCGAGGAGCTCTCGGTCAAGAAGCCACCCTTTCTCTCCCTGGTCGAGGCCAACGGCCTGCCGGAGCGCGACGCGGCGGAGCTCTGGGACAGGCTGGTCTTCCACTCCCGCATCTCCCCCTCCAAGGGGGAGGCAGTGTCGAGGGCGCTCTCTGGATACCGCATGGCCTACGTGAAGGCCCACTATCCCGCTGAGTTCCTGGACGCCTTCACGAGCCAGGAGGACACCAACACCCAGGAGCGCGAGAAGGCCCTGAAGGAGTGGCGCAACTCCTTCATACGCCTGGTGCCGCCGCCTGGACGCGAGGCCTGAGTCGCCCGGGGAACTGGAGCTTGAACTTGGACTGGAGCCGGAGCTCGGGCTGGAGCTGGAGCCTGAGATGGAACCGGATCTTGAGTGGGAGTCTGAGCTGGAACCGAAGCGGGAGACTGAGCTGGACTCAGAGAGGGATCTGGAGCGGGAGGGGGAGGAAGAGCATGTTCTGATTCGTTTCGCGGCTTGGGGTGACGCGGTTTTTTAATCGAACCGCGTCATGCCCGGAGCCGGCCTGCGGCAGACGTGGCGGGCCCGTCCGGTCCGAAGGATGTCCGGCGTTCGTTTTCTGGCTTGATGCCTGAAAAATTTTAATGAATTTCGTTGCATTCCGCCTCTTGTGAAGGGGTCCGTCACTTAAGAAGCTGGCCTGGGACGCCTGATGCTGGCGCGGGTTGCACGGAGCGTCCGTCTGACGCCGTCTGTCTAAGTTGCAACTTTTCTTTCAAGATAATTTGTAACTGTTCAGGTGCCCCCCCAAGGGAAGCTCAACAGGAGGCATTTCCAGCTAAAATATCCTATATATAAACTCTTCCCCTCCATATGAAGTATCCAATGTTGACTTTTCAACTTTGAAAGTTCCTCATCTGGCCTTTCTTCCTCTCAAAAGGTCCTCAATAGAGGGGCACCTGAACAGTTACGATAATTTTATATAAATCTGTATTGTTAAGTATTTCAGATACATATGTAATTAAATTTTTGTTGTCAAGACAGTCGTTCAGGATGGCTCGGGGAGAGGTGCCTGGCTGGCGGCAGGAGTCCGTTGCAGGAGGGGGGCGGCCAGTCGGCGGCCACTCTTTGTCGGCGATGGCATCTATCAGTTGTCTCCAGCTGTCCGGATAGATGCAGTCTGTAGATCATGGCCCGTTGGCAGACCGAAGGTCCAAGTTGACCGGCATCCGCTGTCTGGCCCGGTGTGCCCGCCCGATCGGGCGGCTCCGGCTGGTCTGGCCCTGTGTGTCCGTTCGGTGACCTCTCGCTGGGTCTGCTGTCGGCTGGCACCATATATTGACCAGACAACGTAACATGTCTCAATTTACTGTGTGCTATGGCAACAAGAGTGGAGAGACGTCCCTCCCGGAGTTGCCGGGGGCGGGTTAGGCTGGCCAGTGTTGCTCATCAGTCGCGGAATCCGTCCGGCCTGTCGTCGGAGAGCGCGTAAGTTTTGTCGGAGAGTGAATAAGTCTGTCGGCAATACATGTGTCGCAGGTATTCAGATGAATTCCCCTATCCGGTTCCTGTACCGCCAGGCCGGGGATCGCAAGCAGAATAGCGCCTAATCGGTCTTCAGGGCGGACTGCCGCCGAACAATATTTGTATCCGTACACGGGTAGGCCGCCCAGGCCACGGAGGTAACCTGTCCTGGAGCTGGAGGAAGGCCGCCCAGGCCACGGAGGTAGCCCGTCCTGGAGCTGGAGGAAGGCCGCCCTGGCCACGGAGGTAACCTGTCCTGGAACTGGAGGATGGGCGCTCTGGCCACGGAGGCAGCCTGTCCTGGAGCTGGAGGATGGGCGCTCTGGTCACGGAGGCAACCTGTCCTGGGGCTGGAGGAAGGCCGTC
>JAISFP010000365.1 GCA_031263525.1 Deltaproteobacteria bacterium | reverse complement strand
TGATAGCCAAAATTCCGACATTTAATTAAACGGGTAATAGTTGCAATTTTTGAACTACAGGGTTTTAACGTTGAAAAGGGAGAAGGCGGCATGCCTTCACAAATCTCGTCACGATGCTCCCGGCCATATCCAGGACAAACGCCGGCAAGCGATCAAA
Organism: Deltaproteobacteria bacterium; assembly: GCA_031263525.1. GTDB lineage: Bacteria > Desulfobacterota > Desulfarculia > Adiutricales > Adiutricaceae > JAIRZX01. Next base: position 16,392 of record JAISFP010000365.1, on the reverse strand, counting down.
GATCGCCATCTGCAGAACCGCAAACGACAACAGGGACTTCAAAATGGCCAAACGATGCTCGTCCAGATGCCGCAACTCAATCGTTATCGCCACCCGTTTCTCGGCAAAAATTGACAGGTGTTCCAATCTCGTCACCTTTTGCACGGAAAAGGCCGGCACGGCGCCAGGATTGTCACCTGCTTCACGGCCAACGCAGTCAAGAAATCAAAGTTCAAAGTCCCAATACAAAAATCATGTAGTTAAAATTCACCGGGATTTCAGGCTGGATTTTTCCGGAGAAATCGTCTATGATCTTGACATTCTCGGAATTTCTCTCGGCGTCAGCGTTCACGGACCTGCCGTGCGGGGGAAGAGGGCCCGCCGCCGCAACCGGGAAGGAAGCCCGGACCGTGTCCCGGTCCCCGCGCGGCATCCCGTCCAAAACATCCGAGGTTCAAACTCCGATGAGCCAGCCCGCCCCAGCATCTCTTGCGGGCAGAACATTCATCTCCATCATTCTCGCGGCAGGCGATCTCCTCGCCGCCGCCAGGAAGCCCGGCCGGGCAGGCGGGGGGCCGGCCTGCTCCCCGCCGGGGGACGGGGATCGTGAGGGCCGGAACGTCCGGGACGGACATGACCGGGACAGGCAGGGCCAGGACCGGGACTTCGAGAAGAAGGCGGAGGAGGAGAAGGTGGATAGCGCCATGGACACAAAGGGCCGGGACAGGCAGGGCCAGGACCGGGACGGCGAGAAGAAGGCGGAGGAGGAGAATGTGGATAGCGGCATGAACACAAAGGGCCGGGACGGCACCGTGCCTAAGGCCGCGGACGGGGACGGTCCCGTGACCCCGGAGTTCCCCGAGGTCCCCGCATGGGGCTTCCTGAGCGCTGGCGAGACGCTGGACCTCGTAACGGACACCGCCGAGAAGCTGTCGCGGGAGACAGGCGCCAGGTTCCAGGACCGGTCCCTGTTATGGGAGTTCGCGCGCAGCCTCGCCCTCGTAACGCTCGGCCCCGCCGACCCCCGCGTCTGGGCGGCCGCGAGCCGTGCCGCGCTCGCCATGTCGGGCATCCCCGGGAAGCTCGAGGCGTCGGCGGCGCTCGCGGCAGGCGCCGCGGAGGGCATGTCGCGGGCCGCCGCGGACGCGGCCGCGAGCGATCGGGCCGAGGACGGCGGCCGGCAGCGCGCGGAGGAGTCACGGTTCGCCCTCGCGGCGCTCGCCGCCGTTCGGGCGAAGCTCGCGGCGGCCCCCGGCCGGGATCCGGGAAGGCCTTTCCCCGCCCCCGCGTACAGCGCGGAGACGGCCCTGTATCCCCCGCCGGAGGCCGCGGCGCCGGACCCTCCGGGGCCCGCGGGCCTCAGGGAGGCCCTGGCCGGGGCGGAACGGGCGTCCGGCGCCGGCTCGCGCGAGGCGCTTGTCGCCCGGTCGCGGCTGGGCGGGGCCGTCGCCGACGAGGAGGCCTGGTCCGGGGTGCCGGGCTCCGCCGGCGCACCCGGCGAGGCGCCGGCAGGGGAGCTTCTGCGCTCCGCCTCCGGGGGCCTGGACGCGATCCTCGGCAGGGAACACCCTGACTCCCTGGACGCCCGCTGGCGGCTCGCCCGATTCCTCGCGGGCGGCTCGGGGCCCGGAATCCCGCCGGACCCGTTCCCCTGCGAGATCCCGCCCGAGAAGGACCTGGAGGAGGCCGCGAGGCTGTTCCTGGAGATTGCGGCCGCCCGGGCCGAGGCGGCGCCGGGACGGTCGCTGGACGGGGATGCGGGAAAGCCGCAGGCCGGGGAGACCGGAAGGCCGGGGGACGGGCCGGAGGGAATCGTCCGTTTCCTCCGCCAGGCCGTTGCCGCCCCGATGCCGGAACCCCAGACACGGCTGCTCGGCCTCCTCCGCCGCGTCACGGACGGGAGCTTCCCCGTGGCGGCGGCCGCCGCTCTCGAGTGCGAGAGGCTGCTCTGGCGGTCCGGCCGCGGGGAACGCGAGTCGGTCTTCCTCTTGGCGAGCGGCGCGGCCAGGACGGCCCCGGGCAGTTCCAGCCCCGTCACGCGGCGGCTCTCGACATGCCTGGCCGAGCTCATGGCCGACTGCGGCGAGTGGGAGATCGCCTGCGAGACGATGGCCGACGCCGCCGTCTCCCTGAAGCGGGAGCTGGGCGCCTGCTCCGGCGAGGCCGCCGCGGCCGCATTCAGGGCCGCTGCGCTCCGCATGCGCGCGGACAGCGGGGACCTGCCGCGCGCCGTCTGCCTCTGCGCCGAGGCCGCGGCGACGCTGGAGCGGACGGGCTTCCGGGCCGGGCCCCCGGATACCGGGCCGCCGCCCCGGCGCGCGATCACGCCGGACCGCCGCGGCCGCGACGTCCTGGCGGCCAGGCTCCTCCTGGCCGAGGGCATTGCCGAGTGGCGAAACGATCACGTGACGGCCCTGGACGCGCTCGGCCCCTTCCTTGACGCCCTCCCGGATCTGCCCGAGTCCAGGAAGGGCCCGGGCAGCTGGCCGTGGCCGCCCGAGCTGGCCGGGAGGGCCCTGGCGGCGGCCGGCCGGGCCGCCTTCAACCTCCGGGACTTCCCCGGGGCGGAGGATCTCCTCCGCCGCGCCCTGGACACGCTGGACCCGGAGCCCCCCGACGCCGCCTGCCTGAGGGCCGCGCTCGGGACGCTCGTCCGAGCTCTCGAGCGGCGCGCCACCGGCAACAGGGCAGTCTGCCGCGAGCTCGCCGCGCTCACCGCGAGGGGCGCGGAGATCGCGTTCAGGGCCGAGGGCCCGGACTCCCTCGACGCGCTCACGGGGCTATCCGAGTCCGCCCGCTGGCACGAGGAGGCGGGCGACCCGAGGACGGCGTACGCGCTCTACGAGAAGTTGGAGAAGGACAGCTCGCGCCTGCTCGGCCACTTCGCCAAGCAGACCAGGGAGTTCGACGAGGCGAGGTGGCGCCTCAGGGCGGTAGTCAGGGAGTACTGAACGCCCCGGCAGGCCCCCGCACTTCCGGCGCCTGCCGTTCTTTCCCCGGGCCGGGACGCTGTACCCCTGACGCCGGCCGCCCCTTCCCGGATTCGGCCTCCGGACCCGGGAGGCCGCACCTTCCATGACCTGGCCGACGGCCTCCGGAGGACGCCCCCCCCGGCACCGGCCGCCGGGCCCCGGAGACGGGAGCTTCCCGGATTTCGCCGCCGGCGTCCCGCAGACCGGGGCGCCCGCGCGGCAGGCACCAGCTGCCCGCGTGCCCGTCCGGCCCCCGCCTTCCGGCGCCGCAGGACAGGCGTCCTGGATTTTTCGGGAGAAAATGCCCGTGATCAGGACATTCCTGGCATCTCTCCCGGCGGCAGCGTTCACGGCCCTGCCGAGCGCGGTCCGCGGGCCCGCCGCCGCCGGGAAGGATGCCCGGACCGTGCCCCGTTACCCGCGCGGCCTCCCGTCCAAAACATTCGAGGTGAAACGGCGACGCTCCTGATCACCCCGGCATTTCTGCGGCAGGAACATCCATCTCCATCATGCCCGCGGCAGGCTGCCTCCTCGCATGCAGGAAGCCCGGCCGTGCCGACGGGCGGCCGGCCCGCTCCCAGCCGGGGGCGGGGAGCCTGAGGGCGAGAATGTCCGGGACGGGGAGCACCGGGACGTGGAGGGCACGGGCCGGGATGTCCAGGACCTTGACGGCGTGAGGAAGGCGGAGGAGGAGGAGAAGAAAAAAAAAATGGAGTATGAAAAGAACATGAAGGACCGGGACGGCGCCGTGCCGGAGGCCGCGGACGTGAACGGCGCCGTGCCGGAGGCCGCGGACGGGAACGGCCCCGCGCCCCCGGAGGTCCCCGAGGTCCCCGCATGGGGCTTCCGGAACTCGGGCGAGACGCTGGACCTCGTAACGGACACCGCCGAGAAGCTGTCGCGGGAGGCAGGCGCCAGGTCCTTGGACCCGTCACCGTTCTGGGAGTTCGCGCGCAACCTCGCCCTCGTCACGCGCGGACCCGCCGACCCCCGCGTCTGGGCTGCCGCGAGCCGTGCCGCGCTCGCCATGTCGGGCATCCCCGGGGAGCTCGAGGCGTCGGCGGCGCTCGCGGCCGGCGCCGCGGAGGGCATGTCGCGGGCCGCCGCTGCGCCGGCCGCGAGCGATCGGGCCGGGGACGGCGGCAGGCAGCACGCGGAGGAGTCACGGTTCGCCCTCGCGGCGCTCGCGGCCGTCCGGGCGAAGCTCGCGGCGGCCCCCGGCCGGGTTCCGGGAAGGCAGTTCCCCGCCCCCGCGTACAGCGCGGAGACGGCCCTGTACCCCGCTCCGGGGGCCGCGGCGCCGGACCCTCCTGGGCCCGCGGACCTCAGGCAGGCCCTGGCCGGGGCGGAACGTGCGTCCGGCGCCGGCTCGCGCGAGGCGCTTGTCGCCCGGTCGCTGCTGGGCGGGGCCGTCGCGGACGAGGAGGCCTGGTCCGGGGTGCCGGGCTCTGCCGGCTCCTGCGGCGAGGCGCCGGCGGGGGAGATGCTGCGCTCGGCCTCCGGGGGCCTGGACGCGCTCCTGGGGAGGGACCACCCGGACTCCCTGGACGCCCGCTGGCGGCTCGCCCGCTTCCTCGCGGGCGGCTCCGGTCCCGGGATTCCCCCTGACCCGTTCCCCTGCGAGATCCCGCCAGAGAAGGACCTGGAGGAGGCCGCCGGGCTGTTCCTGGAGATTGCGGTCGCACGGGCCGAGAAGGCGGCCTCGGCGGCGCAGGGAGAGGCCCGGGACGGGGATGCGGGAAGGCGGCGGGACGTGGATGCCGGAAAGCCGCAGGACGGGGAGACCGGCGGGCCGGCGGACGGGAAGTCCGGAAAGGCGCAGGCCGCCGGGGCCGGCGGTCCGGGGGCCGGGAAGTCCGGAAGGCCGCAGGCCGCCGGGGCCGGCGGTCCGGGGGACGGGCCGGGGGAAATCGCCCGGCTCCTCCGCGAGGCTGTCGCCGCCCCGCCGCCGGAACCCCGCAGCCGGCTCCTCGGCCTCCTCCGCCGCGTCACGGACGAGAGGTCCCTCGGGGCGGCTGCCGCCGCTCTCGAGTGCGAGAGGCTGCTCCGGCGGCCAGGGCACGGGGAACGCGAGACGGCCTTCCTTCACGCGGTAGACGTCGCCCGGACGGCCCTGGGCAGTTCCCATCCAGTCACGCTTCAGCTCTCGGCATGCCTGGCCGAGCTCATGGCCGACCGAGGCAAGTGGGAGAACGCCTCGGAGACGATGACCGGCGTCGCCGTCTCCCTGAAGCGGGAGCTGGGCGCCTGCTCCAGGGAGGCCGCCGCGGCCGTCTTCAGGGCCGCGGCGCTCCGCATGCGCGCGGACGCCGGCGACCTGCCGCGAGCCGTCGCCCTGTGCGCCGAGGCCGCGGCGGCGCTGGAGTGGACAGGCTTCCGGGGCGGGCCCCAGAAGGCCGGGACGCCGCCACGGCGTGCGGTCGAGCCCGGCAGACGCGGCCGCGACGTTCTGGCGGCCAGGCTCCTCCTGGCCGAGGGCATCACGGAGTGGCGAAACGACCACGGGACGGCGCTGGACGTGCTCGGCCCGTTCCTGGACGCCCTTCCGGAGCTGCCCGCGTCCAGGGAGGGCCCGGGCAGGTGGCCGTGGCCTCCCGAGCTGGCCGGGAGGGCCCTGGCTGCCGCGGGCCGGGCCGCCTTCAGCCTCCGGGACTTCCCCAGGTCCGAGCTCCTCCTCCGCCGCGCCATGGACACACTGGACCCGGAGCCCCCCGACAGCGCCCGCCTCAAGGCCGCGCTCGGGACGCTCGTCCGCGCGCTCGAACGGCGCGCGCCCGGCAACAGGGCCGTCTGCCGGGAGCTCGCCGCGCTCAGCGCGAAGTGCGCGGAGATCGCGTTCAGGGCCGAGGGCCCGGACTCCCTCGACTCGCTCACGGCGCTCTCCGAGTCCGCCCGCTGGCACGAGGAGGCGGGCGACCCGAGGACGGCGCTCGCGATCCACCTGAAGGTGGAGAAGGACAGGGAGCGCCTGCTCGGCTTCCGAGCCAGGCTAACCGATGAGTCCTGCGAGGCTGCGTGGCGCCTCAGGGAGGCAGTCGAGGAGGACTGAACGCCCCGCAGGCGCCCTGCCCTCCCGCTGTCGGCCCGTCCTCGCCGGACACGGCCAGGGCTTTCCTGACGCGCTCCGTCATCCGCCGCCAGGCCGGGAAGAGCCTCATTGCGGCGGCCTTCACCGCCGAGGCCCTGGAAGGCCTGGAGGCCCCCGCGTCACGGGAGCCGGCGGCCTCCGGAGAATGCGCGCCGCGCCCGGCGGACCCGGACCGGACCCGGCTCCCCCCCCCGGTCGCCAGGGTCGCGACCGGCTGGTCCTGATGTCCGTCGTCGCCGAGAACCTCGGCAGGCACGGCAACCCGGAGTCAGTCCCCGCCGCCCAGGGGCCGTTCCTGGACACCCTTCCGGAACTCCCGCCGTGCGGGGAGGGGCCGGCCGAGCTGGCCGGTTCTGCCCTGCACGCCGCCGGCAGGGCGGCCGCGAGCCTGGAGGACTTCCCCCTCGCGGAGAAATGCTTCCGCCTCGCAGCGGACGCGCCGGACAGGCCGGAGCTGGACCCGACGGCAATCTCGTTTCTCGATTCGTCGCTCTCGGAGCCGGTGCAGGCCATCGTCAGCCGCCGAGAACCGAAAACCTTCGCCGAGGCAGCCGCGCTCCTGGAAAGGAATGCGGAGCTCATCCTGACCTGGAAGGGACCGGATTCCCCGAGCTGCACGTGAAGCTCCACCGCGCCGCCCTCTGACACTCGGAGTCGGGCAACTCGGAAAGGGCGCTCGAGCTCCACCGGAAGGTCCCTGCCGCGAGGGCACGTCTCCTGGGCGCCTCCGCCGGGCTGACCACGGACTCGCTCGCGGAGGTGAGGTTTCTCGAGGTGAAGGCGCGCGTCTGAAGGCCGTCGCCCCCTCGCGCCGGGCCCCGGAAGCCCGCAGGCAAGTCCGCCCCCCGCCTGCCGCCTCCGGGAGCCCGGCGTCCTGGCTTTTTCACGGGCGAAAGGCTATGCTCATGAGAATCCCGGCTATTGCCGCGGCGTCGGCGTCCGCGGCCCTGCCGCCCGGGGCAGGCGGACCCTCCGCCGCAGCCCGGCGGAAAGCCCGCACCCGGCCTTCCGCCGCCCGTGACGTCACGCCCGGCACATTCGAGGAGCAGAAGCCGATGTTCCTGAGCTTACCGACATTTCTCGCGGCATCGACATTTGCGGCCGTCCTTCTGTCGTCAGGCGATCTCCTGGCCGCCGCCAGGAAGCACGGTCGCCGCCGCGGCCGGGAGAGGGGCAAGTCCCGGACCGGGACAGGCGGCGTGAAGGCCGGGGGAACAGCGGGGTCCGTCCCCGCCCCCGCCGCACTGACGCCCCCTGCCGGCAGGACCAGGGACGGCGGCCCGGACGGAGAAGTTCCCGGCGGCGACCCGTGCTGCGCCGGCCCGCAGGACGGCAGGCCGGGAGACAGCGACGGAGGCACGGGCCTCGGCCGTCAAGCAGTCGCTCCGACAGGCGGGTCTGCTGACAGGGCATGTCCGGGGGCGGACGGCAACTCCGCTGACGATGCCGGGAGGTCCGAGGCGGACGGGGCCGCCGCGCCGGAGGACGGGCGCGACGGGCCGGAGGGATGCGGGGCCGCCGCGGCGGAGGACGGGGGCGGCGTAAGGGAGACGACGGACGGACTCCCCTCCGCCCCCGCCTGGGCCTTTCCGTCCGAGGACGAACTGCTGGACGGGCTCCGGCTAAGTGCCGAGCTCTCCCGTGACCGGCAGGAGAGGCCGCTCGACTCGGCCACCCAATGGGACCGCCTGCGATACCTGGAGCTCGCCGTCCGCGGCCCGGCAGAACCCCGCGTGTGGGCGGCTGCCGGCCGGGCCGCCCTGGCCGCCGCCCTGGACGCGGAGGAGCTCGGGTCCCTGACGGAGCTCCCGCCGCATGTCCCGGCAGACCCCGGCCCTTCAGGCGCCGAGGAGACGCTCGCGTTGCTCAAGGGCAAAGGCGCCCGCCGCATTGCCGCCGCCGCGGCCTCGCTCGCGGCAGGAGCCGCGGAAGGCTTGGAGCGGGTCCTGGAGACGGCCCGCCCGGGGGACGTCCGGGAAACGAGGCCCGCGCTGCTGAGGGAGACGCGCTTCGCCCGCGAGGTGCTCTCTGCCTGCCGGACCCTGCTCGCGCGGTCCGGCCAGGAGGCGCCTCCCCCCGCGACCGGCCTGAAGATGGCCTTGTTCCGCGCCGGGCCGCCCCGGAACAGCCCGGAGACGTCGCCGCCCGACGCGCTCCGGGCCGAGCTCGCCGACCTCGCGCCAGGCTCGCGTGAGGCGCTGGCAGCAGGATCGCGCCTGGGGGGGGCCCTGGCCGACGAGGCCGCCTGGCGGAGGGCGCGAGCCCCCTCCTTTGCCGCGGACGGGCCTCGGGACACAGCCCGCGAGGCGGGAACTCTCCTGCGCTCCGCCTCCGCCTACCTTGACGCCCTCCTTGGCCGTGACCACCCGGACTCCCTGGACGCCCGTGAACGCCTCGCCCGCTTCCTCTCGGGCGACTCGGGGCCCGGACTCCCCTTCTTCCCCCTTCCCGACGATCTCCCCCCGGCGGACGACTTGCGCGCCGCCCTCGCCATGTACATCGAGACCGCCGTCTTCAGGGCAGCGGCCTCCGCCGGCAGGGGGGCCGGGCCCGCGTCCGCCGACGCCGCCCGGGCGAGGGCATGGGCCGCCGACCCGCGCGTCAGCAGGAAGGATCCCCTGGCTCCCACTCCCTCCCTCGAGACCCTGGAACTTCTCGAGAGCAACGGGGACGAGGCCTCCCTGGGGGCAATGCTCCGAGCGTTCGAGACCGGGATGCTCATGCACTTGCCCACGGTTCTGTTGCCGCAGGGATGCGCCTACATGACACTGACCGCCCGGATGCGCCTGGAAGACGACCATCCGGTCTCGCTCAGGTTCATGGCGGCTTCCGCCTGCTATTCGCTAGCAAAAATTCATTCCGCGGACAAGCCGCCTGACCGGCAGGATTTAGAAAAGGCCATGGAAGACCTCAACAGTGCGGTCTGCAAGATGCAGAACGTGCTGGGCCCGTCATCCCCGGAGGCGGCCAGGGCCCTGGCCACCCTCGCCATGGCCCATCACGCGAACGGATACGGCACCGCTGCCCTGGTCCGCCTCGCCGAAACGCTGGATGTCCTGGAGAACATGGAGGGGGCGTACGCCCCGTCCCCCGAAGGACCTGCCCGGACCGGCCTCCCGCCGGGCCGAGCCGGGACCGAGCGGCTGGCCGCGAGGGCGCTCATCGCCGAGCGTCTCATCGGGGGCGGCTACCACGGTCTTGCCCTGGGCGCCCTGGCCCCCCTCCTCGAAGCCCTCCCGGATCTCCCGAGTGGCGGCGGCCAGCCAGGCGCGTGGCCGTGGCCGCCGGCGCTGACCGGGAGAGCCCTGTGCCACGCCGGCGAGGCGGCCGAGAAACTGGACGACCACGCCCTCGCGGAGAAGGCTTTCCGCGCGGCCGTACGCGCCATGGACGACCAGTTTTCACTGGACGCGAAGGCAGGACGGGACAGGGACCCTTCCGGCACTGAGAACATCCACCGGGCGCTTTCGCGCCTGTCGCAGATCCTCGTGAGCCGCGGGGTCCCCGAAGGCTGCCGCGATGCGGCCGGGCTCCTGGAGCGGGACTCGGAGTTCCTCTCCGCCCTGAAGGGCCCGGACTCCCCCGAAACGCTCTCGGCGCTCGCCGGGGCCGCCCGCTGCCGCGAGCTTGCGGGTGACAGGGAAACGGCGCTCGCGCTCCACCGGAAGGTCCTGGAGGCCAGGTCGCGCGTCCTGGGTCCCTACGCCAAGCCGGCAAGGGAGTCCCGCGCGGAGGTGAGGCGCCTCGAGCGGGAAATCCGAGGGGACTGAAGCGACGGGGGGGAGCGTCCCGCCTGCGGCAGTCTGAAAACGTGCGGCCGCCGTCCTTTCTCTTTTTCTTCCCTCATTTCCTGCTTTATCCCTCCCGCTCTCCCTTCCTTGCTCTGCCGTCCCACCGGCCCGTCCGGCAGCTCCCCTCCCAAGCCGGGGGCCGGCACCCCCGAACCTTTTAGGAGAAAGCGCACATGACCTTCCCCATGATGTCATTTCTTGCGGCAGTGACATTTGCCGCCTTCCTGCTGGCACCGGGCGATCTCCTCGCCTCGGCCGGCAAGTCCGGCGGCTCCCGCGGCAGGCGCACGGGCAAGGGCATGGCAGGGTCCGGGAAGGGCCGCCCGAAGGGCGCGGGCGCCGCCGGGTCCGGCCCCTTGCCTCCCGCTCCGTGCAGTCCTGACGATCCTCGCGCAAGCGGGCCTTCCGGACGCCCGGCGGACGTCGGGCCGGACCATGCATCTCCGGCAGGCGGATGTCCGGAGGAGGAGGGGAAAAGGAAAGACGCCGAGTGCGGAACGCCGGAGGACCGACCGACTCCGGAGAAGGAGGACCGGAGGACGCGGGAGCAGGAGGACCGGAATACGCGCGTTCCGGAGAACGGGCGGGAAACTGTGAAGTCCGGGCCGGCAGAGCTCCAGAATGTTCCGGCATGGGGATTCCCCCACGGCGGCGCGGCCCTGGAATCCCTGATAGGCATGGCGGAGCAGCCTGACCCGGAGGACGATGCCGATCACGCGGTGCAGGCGTACCTCTGGGAAACCGTCCGCGGCTTTGCCGCCGCCTCCCGCGGCCCGGACGACCCCCGCGTCTGGGGCGCGATGAGCCGTGCCGCGCACGCGCTCCTGGGAACCCCCGGCACCCTCGGGGCCGCCGCTTCCCTCGCGGCCGGGGCGGCGGACCTCATGCGCCGCACTGAGGCGGACGCGGCGCTCCGCGGGGACGCCGGCGCGGGCGGCGGGACCTTCCCCGAGGAGTCCCGTTTCGCCATGGACGTGCTCGAGGCAGCGCGGAGGGAGCTCGGGCGCGTGCCGGGCCGGGACGGGGGAAAGCCGTTCCCGGCCCCGGCGTACTGCCTGCCTGACGCGATGTTTCCGAGGCGTGACGTCCCCGCCGGTCCGGGGCCCGTCGAGCTCCGGTCCGCCCTGGCCGAGGCCGAGCTTGAGGCCGGCGCGGGATCGCGGGAGGCTCTGGTCGTCCGGTCGCGCCTGGGCGCTGCCCTCGCCGACCTGGAGGCGCGGGCGGGAGGACCCTGCTTCCCCGGAACGACCGGGTCCGGCGGGATTTCCGGTCACGTCCGGCGTTCCGAGGCAGCCGGCGCGGCAGGAACTTCCGGAACTGGCGGGACTTCTCGAACTGGCGGGACTTCCGGGACTTCCGCGACTTCCGGCACCGGCCGGATTCCCGGGAAGGACGGAACCCGTACGGCCCCGGAGGCGGCGGGCGACTCCCCCGAGGGAGTCTCCGGAGGGGCTTCGGCAAGGGAGCTTCTGCGTTCAGCCTCGGAAGGCCTGGACGCCCTGCTGGGGCCTATGCATCCCGACTCGCTTGACGCCCGCGAGCGCCTGGCCCGCCACCTGGCGGGGGCCTCGGGGCCGGGAATCCCGCCGGCACCGTTCCCCTGCGAGCTCCCCCCGAAAAGCGACCTCGGGGAGGCCCTCGGGATCTTCCTCGCGACGGCTTCCGCCCGGGCCGGGGACGTGCCGGACGGGCAGCGGACAGTGCCGCCCGGGAGCTGGCGCGCCCAGACCCCCTTCCGCGGCCCCCGCGCCCTGAGGCTCTCCGCACGGGACGGAAGGTTCCTCGACCTCCTCGAGAGCTCGGGGGACGAGAGAGCCTTCGCGGCCGCGGCGTCCGCGGCAGAGTGCGAGCTTCTCCTCGCGCCGGAAGGCCCGGGGGAGCACCGCGTCCTCTTCCTGGCGGTCACGAACGCCGCCGCGGCCCTGGTCGAGGGCCGGCCTGCCTTCCTGAGGCTCTGCATGACCCAGGCCGGGCGCCTGCTCGCTCTCGGGGAAGCGAAACCCGCCAGCAAGATGGCGATGTCCGCCGCGAGGATGATGAGGGAGACGCCGGACTGCCCTCCCGCGCAGGCGGCCGGGGCCCTGTTCGCGGCGTCTCGGATCTGCATGGAGGACGGCAAGCTTCTGCCCGCCGCCGTGGCGCTCGTCAATGCCCTGTCCCTCCTGGAGCCGCCGGACCCCGGAGGCGTGAACCCCGGCGGGCTCACCCTCGACCGCGCCGGCCGCGACCGGCTGGCCGCGAGGCTCTCCCTGGCCGAGTGCGCGGGCCTGTGGTCCGACGACCCCGCCGCGACAACGGGCCTGCTCGCCCCGTTCCTGTCCGCCCTTCCGGATCTTCCCCCGGGACGGGAGGGCCCCGGAGCCTGGCCGTGGCCGCCCGAGCTGGCCGGGATGGCGCTCGCCGCCGCTGCGGAGGCGGCCAGCAGGCTCCGGTACTCCGGCCTCGGGGACAGCGGCGCCGCGGCGGCGTTCGACCGCCGCGCCCTGGACACACTGGACCCGGATCCCGCCGACCCCTCCATACTCCTGGCCGCCCTCGAGCGGCTCCCGGGCGTCCTCGCCGACACCTCGCCCGGGAAGCCGGACGCCGCCCTTTCCCGCGAGATCGCCGGGCTTCACGGGAGGGCGGCGGAGCTCATGTTCAGCCACGAGGGCCCGGACTCCCTCCCGGCGCTCGAGAGGCTTTTCGACTCCGCCGCCTGCCTCGCCGAGGCCGGCGAGACGGAGAATGCGCTCGCGCTTTTCCGGAAGGTCCTCGAAGGCAGGTCGCGCCTGCTCGGCCCCCACGCCAGTGAGACCCGCGCGTGCCGGTCGCGGGCGAGGGACCTCGAGAGGCTTCTCGGGCAGGACCGCTAGTCCCGGCCCAAGTTTAACACTTGACGAGACCATAGCGGGAGCCTTGCTCTTAGAACACCACCAGCCAGTTTATGTTGGAGTTGTGATGTCCGATTTCCTACAGTAGGGTCAGAGTTTTCCGAGGACGTTCGGCAGATCTGCATCCGTTAAGGGTGGTGTCTGGAAGGCTGAAGGCACTTTTGGGCAGGACAACTGATACCCTGGAGACCTGACGGGACTGAAAGGCGCGGATGACCGGAGGGCTGAGGTGTTTGTGGGAGAGAGCGCTTGTTGTCTGTGCGGAGGGTAGGGCCGGGTTAACAACCTTGGCCCCTGTGGACGGATACGCTTTCACTGGTAAAGATTGGACAGGCCAAACGTCAGCTTGCCCATGTCGCTGGGGCAGGCTTGCCCAGGCCATGACGGCCTGGCTGGCCGGGTTTCTCAGCGAGATGAATGACCCCCGGGAATCTGTTGACAATGGATAAGGTCTCTGATATACCGGACGAATGCGTATCAAAGCCGTCACATACACCCGCCTTGTCGCTCCCGGAATCACGGAAGATGTCTCACGCTTCTCAATTGTGGGCAAACTCCGTTCTGGACCACGTCATAAGGAGATGACACTCGCCTCCCTCGGCGAGAACTTCTCCCTGCCCAAGGTGCTTTGGGGACCCTTCATCCGCGTGATACAGGAGGGGAAGCCCTGCTCCAGGCTGTACCCGGGGGTGGACGACGGCATGGCCGACAAGATCGACGCGATCGCAATGGATGTGAGGAAGCAGCTCGGAACAAAAAAGGTCCACGGCGTCGTGCCGGACGAGCCTGGACAGCCCCCGAAGCTGGTGCCGATGAGGATGTCGATGACGCTGTCGGATATGCTGAAGAGGCCTCTGCGGAGGTCGGAGCCGTGGGTGATGCCGAGGAAGGCTTTGAAGAGAACACCGCAGATGGCGGCGAAGATGGCGATGGTGACGTCGGAGATGGCGTCGGAGATGGCGGCGAAGGCGGCAGCGATAATAGCGGCGATGATGGCGGAGAGGCCGGTGCCGAAGATGCCGGCGAAGAAGCTGCCGCTGAGGGCGGCATCTTGGATGGCGGTGGAGTGGTTGATGATGGCGCTGAAGATGCCGCCGTGGATGCCGAGGAAGAAGGCGGCGAAGATGCAACTGCGGATGCCGAGGAAGATGGCGCTGAAGATGCAGCCGTGGATGGCGAAGAAGCCGGAAGACATCCCGCTCAGGTCGGGAGACATCCACATCCTCGCAGGGAAGTCGTTCGGTCCCGAGAAGCTGATTCTGGACGCCATGAGAGAAATCGGCTTGGAAGACATGAGGGTCAATGCCGGGGCCAATCCCTGGCATGCGAAGATGAACGTTGGCGCAATCGTCGCGAGGATGTGCGGGCGGACAAGCGACAGGGCGAGCCGCAGGTGGCTCATGTCCGACAGCAGCCTGGGCCTGCTCATGGGCATAGACTTCAAGGATACCAGCGAGATGTCGCTCCGCAGGGCATCCGACGCCCTCGTCGCCTCCAAGGAGTCGCTCGACGAGCAGCTCAGGGCAGGCTTTTCGCCCTCCGTCCGGGAGGCGGGCGGCGAACAGAAGGGGAAGGGGAGAATATTCAGGATCGACTGCACCAACGTGCATTACGAGGGTCAGGCCAAGGGCAACTCGCTGGCCTCCAGGGGCCACAGCAAGGCCAAGAGGTTCGACTGCAAGCTCGTGAGCATCGCCATCGCCATCAACGAGGACGGCTTCATCGAGATCGCGCATTTCCTGCCGGGCAACGTCTCGGAGCCCTCCATCCTTTCGGACATGCTCGATGGCCTCGGCGTCAGGGCTGGAGACACCGTCATGATGGACGCCGGGATCTTCACCGAGGCGAACCGGAAGCTCCTGGAGTCGAGGGGCATCCTGTACGTGGCCCCCCACAGCGGATTGCGGGAGAATTTCAACTTCCGGATGGCCGACCGGGTCGAGATGCCTGACGGGAACGTCGTCAGGGCCTACCGTGTCGCAGACCCTTCCGGAACCTTCATGGAGATCATTGGCCACTCCACCGAGCGACAGAAGAGCGACATTGAATATACGCAGACGAGGTGCAACCGTTTCAAGGCAGAGGCGGACAGCATAAGCAAAAAGCTTGGCGACAGCGGTACCCGGAAGGACATTCGCTACATCCACGAGCGAATTGGCAGGCTCAGGCAGAAGTACGGGGTGGGGAAGCACTTCAAGATCGTGGTCGTCCCCAGTGACAGCGACGCCTCACAGGCCGCCAGCATCATCTGCACCCGCGTGGAGGTCGCCGGCAGCAAGGCCGACTGCCCCGGCGTCTACCGTTTCAGGACCAACAACCTCTCCCTCAACGCGCAGGAGGTGGTGGAGCTCTACAGAACCCTTGTCGAGATCGAGGCCGTGTTCAGGTGCCTCAAGTCGGAGCTGGGCACCAGGCCCATCTACCACTGGACCGCCGACAGGGCGAACGGCCACATCTACATCGCCTGCCTGGCTTGCCAGATCGTCAACCACATAAGACTGAAGCTGAAAAAGAAGGGCATTAACTACAGCTGGACCACCGTCAAGGACTTGCTGGACGACTGCCGTCTGGGCGCCGTCCTGGGCGTGTCCAGCGACGGGAAGGACGACGTGCTGATAATACAGAGCACGCCGCCGACCAAGAAGGTGAAGACTGTCTACAGGGCCATGGGCCCCGGGTACGGCGCGAGGATCCATCTGATCTTGCTTGCGCCCCACCGAAAGAAAAGGGGTGCGCCGCACCGCGGACGGGACGGTCCGACCTGGGCCGAGCTGAAGCGTTTCCGGGTCCGGTGCGTGGAATGAGTTTCGAAGTTCCCGGCCTTTCGCAAGCCCGGGAGACTCCAGTCTCCCGGGCCGGGAGGCAGATTTCCGGCTGCCGCCCCGCCACGGGCCGGCGATGGCCCGGGCATCCGCCTGCCGGTCGTGAATTTCGAGGTGGCCTGCCCAGGTAGCCGCCTTTTCCCCGTTCCAGGTTATAGCCGTGACGTGGGTTGAAGAAGACGGCGAAGTGGCCTGTAGACATGACGTGGGTAGAGGGATCTGGAGCCATTGCACCCCTAAAAATGGTCCATAAAATGCATAATGATGCAATTTCCATGCCGTTCGTGATAATTTATATTGCGTCATATTTGGCATTAAAATTGCAAATGAATGCAACTTATATGCCAGGAATCACGCTCTATGTTTCGCTTTCATAGCCTACCCTTGTTTCGTCTGTAGCCTCTTCAGCCTGACCAAGCAACCCATGTCACGTCCATTGCCAGATCCCCGTTTTGCCATGCGGCGCGGGGACTGTGTCGAGAAGAGGCACCGAAACCGTCCTAGCCGGGTCACCGGCAGCCATGACGACGGCCAAGGGGTCCAGGACAGCATCCGGGATACGATGCCGGCAGGTCTCGGCCCCCGGATGCAATTGTTGCCGTCTGGTTCTCCCGGCAGGAAAAGGAGACTTTTTCAAGGCTAACCCCTTGAAATCACTGAAGAAATGCCATAATTCTGGCAACTGTTAAACTTAGGCCGGCAGGGCCCTGACTAGTCGGCCACGCCGCGAATGCGGCCTACTCCATTCGCATGGTCATGGTGGTGATCATGCACCCGAGCGTGATGCGCATGCCCGTTTCCACGGGCCAGCGCCTGGCCGTGAGGGGAACAGGCATGCCCGTTTCCACGGGCCAGCGCCTGGCCGTG
>JAISFP010000323.1 GCA_031263525.1 Deltaproteobacteria bacterium | reverse complement strand
CGTCATCATCTGCACCATCGTCGTCATCCTCAACATCATCGTCATAGCCGCCGAAATGAAAGAGCTTGAGGAGGCGTCCGCCCGCCTTCCGCCAGCCTCGCGCGGAGGGGCCGGGCAGGCGTCCCCGTCTACTCCCAGACCAGGTCCATGAAGACGCAGCGGTGGGCGTCTCCCAGGGCCAGCATGTCGTTGTCGTCGAAATCCTCGATGTCGATGCCGGCCGCTATCTCGGCAGAGCGCCTGACGAGCTCCCCTCCGGCGGGGCGGTCGCCGCGGAGGTACAGGGCCGCCCCCTTCCCGGCCAGCGAGACGGAGAGCGCGGCCTTGTCGGAGGGCCTGTACGGGTCCGGGTCGCTCCTGGGGGGCGCCCCGTCCAGGAGACCGATTACCCTCGAGTAGATCTCCTCGGCCCCGGCCATGTCCCCCGTACCCCAGAGGGCGTGGGCGGCCAAGACGGAGCACTCCACGGAGGCCTGGTCGGCGTCTCCCAGAGCCCTGCGGAGGCGCCCCTCGGCCCGGACCAGAAGCCTTGCCGCCGTCCAGTAGTGCCTTTCCAGGAGGACGGCGCGGCCCATGCGGAGCTCCAGGTCGCCCGCGAAGGCCTCGTAGCGCTCCCCCCGTCCCTCCAGGGCCTCCAGCGCCAGGGCCCAGAAGGAGCAGGCGCGCTCGTCGCCGGGCTTGTAGATGGGGATGGAGAAGAAGGGGAAGGGGTCGGGCTTGGAGTTGTAGTAGAACATGTCTCCCATGCGGGCGAGGGAGGACGCGGTCTCCGGGTGGCGCCCGCCCAGGAGGCGCCGGCGGCAGGCGAGGGAGGCCGTGTGGAAGTAGTCGGCCATGTCACGGTTTTCGTCGCGCAGAAACTTTTCGCCCAGATCGAAGGAGACCCTGGCCCCCTCCAGGTCCGGCTTGGCCTGAAGACTCGCCGCAATCGGGACGAGGGAGCGGGTGGGCTTGAGATATCGCTGGCGCAGTCTGGCGGACCCTTTCTTCCCGTCGGGGGCGGAGAGCACGGCCGCGTACGTCTTGGCGCGGCTGCGCATGGGCTCACCCGCCCATCCGGCGAGGGCGAGCTTCTGCAGCAGGCCGAAGAGCTCCGCGCCCCTTTTGACGTGTTCTTCGTTGGGATGCACGGGCTCCTGGGGGAGCACGGCAGCGTAGCCGAACATGCCGGCGAGCCTCCTGGCCAGGCGTTCCGTGGCGTCGAGGGAGTCCGGGTCGCGACTGCCCGCGAGCATGTCCAGTCCGCCGGACGACTCCTCGAGGAGTGCCCTGGCCTCCGCCCCCCTGTCTTCGCCGCCGGCGTCCCACAGCTCCGCGCCGAGGAGCGAGCGCAGGACCAGCGCCTCGCGGGTCCCGGGGCCCGGGCCGCCCGGCCCCTCCGCCGCGGCGAGCCTCGCCCGGAGCTCCGCGGAGGAGGGGCATGGGTCCTTCCTGGCCTCGGGCAAGGTCCCGGGGTACATGGCCTCCGCGAGGGAGCCGGCCGGCGGGGGAGGGGATGTGGCGGCGGACGGCGTCTTGCCCCTGATCGTCTTGAGCGTCTCGCGGGCAAAGGCGAGCTCGGAGTCCCTGTCCCAGGGCTGCGCCCCGGCGGAGAGGTTTCGCGCCCTGTCCCCGTCCGTCTCCGCCAGGAGCCTTTGTCCCCAGGTCCACCGGGAAGTGGCGTTCAGCAGGGGTCCGGAGCCGGACATGGGGTCGCCGCAGAGCTCGAGGGCGGGTTCGGCCAGGGCCTCCGCCGCCTTCGCGGCCATCGACACGGCGGCGCGGGCGCGGAACTCCCAGAACACCGGGCACTCCGGGTTGCTCGGGTCCTTTGCATACCTCAAGAGCTCTGTCGTCGCATGGTCGGCAAGCGCCCTTGCCGATCGCGAGAGGGCGGCCCAGACTCTCGGGTCGTCAGGGCCCAGGAGCTGGCGGGCAAGGGCGCGCAGGTTGTCCCAGGCGTGGGCGGCGTCGCCCTTCTTCCCGCTCTTCGACACCAAATACTCGGCGGAGATCCGTTCCATCTCCATTATCTTGCCCATGTGCGGGAACTTCCACTCGGGCCAGTCCCCGGGGAGGGTCGCGTTCTTGCGGATCACCCCCTTCCCCCTCCACTCGTTAACCTCGTCCTCGTAGCGATCATCCGCCCAGAAGCCGCCGGTCGTCTCCGGGGCCTCCGGGGGTCCTCCGTCCCCGCTCCCCTCCGGGACTCCCGACCCGGAGGGGCCGTGGCCTTCCGCCATTTTTCCGGAGGCGGGCTTCGCCTTGCCCCCGGACTTGCCCTTGTTCCTGCCGCTGATGACGGGCTTCTTGGGAACGGCCAGGGCCGTCCCGCACGTGATGACGGACGAGGCGAGGGCCGCCGTGACGGCCAGAGCCAGGAGCGGGAGGGGCATGGGGGAACCTCCGGATCGGCGGTCGGCAGGCCGTCAGGCGGGAAAGGGCCGGGAGGGCCGAAGAGCCGGACGCCGGAGAAAGAGGGCGGCCCGGCCGCCGGGGCCGGGAGGGAGCGCTCCGGGGGAGAAGCTGGTCACGGGCCGTGACCGGGTCCGCAGGCTGGACGGGGCCGGGTAGCTTGCCGGAGGCCGGGACCAAGGGCGGGCTGGGGCCAAGTCGGGGGGCCGGGAGCAGTGTCCGGGCCAGGGGCCTGGAGCCAGGGCCGGGGCCAAGGGCGGGCAGGGGCCAAGTCGGGGAGCAGTGCCCGGGCCAGGGGCCTGGAACCAGGGCCAGAGGCTGGCTGGGGCCAAGTCAGGAGCCGGGAGCAGTGTCCGGGCCAGGGGCCTGGAACCGGGGCCGGGGCCAAGGGCGGGCAGGGGCCAAGTCAGGGGGCGGGGAGCAGTGTCCGGGCCAGGGGCCTGGAACCAGGGGTCGGGTGCAGAGGCGGGCAGGGGCCAAGTCGGGGAGCAGTGCCCGGGCCAGGGGCCTGGAACCAGGGCCAGAGGCTGGCGGGGGCCAAGTCAGGAGCCGGGAGCAGTGTCCTGGCAATGGGCCGGGGCCAAGTCAGGGGCCGGGAACCGGCGCCGGGCGAAGGGCCGCGGCCAAAGCCGGACCGGGGGAGGCAGATGACAACGCCTGGGGCGAACAGCTTCGAGGGAGTGGTGCCGGCGGAAGGATATCGCGGACTGGCTCCGGCGGCAGAAAATTGCGGGTCCCGAAGGCGGCGGGTCCTTCCCGCGCCACGACTGCCCCAGGGGAAGGCATGCCCAGGAC
>JAISFP010000320.1 GCA_031263525.1 Deltaproteobacteria bacterium | reverse complement strand
CAGGCGGGGGCATGGGGGCGCCCGGAGGTCAGGCGGTGGCAGGGGTTCGGTCGGAGGTCAGGCGGGGCAGGGTTCGGTCGGAGGTCAGGCGGGGCAGGGTTCGGCCGGAGGTCAGGCGGTGGCAGGTGTGCGGCCGGAGGTCAGGCGGTGGCAGCGGGGCGGACGGAACTAAGGCGGGGGCAGCGGAGGGGGGAACATCACGATGAGGCGGGCTAGCGCCACGTCAATGACCGAAAAAGACCCACAGGAGCTGAAGGCCGCACCAGGCGAGAACCCCTGCCATGGCGTCGTCCAGCATCACTCCCAGCCCTCCCGGCGTATTCTGGTCGATGATGCCCACCGGGCCGGGCTTCCAGATATCGAAAATCCTGAACAGGGCGAAGCCCACCAGCCAGGAATGGGGCACGGGGTCCGCGGTGAAGATGGGGAACATAGTGACGAGGTAGCCCAGCACCTCGTCTATAACCATCCTCTTGTCGTCGTGGCCCCCGAAGTCCGCCTCGCCCCTGTCGCAGGCCCACCAGCCGACCAGGAAGACCAGGGCCGTGGCCAGGGCGTAAAGCCTCCAGCCTCCCAGGGGCCCGATACCCCTGTCGGAGAGCCACATTATCAGGAAGTATAGTGGTATCGCCCCGATCGTGCCGAAGGTCCCGGGGGCCTTGGGAATGTAGCCCAGGCCGAACCAGGTGTAGAGCAGTCGGACCGGGACGGGGCTTGGCTTTCCGCCGGTTGGCGCCATGGCTTGCGTTTCCTTGGTTGAGTGCGTGACTTGCCGGGGCCGCCGGGCGGCAGTCCTTGCGGGGCATGATTCAGGGCGGTCCCTGGGGGATCGGGGCGGGGGCGCGGGCGGCCTGTCGCGAATATAGCGGCAGGCGCGGGAAATGTCCAGAAGCCGCGCTCAGATGGCACGAACGGCGACGGTCCTGAAGGCCGGCGGCGCACGGGAGGCCTTAGGGGCCCGTGAGGCATACGCCGCCCATGCCTTCATGAAGTTGACATCAACCCGATTAGGTCTTACATTACATTGAAATAAGCGGCCTAACTCGCGGATCTTTCAGCCTTTTCATCCTCCCCGCCGGGCTGTCGCGGCCCATGCGGCGCTCCGCGTCGGCTCAGGCAAGGATGCCGCCGCCTGTTGCCGGAACCCCCACCGGCTTTTTCCTCCGGGGCCCGCCGCGCCCGGCGCCCTCGGGACCCCATTCCCTTCCGGAGACGATGGCTCCAGCTCAGAATATCACCCCGGCCTGCAGGGCGCTCATCAGCCTCATGACGGAGCACCAGGACGAGCTCTCCGTCAGTTGCGGCGGCCTGAGGGACGCCGCGTACGACCTTTACGCCCTCTTGAAGCCCAAGGGGAGCGTTGGGCTGGACCCGGCCTTCACGTGGCTCGCGGGCCTGGCGGCCGAGTATGTCCGGCGCAAGAAGGCCCTCGCGGCCTCGGGCCCCGCCGCCCTGGCCATCCTGAACGAGGAGGCCGCGGCAGGCATAGCCAGGATCTGTAGGGACCGGCCCTCTCCCGCCTTCCAGGATCTGGCGGTGCCCGTCGGCCATCCGGAACCGCAGGCCGCCTACAGGACGACCCTGGCCTTCCTGGACAGGGCGTTCAAGGGATACTATTCGATCTTCCGTGAAGCGGAGTTCTACCCGGCACCGGGGGGACCGGGCCCTGCCTGGATCTGGCAGACCCGCGAGGGCTCCCCCCATCCGGACCCTTGCGGCGGCCCTGCGTCCGGCTCCTTCCCGCCGGCCCTGGCCGCCTCCCAGCCTTCAGGGCCGTTGCCCCTGGCGGCTTCGCAACCCGCAAGTCCCTCGCCGTCAGGCCCATCAGCTCCTCCAGCCCATCCTGCTCCTCCCGCCTCTCACGCTCCTTCCTCTCCTTCTGCCGCGTTCCCTCCTTCCGCCCCGTTTTCAGGCTCGGCGCCCCAGTCACATCAGGCGGCGCCTCAGCCCCATCAGGCGGCGCCTCAGCCCCATCAGGCTGCGCCCCGACCGTCCTCGCCGCCCGCCCAGACGAGGCCTGTCCCGCCGCCGGTTCCGCCCCCGGACATCTTCGGGTTCTCCGTGCCGGACTGGGGCAAGTTCGTGGCGGGCGCCTGCCTTCCGGACGGGGCGAACCTCCCGGCTGACGCTTTCAAGGCTCGCTTCGACGGAGTCTCCGGCTGGTGCGCCATGGCCCTGGCTACGGCAGGGGCGGGGCATCCGCTGGGCCGCAAACACGCCGCCGAGGTGGCGGAGGCAGCGGTGGACCGCTTCCTGGGACAGGCGGGGGAGCGCGCCGCGCTGGAGGCGTTCGATGCGAACCGCGATCTCCTGAAGGAGTGGCGGAGGGCCTTCGCGGGGGACCCGGAGGGTTCCGGGCGCTCTGCCGCGGAAGCCGCCCGCCGCCGGGACTTCAAGGTGGACGCGATGGTTTCCGGGGCCTTCGGGGACGTCTTCCGGCGTGCCGGGCCAGGTTGCTCCGCGCTCCTGTTCGCGGCCGCCAGAAAGCTCACCGTCTGCTGGGTGTGCGTGACGCTCCGGGCTGGGCCCGGCGAGGCGGCAGTTTTGGGCGCGATGGTCCCCGGCGGCAAGGCCACGGGCCCGCTCGTCTCACCCGTGGCCGCCAGGACCGGCTCGCCCTTCGCCGACGCCTCAGCGGCCGGGATAGGCTCGCTCGTGAGGGTTAGCCTCCCCGTCTCTTTCGACGGCGTGGTGCTCGCCTCCGCCGCCGCCTCGGCCCGCTGGGTCCCTGGCGGCACGGCTGACGCTTGGGGCGCATGGTGGGACGGCCCCTTCAGGCAGTCCGCCCGCGTTCTCTTCGACTCGTCCTCTGGGCTTTCGGACAGGGCCCGCTCGCTCGCGGGCTCGCTCTCCTCTGGCGGACCGGGCCGCGGCCTCGCGGCAGCGGTGCTCAGGTAGGGGGAGGGGCACGGCTCCGCTCAAGCGCGGCGATGCGGTCCGCGTCGTGGCGTTTTGGTCCGGCTCGGCAATGTCCTCCTCGCAAGGCGTTCCGGTCGGGCGCGGCAAT
This sequence comes from Deltaproteobacteria bacterium, assembly GCA_031263525.1. Taxonomy (GTDB): domain Bacteria; phylum Desulfobacterota; class Desulfarculia; order Adiutricales; family Adiutricaceae; genus JAIRZX01. The sequence continues at coordinate 3,102 of JAISFP010000320.1, read as the reverse complement.
GTCCTCCGCAGAATGCGTTTCGGCCTTGTGCGTCAATGCCTTCCGCGCGGGGCGTTCCGGTCGGGCGCGGCGATGTCCTCCGCGCGATGCCGCAGGTGGGCCGAGATCGGCCTCTGCCCGGAGAAGTCCATATCGGGAAAGGGGGGGACGATGCCCCTGAACAGGAATTCCGCAGGAAACAAGGTGTCGTTGACTATGCAGGACGGGCAGACTGTCGAGTTCATCTTCGACAGCCCCAAGCAGGGGAGCGTCAAGGACGTCTACTTCTCTCCGGACAAGAAGTACGTGGTCGCGTTCTACCGCAAGGACAAGGAGGTGGACCGCGAGAAGCTGGACAGGCTGGTCGGGAACTACCGCAGGAACATCTGCGAGAAGGCCGGCGGCGAGTACTTCCGTGATGTCTTCCGCTGGCCGCAGAGGATAGTCGAGCACAACGGCCAGACCGGCATCGTAGTGCCCTTCTACGACAAGAAGTTCTTCTTCCCCGACGGCAGCCCCCTGGAAGGCTGCGAGAAGGAGGGCTACTGGTTCACGTCGCCGAAGAACTTCAACCGGACCGTACCCAAGGGCGAGAGGGGCAACCTCAAGAGCTACCTCCAGATCTGCGCCTCCCTGAGCCGGGCGGTGAAGCGGCTGCACGCCAACGGCCTCGCGCACTCCGATCTCTCATACAAGAACTGCCTGGTCGACCCCTCGACCGGGAGCGCCTGCGTAATCGACATAGACGGTCTGGTGGTGCCAGGGTTCTTCGCCCCGGACGTCTTAGGCACCCCTGACTTCATCGCTCCCGAGGTGGTGATGACCCAGCACCTGGACCGCAAGGACCCTGCCAGGAAGCTCCCCTGCGCCGAGACCGACCTGCACGCCCTGGCGGTGCTCATCTACAGCTACCTCTTCCACCGCCACCCCCTGCGCGGCTCCAAGGTCTGGGACCACGAGGACGAGCAGCGCCAGGAGGCCCTCGAGATGGGCGAGAGGGCCCTGTTCATCGAGCACCCCACCGACCCCACCAACCGCCGGCGCGTGGAGAAGGACGAGGGGCAGCTCCTCCCCTGGATAGACACCCAGAAGCTCCCTTTCACCGTCATGGGCCCGCACCTCAAGGAGCTGTTCCTGAAGGCCTTCGTGGACGGCCTCCATGCCCCCCGCGAGCGGCCCACCGCCGACGACTGGTTCGAGGCGCTCGTGAAGACGGTGGACCGCCTGCTTCCCTGCGCCAACCCCGACTGCCCGAAGGGCTGGTTCGTCTACGACGGGGGCCCGAAGCCCAAGTGCCCCTACTGCGGCAGGGCGTTCCCTTCCGGGCAGGTCCCCTTCATGGATTTCAGCTCGTCCCGGGACGGCAGGAATTTCCGCTCCGACAACCACCGCCTCGTCGTCTATAATGATCTGGTCCTGAGCCCCTGGCACGTGCGGCACAACGTCCTCCCGGACGAGAAGCTCGCCGGCGACCAGCTGAAGCCGCAGGGTTACTTCTCCCTCTTCAAAGGCAAATGGTTCCTCACGAACCTTGAGCTTCCCGTCATAACCGACGAGGGGACGGGGATGAACTACGCCCCCAAGGAGGCGCTCCTTCTCTACCACGGTCAGACGCTCCGGCTCTCCAACGACTCCAACGGGAGGAAGGCGTACGTGAGCGTCGTGAGCGTGTGATGAGCGCCGAGCGCTTCCTGGTCCGGCAAGTCTTGCGGCTGTGAGGCAAGTCTTGCGCCGGACAGGTTTAGTGATATCTTGCGGCTGTCGTGTTATCTTGCGGACGTAGCGGTATTTTGTGGCTGACGTGATAGCTCTCGGCCTTCCGGATTTCCGACGGGCGCCTCTCAGTTTTCACTCCGCATTCCAGATTTCATTGATCCTCCGGATCTCGCTAGGTTTTCCCGCTGTAGCGCGATATTGCCGATTTAGCGCGGCTTTCTCGTTTTTTTCAGACTTCCCTTATTTCTCAAGTCCTTCAGGATATCGCGTTGTCTACCCGGCATGGCGAGGCCTTCCCGACTGCCTCGCCTTCCGGACTTTCCTTTCGTAGCCGTGCCCTGTCGGCCTCGCCACAAAGGAGCCCGCAATAGCCATGACCGAAAGTCCCCGAGGTAGCCCGGCCCCCATGCTGGCACAATCGACCCCCGACGGCAAGCAGGCTGTGGAGTTCGTGGCCGCGGGGGCCGTCGCCGGGTCCGTCAAGGACGTCTATTTCAATGCGGGCGGCACGTCGGTCGTGGCGCTTTACCGCGGCGATCCGGACGCGGGCCGCCGGAAAAGGATCGAGGCCCTGGCCGGACCCTGGCGGAGAGAGACGCTCGGAACCCCCGATGGCGTTGCAATCCGGGAGCTCTTCTCATGGCCCCTCTTGGCGGTCGAGTACGGCGGGCGGGAAGGCTACGTCACGCCGATCTACCCGGAAAAGTTCCGCTTCGGTGCCGGCTCCGCCCTTGAAGGGGCCCTGAAGGAGGGTTTCTGGTTCGCTTCCGCCAGGAACATGAGGAGCGTGCCGCGGAACGATGCGGGGCAGCTCATGGGCGCCTTGGGTGTATGCCTTCAGCTGTGCCGCGCCGTGGCGCTTATCCACGACCACGGGCTTGTCCATCCCGGCCTTTCAGCCCTCGAGTGCCTCGTCTCGCCTTCCACCGGAGACGTGTGCCTCACGGGCCTGGATTGGCTTTTCGGGAGAGGCCACATCCCCGCCGCAGGATACAGGGCTCCCGGCTACAGGTCTCCGGAGGAGGCCATGGCCGCCCTCAGGGGCGATTTACCGGACCCATCCAAGGAATCCGACCTCCACGCGCTGGCGGTTATGATCTACCGCTTCCTATTCCGCCGTCATCCGCTGTCCGGCTGCATCGGCTCGGTCGGCGGGGATGAGGCCGGCCCTGGCGATGTCGGCGTGAACGCGGGCGGCCCTGGTGATACCGGCGAGGACGCGGCTGGCCCTGGCGATGTCGGCGAGGACGCGGCTGGCCCTAGCGGTGTCGGCGTGGATAATGTCGGTGAGGACGCGGGCGGCTCTGGCGATGTCGGCGTGGGTAATGTCGGCGAGGACGCGGCCGGCCATTGCGATGCCGGCGAGGACGCGGCCGGGCCTGGGGTTGCCGGCGAGGACGCGGCCGG
>JAISFP010000240.1 GCA_031263525.1 Deltaproteobacteria bacterium | reverse complement strand
TGCCTCCGCCGTCCGGCCTCGGCCTTCCGGCCTCCGCCTTCCGGCCTCCGCCTTCCGGCCTCCGCCTTCCGGCCTCCGCCTTCCGGCCTCCGCCTTCCGGCCTCCGCCTTCCGGCCTCCGCCTTCCGGCCTCAGGTTTCTGACCTTGATCCTTTGATCGTCCGGACTTTACGGATCACGTCGATGTCCATGTCCGCATGAAACTCCTGCACCAGGGTCTCCTGCCTTTCCGATACGCCGAAACCGGGCCACTCCGGCCCGGCTCTCATGCCCTTCCGAAGCCCGGGCGTCCGGACCCGGCTTGCCTGGGCTCCCCTTTCCACAGGCCAAGCCCCAGAGTAGCAACCCATGCCGAAGACAACTTTCAGGACCGTGCGCATGAAAGCCGACGTGACGGTCATAGGCGGCGGCACGGCCGGCATCGCCGCGGCATGGCTCCTCTCGGGCAGGGGGCTTTCGGTTGTCGTCCTGGAGAAGGCCGCCATCGAGAGGAGCGGATGCCTGGCCGCCGGGGTTAACGCCATAAACGCCTGGACAGCCCCGGGGAAGACCCCGGCCGACTACGCCCGCTACGCGCTGGAGGACGCCCACGGCATAGGGTCGTGGGAGCTTCTCCTCACCATGTCCGAGAGGCTTGGGGACGCGGCGGCCTTCCTGGAGGGGCTTGGCGTCCCCTTCCACAGGAACCCCGACGGGAGCTGGGCCAGCCGCTCCTGGAGGAACCTGAAGATAAACGGCGGGTCCATAAAGCCCCTGCTCGCGGCCTCCGTAAGGGGAAGGGAGGGCGTGACGGTCGTGGAGAGGGCCCACGCGCTCTCGCTCCTGGTGGCGCCTGGCTCCCGTGCCTTCCCGCCATCTCCCCCTTCTTCGTCTTCGTCCCCCATGCCCAAGTCCTCCGGGAGAGTCTTCCGGGAGCCGTGCCCCCCTCCATTCCGGGCCGCGGGATGCGTCGCCCTGAAGCTCGACGCCCCGGAACTGGTCTGCGTGGAGTCAGATTACGTCGTCTGCGCCACCGGCGGAGCGGCGGGGATCTACCGCCCCAACAACCCCGGCCCTTCCGGGCATAAGATGTGGTACCCGCCCTTCAACACAGGGGGAGGATGGGCCATGGGGATCTGGGCGGGCGCGGAGATGACCACCCTGGAGATGCGTTTCGTGGCGCTGAGGCTCCAGGACACCGCGGCCCCCACCGGGACGCTCGCGGTGGGACAGGGGGCCAGCCAGGTGAACGCCCTGGGCGAGACCTACGAGGCCCGCTACGGGAACACCACCTCACAGAGGGTCCTGGCGTGGCGCCGCGAGACCGAGGCCGGGCGCGGGCCCTGCGTCATGCGCACCGGCCCCCTGGACGGAGGCGGGCGCAGGGCGCTCGTCAGGTCGTACTTCCACATGTCCCCCATGCAGGCCATGAGGTTCCTGGAGGACGGGCTCGCAGGGCCTGACGGAGGGGGCCGGGATCCCGGAGGCGCCGGCATGCCGGGGGCGTCCGGGGACGTCCCGCTCGAGGTGGAGGTCCAGATAGAGGGGACCGAGCCTTACGTCATAGGCGGCCACACGGCGAGCGGCTTCCAGGTGGACCGGTTCCGGGAGACCACCCTCCCCGGCCTCTACGCCTGCGGGGACGCGGCCGGCGGTGCCCCCCAGAAGTACGTCTCCGGGGCCGTGGCGGAGGGCTGGATTGCCGCCGAGGCGATATCGGCCAGGACAGCCTCCGGATTCCCCCGGACGTCCCCGGCGGAAGGCGGGGCTCCGGAAGCTTCCCGCCCCTTGCAGGACTCTCCGGATTCCGGAGGCTCCGGGGCATCCAAAGGCTCCGGGGATTCCGGCGTAGCTGGGCCGCACAGGGCCCTGGCGGGCGCGGGTGTGAACGCGGCGTCACCCGACAATGTCGTCGGGGCTCTCCGGGAGCGACTGGAGCGCCTCTCGTCCGGCGCCCGGCCGGCCTATGACGAGAGCGAGCTGGAGGAGGCCATGCAGAAGGCCATGGACCTCTATGCCGGGGGACGCTCATCGGGCTACCGCTACGGCCGCGAGGGCCTGGCGGAGGCGGAGAGGAGGCTCATAGGCATCTGGAGGCTGTCGGGGGAGCTGAAGGCGGACACCCCGAAGGGGCTTTCCAGGATCTGGGAGCTCAGGGAACGCCTGGCGGTGGCCAGATCGCTCGTCTCGCACCTGGCGGAGAGGACCGAGACCCGCTGGCCTGGCTTCGGGGAGTACGCCGGCCATCCCGGGACCGACCCCGGCCTGGAGCGCCTCGTGAACTCCAGGATAGCCGTGCCGCCCGTGCTCCCCCCCGAGGACCTCGCCGCGCACCCCCCGGTCATGCTCTCCCGCGCCCTGGACCGCCCCCCGGACGGGGAGGTCGGGGGCGGCGCGCCTTCCGGACCGGGTACCGGCGCGGCCGGCGGCCTCTGCCGGGGGAAGGGGGAGTTCCCATGTCCGTCGTGATTGACGCTTCCCTGTGCGTGTCCTGCGGCCGTTGCGCGGAGGTCTGCCCCGGCACCCTCATCTCGGCAGGGGAGGGGGGCCCGGCCCGGATCCTCTACCCGGACGACTGCTGGGGTTGCGCCTCCTGCGTGAAGGCCTGCCCCGAGCGGGCCGTCAGGCTCTACCTTCCTCCCGCCCTGGGCGGGCGGGGCGGGCTTCTGAGCTGCGGGGAGGAGGGGGGCCGCACGGTCTGGCGTCTCGAGAGGCCGGGAAGCGACCCCGTGGACTTCCCGGGCGACCCGGAGGCGGAGGGAGGCTATTAGGGCCTGCCGGCCTGAGACTGCCGGCCGGACGGAACGTTTGCGGTCAGGGTTCACACGTGATTCGTTTTCTGGCCTTGCCTCGGGATGCCTTTCGCTTTCGTTTCATTTCTCTCACTGGTGCCGGATTGGCTTCAGCTTCTGGTTTCTTTGTTTCCGCCTTTCAGCTTTCCCTGCCTTTCCGTTCGCACGATTTCATCTCGTGCCATGCTAATGTCCATGATTCGATTTCGAATCTTCTTTCAGCCGGTTCCCATGCCCCGCGTCCCGGCCCGCGCCTGAGGCGGGGCCGGGCCCATGTCCGGAGGACAGTCTCCCATGAACCACCTCTCCTCCCTGGAGGCCCAAAGCGTCTACATACTCAGGGAGGCCTACAGCAACCTCGGGAAGCTCGGCCTCCTGTGGTCGATAGGCAAGGACTCCACGGTCCTCCTGTGGCTGGCCAAGAAGGCCTTCTTCGGGCACTCCCCCTTCCCCTTCATCCACGTGGACACGAGCTACAAGATCCCCGAGATGATAGCCTACAGGGACAAGGTGGCCAGGGAGCTCGGGCTGGACCTGATAGTCCACCGGAACGAGAGGGCCCTCGCGGACGGCATGGGCCCGGAGCAGGGCCGGCTCGTCTGCTGCAGGGCCCTCAAGACCGACGCCCTGGCCGACATGACCAGGCAGTACGGCTTCGAGGGTCTCATAGTGGGCGTGCGGCGCGACGAGGAGGGCTCCCGCTCCAAGGAGCGGGTCTTCTCGGAGCGCAACGAGGATGACCGCTGGGACTACGCGAACCAGCCGCCGGAGCTCTGGGGGCAGTTCAAGACGGACTTCCCCAAGGGCCGCCACATCAGGGTCCACCCCCTCCTGGAGTGGAACGAGATAGACATCTGGCGCTACATAGCGCGCGAGGGCATCCCCGTCATCGACCTGTACTTCTCGAAGGGCGGGGAGCGCTACAGGAGCCTTGGCTGCGCCCCCTGCACGGGGAAGGTCCGGTCCATGGCCGTGACGGTCCCGGAGATAGTCTCCGAGCTCGAGAACACCGGGGAGAGCGAGAGGGCGGGCCGCGCCCAGGACCGCGAGGACGCCTACGCCATGCAGAAGCTCAGGAAGGACGGCTACATGTGACCGGTCCGGGTGCCGGGGACATTGTTGCCGCGGCCTGCGGGGCCGGGGGCTCTCGGGCCGGGCCGTTCTGGCCCCCGGACCGGCCGGGCCGAGAGCTTTCGGGGCTCGGGACCTGCCGGACAGGCACCTTTCGAGGTTCCTGAGCTGCCGGACAGGTGCCTGTCGGGGCTCCGGACTGGCCGGGAGCGGATTTCGTGGCCCGTGACCGGCCGGGCAGGGGACTTTCGGACTGCGGGCACTTCCGGGCGAAGGGGCCGGCGAACTTGCCGCGCGGGCCTGGCCGGCCCGCTCGGGACCTTGGAAAGACTGACGGGAGCCGCCGGAGGCGGCGAGAGAGGGCCAATCGGTGACTGAAAAGACTATCGGACCTTCGGCGGGGGATGCCGCAAACGATCCCGCTTTCCCCCGGTCCCAGGGCGTCTCCGCGGCGCCCGCCCCGGATTCCGGCGCTCCGGACGGTCCTGCCCGGGACTCACGGGTCCCTGAGGGCCCTGCCCCGGACTCACGGGGCCCTGACGTCCCTGCCCAGGACTCCCGGGCGCCGGACGGCCCGGCAGGCGGGGGGCCCTCCGCGGACCCTGCGGGCCAGGACGCCAGGGAGAAGCTCTCCCTGGTGGTGACCGGGCACGTGGACCACGGCAAGTCCACGGTGATAGGGAGGCTTCTCTACGACACCGGCTCGCTCCCCCAGGGGGCGATCGACCGGGTGCGGGAGATCTCCAGGGAGACGGGCCAGCCCTTCGAGTTCGCGTTCCTGCTGGACGCGTTCGAGGAGGAGCGCCAGCAGGGCATCACCATCGACACCACCAGGCTGCAGTTCAGGACGGAGAAGAGGGACTACCTCATAATAGACGCGCCCGGCCACAAGGAGTTCCTGAAGAACATGATTTCCGGGGCCTCGGACGCGGAGGCAGCCTTCCTGGTGGTGGACGCCGCGAGGGGGGTGGAGGAGCAGAGCCGCCGCCACGCGCACATGCTCTCCCTCCTGGGCGTGGGCCGCGTGGGCGTGCTCGTGAACAAGATGGACCTGGCGGGCTGGTCCGAGGAGGCCTTCGGGCGGATACGGGAGGAGCTCTCGGCCTACCTGTGGAACCTCGGGATGGAGGCCGGGCCCTTCCTGCCCCTCTCGGCCCTCATGGGCGAGAACGTGCTCGCGCCCTCCCCCATGATGCCCTGGTTCGCGGGCCCGACGCTGATTGCCGCCCTGGACGCCCTGGAGAAGCCCGCCAGGGAGGAGGGGCTGAGGCTCCCCATCCAGGACGTCTACAAGTTCGACGACCGCCGCATCATAGCTGGCAGGGTGGAGAGCGGGTCGATTTCCGCCGGGGACGAGATAGTGATAAGCCCGGGCGCCAGGAGGACCAGGTGCGTGACCGTGGAGCGCTGGCCGGCGGACCCCGGGTGCCGCTCGGCCTCGGCGGGGGAGTCCGTGGGCATTACCGTCGCGGACGAGTTCTTCAACCGCCGGGGGGAGGTGGTGTCGCTCCCGGGCGATCTCCCCGAGGCCGCCGACTCCTTCAGGGCGTCGGTGTTCTGGATGGGCAGGACCCCGCTCGTCGCCGGCCGCCGCTACAGGCTGAAGCTCGCGACGGACTCCTGCGGCTGCAGGGTCACCGGCATCTACGGGCGCATAGACTCCGACACCCTGGCCCCCTCGGGCCCGGCCGGGGAGGCCTCGGCCGGCGAGGTCTGCGAGGCGGCCTTCCGCCTGGAGAGGCCGGTCGCGATGGACGCCTTCTCCAGGCACAGGGTCACGGGCCGCTTCGTCATAGTCGACGGCTACGACGTGGCGGGCGGGGGGATAGTGACCGGCCTGGGCCTCCCCGGCGAGGCGGGTGCCGGGTTCAGGGCCGGGGGCGTCTACGCCAGGGCCGCAGTCTTCGACGAGTACAGCTATTCCCTGGACGGGGGGGCGGTCGAGGTCCGCGAGCATGCGCCAGGGACATGGACCGTGGGGGACCCCGTGCCTCTTTCCGGCGACTCGTACGGCTACCCCCCCTCCTTCGACGTCCTGGTCTTCCGGGACCGGGCGGCGGTGAGGATACGGGAAGGCAGGGTCGCCGAGGTGATCCCCCTCTCCGCCTACGTCTGGGAGGGCTTCCCCGCCGTGAACGGCAGGGGCTTCGCCCTGAAGGTGGCGAGCCCCGAAGAGTGGGCGGAGCTCCTCGCGGCCTTTGCCCGGGGGGCCTCCGGGGCCGATCCCGATCCCGCCGCAAGATGGCTTGACTTCAACACCTACCGGAGGATAGCCTTGTCCGGGCCCCTCGCGGGTCCCGGGGGGGAGGGCCTCCAGCCCCCGCCCCCGGGGGAAGGGGCGTGACCGGATCCGCCAGGGGTCCGGGACGCTCCCCGGCTCGGAAGGCCGGGGCCCAGAACCATTGGCCGGGAGACCGCATCCCGGAAGCGGGAGCCCCGAAGACCGGACCCCGGAAGCGGGAGCCCCGAAGGCCGGACCCCGGAAGCGGGAGCCCCGAAGGCCGGACCCCGGAAGCGGGAGCCCCGAAGGCCGGAGCCCGGAGGCAGGAGCCCCGAAGACCGGAGCCCGGAGGCAGGAGCCCTGCAGACCGGAACCCGGAGGCAGGATCCCGGAAGACCGGAGCCCGGAAGACCGGACTCCGGAAGCAGGAGCCCGGAAGACCGGACTCCGGAAGCAGGAGCCCGGAAGACCGGACTCCGGAAGCGGGAGCCCGGAAGACCGGACTCCGGAAGCGGGAGCCCGGAAGACCTGAGCCCGGCTGCCGGAAGCTGGAGGTCGCGGCCCCCGGGCTCCGAGCCAGGTGGCATGAACCTGGAGATCTCAGTCGGGTTGGCGCGGCCGGGGGCCGGCATCCTGGCAAGGCGCCTGAGCCGAGCGGCCCGCGCCGGCGTGACGCGCCGCGGCGGGCATGAGACGATGGCATGTGCGGAAGACGCCGGGCACCGGCCAGGATCGCCCCGGCCCGGAACGGGAGGCTGAAAGACGTGGAAACGGACTACAAGGCACTGAAGAACGGCGGCTTCATGCGCCAGAGGCAGAAGGGCAAGTTCTCGTTCCGGCTGAAGGTCGTGGGCGGCAACATCACCTCCGACCAGGCGAGGGCCATGGCGGAGGCGGCGGACCGCTTCGGGGCCGGAAGGCTGCACCTGACATCCCGCCAGGGGGTGGAGATACCTTTCGTTGACCTGAAATGCACCCAGCTGTGCAAGACCTTCCTGGCGGAGCGGGGCGTCGACGCGAGCGTCTGCGGCCCCAGGGTGCGAACGGTAACCGCCTGCCAGGGGACCGAGGTGTGTCCCTCCGCGTGCATCGACACGTCGGCGCTGGCCGAGGAGATTTCCGAGCGTTACTTCGGCCGCGAGCTCCCGCACAAGTTCAAGTTCGGGGTGACCGGCTGCGTGAACAACTGCCTGAAGGCCGAGGAGAACGACCTCGGCGTCAAGGGGGCCATGTTCGTGGAGCTGGACGCGGACGCCTGCACGGGCTGCGGGGTCTGCGTGAAGGCCTGCCGGGTGGGGGCCATCACGCTCGCGGGGGAGGACGGCCCGGCAGTCATAGACCGCGCCAGGTGCGACAACTGCGGCCGCTGCGTCCACTCGTGCCCCGTTGACGCCTGGAGGGGGACGCCCGGCTACATGCTCTACTTCGGCGGCACCTTCGGGAACCGGATAGCCGTGGGCAGGGCCCTCATGCCGCTCATGGCCGACAAGGCCGAGCTCTTCGCCGCGGCCGACCGCGCGGTGGACTTCTTCGCGGAGAACGCCCTGCCCGGCGAGCGCTTCAGGGGCGCCATCGACAGGACCGGGTGGGAGTCCCTGCGGAAGCTGATGAACGGAGGATGAACATGGCTGGCCGGGGAAGCGGCAAGAAGCACGTCGTGGACACCACGGGATCCGTGTGCCCCATGACTTTCGTGCTGGCGAAGATGGCCATTGACGAGATGGACGACGGCGAGGAGATATCCATCCGCCTGAACGAGGGGGAGGCCGTGTCCAACGTGCCCAGGAGCCTGAAGGAGGAGGGCCACAAGATCCTGAAGCTCGTGGACAACGGCGACGGGACCTACGACCTCCGGGTGCGGAAGGCCGAGCCCGTGGCCGGGACCCGGTAGGGTCGGGGCTTCCGGGGGCCCGCCGGTCGCGGGTGCGGACGGGTAGCTGGGGTGCCAGCAAGGTCCTGGCCGCCGTGGCAGTTGGCTCCGGTCAGTCGGGACAGCAGGTGCCGGGCCGCCGGGGCATCAGGCTCCGGACCGCCGGGGCATCAGGCTCCGGCAAGGGTTTTCAATGGGATCCGGGACGGCAGTTCCGGCATGGCGGGGGACGACAGCCCTGCGGGAGAGATCTCCCGAGACGGGCGGGCCGCCCCGTTTCCGGCTGTCCGGCGTCGGCGAAGGCGTTAATAAATTAATTGGGCAGGAGGCGAACTTCGCATGAGCTTCCGACATGCGGGAACCGCCAGCTGGTACTGTGGCACTTGCCTCTTCAGCGTCGGCCCGTCCAGCACTGCCCGACCCGTCCGGCTCAGCCCGGCAGAGAGGCTCGGGTGAAACCGGAATGGCGGCGAGGGCAGGGCATCCGTCGCGGTTTGTTCGCGCAATGCCCACCGAAATTTGGACGAAGGCCGAAGAGGGTCAGGGCCTGTACCAGGTCAGGGTAAGGAAAGGCTGAAGGCGAGGCCGGAGCCGGAAAGAGGGCGGAAGGCGAGGCCGGAGCCGGAAAGAGGGCGGAAGGCGGGGCCGGAGCCGGGATGAGGGCGGAAGGCGAGGCCGGAGCCGGGATGAGGGCGGAAGGCGAGGCCGGAGCCGGGATGAGGGCGGAAGGCGGGGCCGGAGCCGGAAAGAGGGCGGAAGGCGGGGCCGGAGCCGGGATGAGGGCGGAAGGCGGGGCCGGAGCCGGAAAGAGGGCGTAAGGCGGGGCCGGGCCAGGCCGGATGCGACAGACGAAGTCCGGGTTCGGGAGAATGACGAAAAGCCATGCCAGAAACAGGGCCTGGTTCATGGTCAGGGCAGAAAAGACTGCCGAGTCCGAGTCAGGGAGAAATTGACAGGCAAGTCCTGGCAAGGACGGAGGCGAGGACGTGGCAAGGGTCAGGACGGAGGCGGCGCCCGAGGCCTAGGAAGGAAAATGACGAAACGCTTGGCCAGTACCAGTGTCTGGTTCATGTTCATGGCGGAATCTTCATCCGAGTCCGAGCCAGGGTGAAATCGATAGACGGGGCCGTGCAAGGTGAGGGCGAAGACGGGTCAAGAGCCGGGACCATGGGCCAGGACGGAAGCGACAGCCGAGGCATGGGCCGTGCAAATGACGAAACGCAAGGCCAGAACCTGTGTCTGGTTCATGGCCAGGGCAGAAACGGCTGCCGAGTCCGGGACGAGGCCGAAAGGCGCGGCAGGGACGAACAAGTTAGGCGAAGCCGGGGCCGGTCCGGGTCCCGGACGGAGGACGAGGAGAGAAACCAGGGGTGCCGGAGGCGCCTGAAGGAGGATTTCCAGATGGAGATAACGGTGCGCGGGGTGACCAAGACTTTCCCCGATGAGCTGCTGCTCACGGATCTCATGGGCCTGGAGAAGGTCGAGACGCCGGAGTACGTGACCGTGGCGGTGAACGACGAGTTCGTGGAGGGGGCGGATCTCGCCGCGAGGAAGCTCAAGGACGGAGACAGCGTGGAGTTCCTGTACTTCATGGGCGGCGGGGGTGGAGCAAGTGAGTGAGCCGGTCAGCTTCACGATCCAGGAGCTCGAGCGCTACTCGAGAAACATCATCCTGAAGGAGTTCGGGGCCAGGGGCCAGAAGAGGCTGAAGGCCGGAAAGGTCATGATAGTGGGCGCGGGCGGCCTGGGCGCGCCAGCCGCCCTGTACCTCGCGGCCGCCGGGGTGGGGGTGATAGGCGTGGCCGACGGGGACGTGGTGGACCTCTCGAATCTCCAGCGCCAGGTCATCCACTCCACCCCCGACGTGGGCAGGCCCAAGGCGCTGTCGGCGAAGGAGGCCGTGGAGGCGCTGAACCCCGAGATCGAGGTGAGGGCCTTCGAGGGGCGGCTCACCGCCGCGAACATCCTGGAGGCGATAGGGGACTACGACTTCGTCCTGGACGGAACGGACAACTTCGCGGCCAAGTTCCTCATAAACGACGCCTGCGTCATAGCCTCCAAGCCGTTCTGCCACGCCGGCATCATCCGCTGGCGCGGCCAGCTCATGACCTGGGTGCCCGGGAAGGGGCCGTGCTACCGCTGCGTCTTCAGGGATCCGCCGCCCCCGTCGGCCGTGCCCACGTGCCGGGAGGCCGGCGTGATAGGGGCCATGGCCGGGGTGATAGGCTGCCTCCAGGCAATGGAGGCGGTGAAGTTCCTCTCGGGAACGGGGGAGCTCCTGACCGGGAACCTCCTCACCTACGACGCGCTCGAGAACGACTTCAGGAAGGTGAGGCTCCCGGCCAGGCCCACCTGCCCCGTCTGCGGGAAGGAGCCCGCCATCCTGAAGCCTGCCGACTACGAGATCCCGGCCTGCGACCTTTAGTCCGGGAATTACGGAACTACCCGGACTTCCTGGACTTCCGGAACTTCCTGGACCTGCGGGACTTCCTGGACTTACGGAACTTCCTGGTCTTGCGGGGAGGTCCCGGGGAATCCGTCCCTGCCGGAAGGTGAGGCAGGGTCGGGTTAAGTCGCGGTTGCCGGACGGCACGGCTGCTCCTGGTGAAGCCGTCCCTGCCGGAAGGTGAGGCAGGGCATCCCTCGCACTGTGAGGTCCGGCTCGTTCAGCCCTGTGCTTGCCCGGTCGCCGGGGCCGGAAGCCTTCAGGCACCGGAAGTGCGAGCCCCGCGTGGCGGGACTGCGCGGGCCAGGAGGCATGGAGGCCTGGAAGAAGAGACCGCCCGGCAGGCAGCCGCCGCCTGCCGGGCCCGATCCGGGCTGGGCCGACATCGGAACGGCGGCGATGCCCTGGCATAATGAGGAAAAGGCGGCGATGCCCTGGAAGGAGGTTAAGATTATGAAGGTGATACTTCCACGTTCGTCTCTGGACACCATCGTCTCCCACTCGCTTTCCGTGAGGCCGCTCGAGGCATGCGGGCTCATAGCCGGCACCGTAAGCGGGGACGCGAAGAGGGTGGAGAAGGTCTACGTCCTCCGCAACCTGGACGAGAGCAGGATCCACTTCACCGTGGACCAGCGCGAGCAGCTCGCCGCCGTGAAGGACATGAGGGCAGGGGGGCTGGCTCCCCTGGGGAACTTCCATTCCCACCCCGACACTCCCGCCAGGCCATCGGAAGAGGACATAAGGCTTTCCTTCGACCCCGGGGCTAGCTACCTCATCCTCTCTCTGGCAGGGCCCGAGCCGGTACTGAAGTCCTTCCACGTCGAGAGGGACGCCGGACTGGTCGAGGAGGAAGCTGTCGAGATAGCGGACGGTTGATGCCCTGCAGGGCATGGGGAGGATGGAGAGGCCGGCCTGGCTTGGCCTGGGACCGTGACCTTCCGAGGCGGGCGGCTTGCCGGTCGTCATGGCTCGGGAAGACTCACAGCAGGCCTTTTTGGCCACGGAGATTGCCGGAGGGCGAGGTCCGTGAGCTCCGGATGGCTCCGGCGACATGGACGGAACATGCAAATGGTGGGACAAGCGCCATGACGGCCATTGACCGGGCTATCCTGGCGGTTCTTGTCATGAACGGAGTAAATGGATATGTCTGGATTCGCAACCATTCAGCTCCCCCTCTATTGAGGATCTTTTTCGGGAGATGAGAGCCATGATGAGGAATCCTTGAAGTTGAAGAGTCAACTGTTGATACTTCATGTGGGGCAAACTGTTTCCATGGAGGGTATTACGCTTCCGGATAAATATTAGAAAATGTTGAAAGCTTTTTCCACGATATGGGAGCGAGTCATGGCAATGAGATGCCAGATTTGGGGTCTTGCACTGATTTCTCACCCCCGGAACGATAGCCAAAATTATAACATTTAACCGAACTCGTAATATTTTGGTTTGTTAAATCCCCCTGTTGAGTCCCCCTTGGGGGGGTGCCTGAATAGTTAACAGGATTCAGGAATTTCAATTAAAATTTCAAAATGCAGTCATAAATGAAAATTTCTGAAGTCGGTCGGTCAGTCCCGAAAGGTTTTTTATATAATGAAACTTTTCCCGGTTACGTGATGTCTGGTTAAAATGCAGATCAAGAAGAGTTCATGACAGTTTTGAAAAATTGTCGAGTAAGATCGCATCTGACAGCAAATGATGGGGATTTGAAAAGTTACAGTCAGTTTTGGAAGATGAATTAATAATTTTGTGAACAATTAATATTTGTCAGACAAAATTTTGAATTTCTGATATGGATAGTGTTGAGATTTTAACTTCAATCTTGTGGTGAACTAGGAAATATTTGAGTCTGGAGGAGATGATGGCGAAGGACAATGTAGTTAAAAGAAGGAAGGATCAGGCATGTTTAGAGTGATTCCGGAAATTTCACTACAAAGGTGGAACATCGGATGTGTGGCCTGTGAAGCGGATCTTGTGCCTGTGGTGTACGGCACTTCCTTCTTGTCGGCCTGGACAGAGAGATTATTACCCGTCCATGTAAATGTCGGAATCATCTTCCCTATTTCATTAGCGAATCATAGAGAGGAGATGCCATGTCTGGGGGTTTTCCCGACCTTTTCACCTTTGGATTGATAGCTAAATTCCGACATTTCATTGGACTGGTAATATGACGGAAAGGCGCCTGAGGCTGAGGTGTTGATTTCGGACTCGGAATTAGTTATGCTGTCTGCCGATTCGTCAAATATCTCAGACGGTCCAGAAACCTCGATGCCGGAGACGATGCATGCAGCAGATAAGCAGGGATTCGATTGACGAGATAACAGAAGCCGTCACCATAGCCCGCCACCTTGGAAAGTCGACGCTCAGAGATGTCCTCCAGTCTCTCGTGGTGGTAGAAACGTCCCCGCCTCCCGAGCTTACTGCAGATGAAGCGGCAATTTGGAACGCCCTGAAGATTCGCGGGGGACAGCTGGGCGTCCCCACGTACGGCAGCATCGGCGACTATGGATGCCTCATGGACGAAATCGTCTACGGGTACTGGCACAGGACGCTTTTCTCGAGATACCTGGCGGAAAACTGCCTGCTCATGTACCCGATGAGCGGCGGACCGGTTCCCGTCAGCCTGGAGGAGTGCGACAGGCTGGCAGCTGAAGCGGGGGAAAGTGACGGCTGGGCTCTCGCCGCGCGTCTCGCGGAAGACATGCTTCCCCAGATCTTCACTTCTGGTTCGCCTGTGACCCGCTCGGCATACCCCCGGGAGAAGCGGGGCGTGTTCTCGAAATGTTTGAGCATGGTGTCTCCGGAGCTGTTCCGGACATCCGAAGCCCTCTTCTGGTTTGGCAACCTCTGGCATGAACAGGGTAAGCTATTGTCAAGGATTTCCATTTATAAGAGACCGGAATATCCTGCCTGCACACAGTTGGGTGCAGACCAGTCCATGGTGCGCTTCGTCCTGGACAACACCTTAGGGGCATGGTGGTGCGCGAGACAGGTTCCCTCGGATTTTCTGAAGGCGTCTCCGGACATCGGGGAGATTCGGAACGCTGCCTCGCTCGAGGGGGTCGGCTGGGAGAAGCTCAGCATGACCAGGGGCGGGGACGGATCCTTCACGCCTGTTGCGGGGACGTTTGACGGATGGCCGAAAGACATGGGAGAGCTCAAGATTCTCGACCCGTGCTGCGGATCAGGCCATTTCCTCGTTGAGGCCTTCAGGATGCTCGTGCCCATGCGGATGAAGCTTGAAGGGCTCACTGCGGAAAATGCCGTGGACTCGGTGCTCCGGGACAATATCCACGGACTGGAGCTGGACAGGCGGAGTGCCGAGATAGCCAAGTTCGCCCTGACACTGTCGGCATGGACATATCCAGGTGCAGGTGGATACCGCGTCCTGCCGCGTCTGAACGTCGCATGCCATGCGGTGTCGGCCGACGTGGAAGTGAAGGACTGGCTGTCGCTTGCCGGCGGCAACGAGAGGCTCGCCGGCGTGATAGATCGGCTGCGCACGAAGTTCTGCGATGTCCAGGTCCTGGGAAGCCTGGCCGAGCCGGAGTCAGGTCCCCAAACCGAGAGTCTCACCCTGCAGGACATGGAATATGCTCTTGAATGCCTGGACAAGAAGCTGTCGGATACCCCGGACGAGCTGCCCGGAAGTGTCCTTTCCGCCCGCGAGACACTCCTGGCCGCATCACTCCTTTCCAGACGTTACCAGCTTGTCCTGGCCGACGTGCCCAGTTACCCTTTTTCACGGCAGGAAGGCGTACTGCGTGACTTCTGCGAACGCAACTATCCCCTGGCGTTTCATGATCTGTCGACTGTGTTCATTGAAAGGTGCCTGAAGCTTCTCTCCACGCCCGGTGTCGCCGGCTTTGTGTCTCCCGCGTTCTGGCTCCTTCAAGATATCTACGTCCCTTTCCGCGAAGCATTTATCGACGACGGCATGAACCGTTTCCTGTTCGGGCCGCAGTCGAAAAATTTCTGTGCGGAACACGGCCGTCCAGTCAGGTCGTCATTGCTGAGCATCGGCCATGGCATGTCGTCAGGCGACAATGCCGGACGCGCCGTAGCGACTGACAGGTTACCGGACGTCTCTTTGCCCGGCATGCCGGGATCTCCCTCGATTCCGGAACATGCGAAGCCATGTGTCATTGACAGTCCTGATGCCTGGATACGGGCGGAAGATTGTCGGCTGGGCGGGCTCGCCGCGTCTGACAAGGGCATGACGACGGGAGACGACGCCCGTTTCAGGCGCTTTTTCTGGGAGATGCCGACATTTGATCCGGGATGGCGCTTCTGCCATAGCTCAATCGGAAGCACCGTCCATTTCGGGGGGAGATCGTCTGTGATCAGCTGGAAGGACAGACATCTGTGGAATGTTTCCGGGTGTCCGAAGCACACGACGTCCGATGCACTGGGAGTCGTTCTAACCCGATCTGAGAAACCAGGACCGGAGCCCGGTGCCGTCCGGGACAGTGAAATGTGCCAGGCCCCTCGCACCGCCGGTACCGGTACCGGCGACGTTGCCGGACGGGAAAAGGGCAAGCCTTCCAAGATCATGTGGATGGAAAAGACGCTGCGGCTTGATGACTTTAAGACTGACCGCAAGAATTCCGGCTCTCTGGGAGTAGCCGTGTCGCTGTCCGGCAAACCCCATGCCACTCTCTATGCCGGCGATTATTATCTGTCGGACATCTGTGTAATTTCTCCCAGGGATTTCAGGAACCTTTCCCCGATTTGGAGCTTTTTCTCATCTCAGGATTTCGAAAGGGAGATAGCTGGGGAGGGCAATGTATCTAAAACCTCTAAAACTCTGAAAGTTTCAAAAGTTTCGAAAGTTTCGAAAGCGACGCTTGAAAATGTCCAGCTTGACATTGACGCCTGGACTTCCAAGACTGGCGAGGAATATCCCTGGGGACTGCCCGCCCCCTATTCCGACGATCCCACGCAGTGGATATTCCACGGCCATCCCTGCGGGTCAGCAGTGTGGGATCCCTCTCGCATGCGGGTCGCCCCAGGACCTCGGCGCATGGACAGGACCGTGCTTCAGGTAGCCGTCTGCCGAGTCCTTGGCTACCGGTGGCCTGCCGAGATTCACGCTGGCATGCCGCTTTCTGGCGAGCAGCGCAGGCTTGTGAAGCTATGCGGGTCCTTGCCCCGCTCCGTTTCAGGCGAAGGTGACGGAATACTCTGCATTCCGCGCATGGGCGACGAGGAGGACGGACAGTCAAGGGTGCTCGAGATGCTCTCCGCCTCCTACGGCAAGTCCTGGTCAGACGACGTGCTGAAGACTCTCCTGGACGATGCCGGATTTTCCGGGAAGGACCTGGGCGACTGGCTGCGCGACGGGTTCTTCGCCCAGCACTGCTCCCTGTTTCGCGATCGTCCCTTCATATGGCATATCTGGGACGGGCACAGGCTTGGGTTTTCTGCTTTCATAAACTCGCACAGGCTTTCGCACGGTCTTCTTAAAAGTCTTGTGAACGACCGTCTTGACCGGTGGATAAGAAACCTGAAGTCGGGGAGCGATCCCAATGCGCCCATTGCACGGGAGATGATCGTGGCTGCATCTGCGCTCAGTGCTAGGCTCAGGGCGATCCTGAAGGGCGACGCCCCTTACGACATATTCGTCCGCTGGAAGAGCCTCAAGGGGCAGCCGAAGGGATACCGTCCAGACCTGGACGACGGGGTACGCCTTAACATCAGGCCGTTCATGACCGGCCCCGACATCAAGATCAAGGGTGCCGGAATACTGAGGGCAAGGCCCCATATCGACTGGAGAAAGGACAGGGGCACTGACGATACTGCACCCGATGTCTCCAAGACACTGAAATCAAAACCGTGGCTGGAAATTTTCAAGGGTCAGCGCATAAATGACTACCACATCCCGTTTTCCGACAAGAGGGAGTCAGGGAGCTGACATCAATAGCCACTTTGGATGCTCGCTTTATTGGTGCCATTTGACTTAGTTTGTATGCATTCACATTCATTTAAATTTGTATGCATTTAAATTTATCTAAAATTAATATTTATATAATTATTTTGATATTAACTATATACGATGTGGTATTTTAAAAGGTAAGAAAATTTATATTTAAATATTTGATAATATCAAGTTGATCTGGATATGAAAAGACAAAAATCAAGTATACAAATTATTTATAATTTAGAAGAATTTAATTGTATTTTGTATTAGTTTTGGCATGACATGATTATTTATAAATTAGTGCATAATTTTTTTGATTCTGTAATCAAATTTTCTTTTGTCTGAGTATAAATTTTTTAAATTTTAAAATTATTTTCAATTTCTGATTGCTTTCTCTTTTCACAGCTGGTTCTGATGCTAGGTCCTGCTGTGACGTGGTGTCGTCAGGGACATGATGGGAGCGGGGGTGACTCCGGCTGTCCGCCCCGCGAGAGGATTCTGTTCAGCTCTAGTATTAAGGCATTGATTAATAATTAGGTATATAAAGTATATTTATATCTTAATTATTGCTTTAATTAATGTTATTGATATTTTTTAATATGTAATAGCAATGATATGTTTTGTCTTTTAAATTTATGCAGTATCTTCCCGATCATAAAATCAAATGAGCTAAAACGTCCGGGCTGTGGTATGATCCCCCGAACGACCTGACATAAGTTGCGGGCCCCCCTTCAGGCCGGAGACCCGCGAAAGGGCGGGGATGCCTGCCCGCCTCGAGGCCGCACGGAGGACTCCCCCATGTTCATGGCAATCTTCTGCCTTCTGATCCTCTCCTACTTCTACACCCCCTGGCGGCTCAGGAAGTGGATGGGATGGAAGAGGTCCTGGCCCTGGACCGTAGCGGGATTCGCATGGACAGGAGGCTACGTCGCGGTCCTCAGGAGCGGCGCCTACACCATGGACAGCCGGCTCTTCTCCGTCCTCTTCGTGGCGCTGGGCCTCCTGGTCATGTTCGGGGCCTTCGCCTTCATGGGGACGGTGCTCCTGGACCTCCTGAGGCTGCCGCTGAAGAGGCTTCCCATGAAGGCGGCCTCCGGGGCGGTCTGCGGCCTGGCGCTTCTCCTGGTCCTGTACGGCTTCGTGCGGGTGCAGTCGTTCACGGTTACCCGCCACCAGATGGAGGTTCCCGGTCTCGCCGCGCCAGTGACCATAGTGCATGCTCCAGACATCCACCTCGGCCCGGCCAGGGGAGCGGGGTTCCTCAAGAAGGTGGTGGCGGCCATAAACGAGCTCGGGCCGGACTTCGTCCTCTACAACGGCGATCTGGTCGACGGGAACATAGCCCTGAAGCCCGAGGTATTCGACCAGTTCAGGGGCGTGAACGCCAGGCAGTATTTCACAACCGGCAACCACGAGTACTATGTCGACACCCGGGAGGTCCTGGACTTCGTCCGGAACGCCGGCATCAGGGTCCTCCTTTCCGAGAGGGTCGAGGAGAGCGGGCTCAATCTCGTCGGCCTCCACTACATGAACGCGGACCTGAACTCCAACCAGGGCCACAGGGTGAACGACCTCGGGCTAGACCAGGAGCTCCCCAAGATTGCCAGGGACCCCGGCCTCCCCGATCTCCTGGTCCACCACAGCCCCGTGGGCCTCCAGTACGCCGACCGGGAGGGCATGGAGGTCTACCTGGCCGGGCACACGCACGGGGGCCAGGTCTTCCCCGGCACCATCCTCATCCGCCGCAACTTCCCGTACATCCGGGGCCGCTACGACATAGGCGGCGTGAAGCTCCTGGTATCCCAGGGCGTGGGAACCTTCGGCCCGGCCATGCGCCTGGGCACGTTCAGCGAGCTTCAGCACATAACACTGGTTCCGAAGCCCGGAACTTCCCCTCCGCCTGTCCCGGCCTTGGCGGACGCCCCGTCTCCTGCCGAGGGGCCCGGCACCGGCGAGCCCGGGTCGGACCTCCCTTACTCTGATGCCGACGACCCGGCGGCGGCACCCCCCCCTCCCGCTGATTCCGAAGACCCGGCGGTCGCCCACCCCGCCACGGATTCGGACGGCCCGGCCGCTGACACCTCGGTCGCGGACGACGCAGAGACGGAGGGAGACCGGCCTGCCGGTGACGCAGACGGCCAGGCTGACGCCCTCCCTGCCGCTGGCTCCGCGGAGCCGACGGATATCCCCTTCTGCCGCGAGTGCGAAGGATCGCCTTCTGACCCGGAGAGTCCCGCCTCAGATGAATCGGGCGTTTCCGGGGCGCCTCTCCCGGACTCTTCCTCCGACAGTCCGGAGTCACCCCCGGAATCATGATGACGCCGGGAACCCAGGGGCCCGGGTGGCCTCTAGCTCCCCCGAGACAAGCGGGGGGACTGCCGGAGCCCTGTTCGCGGGGGAACCTCGAGCCCAAGAACCCCTGGGTGCTCAGGAGCTCAGAATCCAGGACCCAGGACTCAGGAACCCCGGAACCACCCGAGGACGCTTGCTGAGGCCCTGCTGCCCGGAGCCGCAGTCTTTCCGCCGTGACGGTCGCGCCAGCCGGCCCATGGCCCCCACGCCTCGCTTCAGGCAGAGAAAACGGAGCGTTCTCGGCTTGTCGGCGCATTCCGGGAAGCTCCCCCGGAACCTCCCGGCAGTCATCTGCCGAAGCGGACGGGCCGCCGTGCCGTCCCGGGCATTCGGAAAGGAGCCACGTGACTTACCGCGCAACGCGACCTGTGAACTCCACCGTGCTGTTCGCCGCCGCGGACCGTCCCGTCTCCGGTCCAGGCTCCCGCAAGGTCATCACCTCCGTCCTCCGACCGGCCTCCCGCTCCTCCTCCCGCCCCATTGTCAGCGTGGTCCAGCGCTCCGGCGGACGGGGGGGCACGCTGCTTTTCCCGAAGACCCTCGTGGCCTACTTCTCCCACAGCGGGAGCACGCGCAAGCTCGCCGAGACGGTGGCCATGCTTTCCTCGGGCGAGCTGGCGAGCCTGGAGCCGAGCGTCCCCTACCCCAGCGAGGAGGACAGCCACGTCCGGGCCCTCGAGGAGGAGGAGAGGCTGGGCTCCCTGCCCTGGCTGAATCCGGTCTACCCCGTGCCCGGCGGCTACAAGGTCGTGCTGGTGGGGAGCCCCGTGTGGCGCTCCGGGCTGGCGGGCCCGGTCAGGAGCTGGCTTTCCAAGTTCGACTTCGCAGGCATGGCTGCCGCCCTGTTCGTGACCCACGACGGGAGGGGGGGGTACAGGTGCCTGGACGATCTCACGCGCCATGCCCGCAACGCCAGCGTCGAGCAGGACATCCTCCACGTCAGGTGCGACGGGAGGGGGGGGTTAATCGGCCTGGACGAGGCCAGGGTCCGAACCTGGCTGAGGGCCGTGAAGGATCCGGCCACCGGGCAGCCCTGCTACCGCGGGGTCTAGCTGCGCGGAGCCCGCGCGCCGCAACATGATGGCCGGATGCCGGACGGAGGCATCTCTCCGGGCCGGCCGGACGGCCGGCGGGCCCTGCCGGGACGGGAAAGGACATACAGATGACTTTCGGTTTCACAGGCCGTTCAGGCACCGGTTTCCGCCTGGCCCAGGAGGGTCCCGGCAAGGTGCCCCCTGCCCCGGCGGTCCCTCCGAAGGCGCTCGTGGCGTTCTTTTCCTTCGGGGGGAGCACCGCTAGGCTAGCCAGGCTCCTTGCCGAGAAGTTCCCGGCCGATCTGGGGGAGATCGTCCCCGCCGTCCCTTACCCCGAAGAGGAGGGCAGGCTTTCCGAGCTGGCCAGGGACGAGGGCCGGGAGGGCAAGCTGCCCGAGCTGGCCGAGCCTTCCCCGGACCCCTCCGGATACGGGGCCGTGCTGGTGGGGAGCCCCGTGTGGTGGTTCGGCCTGGCTGGGCCGGTCAGGACCTGGCTCTCGAAGCACGACTTCACCGGCAAGGCCGTGCGGCTGTTCGTGACCCACGGGGGCGGCGGGCCGGCCGGGTGCCAGGCCGATCTCGTCCGCCTCGCCCGCCGCGCCGAAGTAGCCCGGGACGTGCTCGCCGTCCGCGGAGACGGCTCTGGGGGGCTGGACGGCCTGGACCTGGCAAGGGCGCTCGGATGGCTCCGGGACGTCAGGTACCCCGGTATGGGGGACGTCGGCTAGCCCTGCGTTCCGGGATCCCGGGCGTCCCTGAAGACCCCTCGGACACTGCCTCGGCGGTCGGGTCAGGTCTGCGGCCTGGCTGCGGCGGGCTGAAGTGCCCGGTCGGGAACGGCCGGACTGCATGATGGCGGCGGCGGTGTTCAGGCCATGTCCGCGCTGGCGCTGGCCGTCCTCGTTACGGCAGGGTCCGGTGTTATCTGTAGTGAAGACGAGTCCTGATTTCCAGCTGGGGACTTCGTTGCCAGCCAGCCGGAAGAGCTTGCGACAAGGCTCGGGTGTTCCGCGCCTCTACTGCTCTACGGCTCTACGGCTCTACGGCTCAACGCCGGTTTTGTTTCACGTGCGACTGAGGCGGCTCAAGAAGGCTGATGCCGGAAGAGGAGCAGGGAGGGAAGTCGTGATCATGCGCAGTTCTCCATTTTTCCATCCTTTTTTGCAGATTTGATGCATGAAGGCTTGCCGGTTCAGTCTGATTTTAAGGGTTGACAGGAACCTCAAGTGACCTTGCCAACGAACATGTGAAGGAGTGTCGAAATTTATAAATATTGTAATTAAGCTTTGGTATTTTCATATTATTGTTTGATACTAATTTAACAATTTGACATGGGATAAAAAGAATTCAAGTTGCGATATGAGCAAATGGCTTATGCTTTATTTCGATAATTAAAATTATATCATGTCTGATAAAGGCGTGTGAGAGCATGTAATGGTGAATTAATAAATCTAGATTTGCGATGTGCGATGACGTATAGGTTTGTGTTTTGAAAAAGTGTTTGAGTAGTGTTATGAATAATTATGAATGGTATGTTTTAGACAATTGTAAGAAATGGCAATGCATAAAGAATGATGTCAGGGAGATATAAAGGGAAAATGATTTGGAACAATTATTAAATTTAAAACAATATCCAGGCAGTTAACAGGAATGACATGCGGCAATGTGGCAAATGAGGCATGATCATACATAGCGTTTTGTTGAAGAACTAGGCAAACAATCAGGATGCGTTCACGTGCAATTCGTTTTGGAACATAAAATTTAAAATTTAAGTTTTGTCTGAAATATTTGTTTTATGAATGACGGGAGAAGTGATAATATTTTAACTACGTTAAAAACCATATTTTTCATTTATGAAACTCTTAATATGCTGGTTCAAATTCGAGCAGGGAGATTCTTTAGTTTTGAAGGGGAGAATTGTGGGGTTGTTAACGAAGAGTGTCAAAGCTAGCGATGACTGAATGGCATTGTACTGTCAGTAGTTATAAATTTTAAAATACATGCACTGTTGTTTTTGAACACATATAAACGAGAAAGCATGAAGAGGAACAAAAATTTTCATTGCACAGGGGTTGATTTCATGCGGGGATTCAGGTAGGATTTTGAAGGTTCGCCATACTCCGCAAAACCCCCGCTCAGGGAGACAGACTTCCCCAGGACATTTCCATGGCCAAGACTGACAGCTATCCCGACATATACACTGATTCAAGCCTGCAAAGAGATCTCGATAAAGCTGTCGAGAGCGGATACTCGAACGCCAAGAAAGCCGCGAGAGACGAGCTGGGGCGTCTCGGCGTGAACGACCTGTCTCCGCCGCCGGAGCTGACATGCGAGGAGATCGATTTCAGGCTGAGGCTCAGGCGGCACGGGAGACGGCTTGGGGACGCTTTCGACGGCGGCGACAAGGGCATGGAGCGGCTCCTGGACGAGGCCACCTACGAGCGTTTCCACCGGGTGCTGTTCGCAAGGCACCTTGCAGAAAGGGGGATCCTCGTGCGCCGTGCCGGGGAGGGGGCGGAAAGCGTGAGCCTTGATGAGTGCGGCAGGATGGCCGGAGACACGGGCGAGCCGGACGACTGGAGCGTGGCTGCGAGGCTGGCCGAGGAGATGCTTCCCGAGATATTCCTTCCGGAGTCACCCGCCAGCCTTCTGGCGATCCCGAAGAAGAGACGGGAAAAGATGCAAAAGGGGCTGGCGAGGATGCCCCGAAGGGTTGTCATGCCGTCCGACAGCCTCTCGTACGTTTTCCACGAGTGGCGGAATACGTACGATCATATGAGCGAAAGATACGACAGGAGCAGAGACTGGCGGCCTGCCCTCAGTCAGAGGATGACCGACGGCGACATGGTAAGGTACCTTCTGCACAACTCCGTCGGGGCATGGTGGGCGGGAAGACAGATCCCGGATGAGCTGTGGAAGACGGCATCTTCCGGAAGCGAGATCTGGGAAAGCGCGTTGCTCGAGGGGGTCAGCATCGACAGCATCTGCCTGGACAGGGGAGATGACGGTTCCTGGACTTGCAGGTCCGGAACGTTCGCCACATGGCCTGCCGAAATGTCTGATTTCAGGATTATTGATCCGTGCTGCGGGTCCGGCCAGTTCCTGGTCACGGCGTTCAAAATGCTCGTGCCGATGCGCGTGAAAGCTGACAGCCTTTCTGTGAGAGACGCGGTTGACGCGGTACTCTCGGAAAACGTTCACGGCCTCGATATAGACAGGCGCTGCGTGCAGCTGACAAAGTTCGGGCTCATGCTCTCCGCCTGGACATATCCGGGAGCCGGCGGATACAGAGACCTTCCCCGGCTAAATGTCGAGTGTTCGGGCTTGCCGGCCGACCACACGAGAAATGACTTGCTCGGGCTCGCCGGCAGTGACGAGAGGCTGGGCCGAGTTGTTATGAACCTGCACGGGCTTTTCCGGGAATCGCCGGTTCTGGGGAGCCTCATGGAGCCGTGTCTGGCCACGGGATCTGGCCCGGCTGACCTGTCGGATTTGGACTATGCCCTGGATCGGCTGAAAGGGAAACTCTCCGAACATAATTCTGACGAATTCCGGGATGTCGCACTTTCGGCATTCCAGATCGTCAGGGCCGCTTCGCTTCTGTCGAGACGCTACACACTTGTCGTCGGAAACTTTCCGAATGTTCCGGCATCCAAGCAGCCAGACGGTCTCAGGGAGTTTTGCGAGGGACGTTACCCTGAAAGCAAGGACGACCTGTCGACTGTTTTTGTGGAGAGATGCTTATCCATGATCGACCGGGGCGGGACCCTCGCCATCCTCTCACCGATATCCTGGCTTTTCAAAGACAGTTACGAGCCTTTCCGGAAACGTCTGCTCGACTTGGCCGGCAGGAGTGTGCAGTTCGGCCAGATGACGCGTGATTTTGAATCATGGAATGACATTCCGGTCAGATCCGCGCTCCTGATAACCAGCCTTGGGAAATCGGGGACATGCTCCCCCGGTGAAATCCCTGGCTTGTCAGGTCAGGAATCTGTCATTTCCCCAATCGAGCCGCGGGGTTCATGCCGGGTTCAGGACCTGACAACGCCTGCGGCTGCCTGTTCCGCACTGTCAGGCGAACTTTCCCTGGGAAAGCCGTTGAATGAAATCGTGACTGTTCAGGCCGGAACTGAATCGGGAGACGACGCGCGTTTCAGGAGGTTTTTCTGGGAATTCCCTCGCGTTTACACGGAAGCCGGATGGAGACTCTTTCAGGCCCCGACAGAAGGCACAATACATTACGGGGGAAGATCCGACCTAATCCGCCTGACGCGCGAGAAACTTGCACAGGCCAGACACAGGGGAACGGTCAGGTACAGGAGGGCAACCCCGTGGTACACGGATCGCGAGGAATCCCGCGCCGTCGGAGTGGCGGTCTCTCTCACAGGAAATCGCCAGGCAACTCTCTACACCGGCGATCTTCATTCGAGTGACGTCGTGGTGCTGATCCCCAGGGACGTCAAGAATCTCGCTCCTCTCTGGTGCTGCTGCTCTTCTCTGGAGTTTGAGAAGCACCTGCAGGGCACGATGAATACCAAGAAATTTTCCGACAAGGAATTGCTGAGCGTTCCTTTCGACAGCTACAGGTGGGAAGGCAGAGCCTGGAGCGAATATGACGCCTGGCTTCCGTTCCCGTATTCGGATGACCCGACGCAGTGGACATTCCACGGACACCCGTTCGAATCAGTATTATGGAACGCCGAGAGAAAAGAGCCGGTGTCAATGCATTTTAAGAGAAAGGACATTAACTCTCTGCAGATAGCCGTCTGCCGTGTCATGGGATACCGCTGGCCCCCGGAGATCTACGGGGACATTGAGCTCGACGGCAGTCAGCGCTACATGACGGGATATTTCAAAAAGGACGACCGTATGGCAGGAGCCGGCGGAATCCTCTGCATACCCGGACTGCCGGGCAGGCAGGGTGCCGTGAAAAAAGTACATGAATTTCTCAAAAAGACCTGGGGTTACAAATGGTCTGGGCAGATTCTTGACAACATGCTCAAGAGTGCCGGCTTTGCCGGCAGGAGCCTCGAGGAATGGCTGAGGGACGGCTTCTTCGCCCAGCACTGCAGGATGTTCCGCGAACGCCCTTTCATTTGGCAGGTCTGGGATGGCCACAGGTCAGGATTCTCGGCCCTGATAAACTGTCACAAGCTTTCCCACAAGCTTCTTGAGACCCTTGTCGACAAGCATCTGGGCCTGTGGATCGATATGCAGAAAAAGAATGCCCGCAAAATCCCTGAATCCAAGCCGTTGCTTGTGGCCGCCATGAACCTGAAGTCACGACTCAAGACGATTCTTCACGGCGAGGACCCTTATGACATCTTCGTGCGCTGGAAGAGTCTGGACCAGCAACCCGTCGGATACCGCCCCGACATCAGCGACGGAGTTCGAGTGAACATCAGGCCTTTCATGACCGGGCCTGACATCCGGGTCAAGGGAGCCGGAATACTGAGGGACAAGCCGGACATCGACTGGAGCATGGACAGCGGCAAGGACGTTCCCGGAACAGACGGCATTCCGTCAGACGAGTCTGCTCCATGGCTGAAATTATTTGCTGGAAAACGCATAAACGATTTCCATCTCAAACTTTCAGACAAACAGAAGTCAGGAACCTGATTGACTGCCGACGTTTTCGACAGTCGCTTTCCAAGCTGCTTCTATTTTTCAGCACTTCAGTCCTGAAGTTGCTTTGTATTGGGTCCGGGCATGTCGTCTGAGCTGCCTTATGTCAAAAGAAAATTTTTTTCAATTCATTTCACTTTTAGAATACAGTTTCTGAAGTCATCCAGATTACAAACAACCGAGATTAATTAAATATAATTTTTTCAATATTACCCGTTTAATTAAATGTCGGAATCATCTTCCATGTTTTAGAGCGAATCATGGCGAGGAGATACCAGGTATGGGACGGTTCTCAGTCATTCCACCCATTGGCTGACAGCCAAGATTCCGACATTTAATTAAACGAGTAATAATTCTGTATCGTTTTGAAAAAAGTCACAGTTGTCTTATATCTTTTGCTTGAGATAAGCGTGATAATATGTTTAATGTTTGAAATGTTGAATACGTAAAATGTAATTCATTTTTATAATTATCAAAAGAATACAAATTTTAATGTTGTTTGATAACGATAAGTTTTAACGGACATATTACGCTTCCGGATTGATATTTGAAAATGTTGAAAGCTTTTCCCACATTATGGGAGCGAGTCATGGCAAAGAGATGCCAGATCTGGTGTCTTGCACTGATTTCTCACCCATGGAACGATAACCCAAATTATAACATTTAACCGAACTCGTAATATAGCTATAGGAACTTCAGTATAGAGACTATTTGAATAGAATGTTAAAATTTATATTTTAACTTAAAGAATATTTATCTGAATCGTTACAGAAGTGATAATATTATAACTACGTGTTAAATAGTATGGTTTCACTCTGTTTTCAAGATCAATTGCACTTATTAAGTCTGATAA
This sequence comes from Deltaproteobacteria bacterium, assembly GCA_031263525.1. Lineage (GTDB taxonomy): Bacteria > Desulfobacterota > Desulfarculia > Adiutricales > Adiutricaceae > JAIRZX01. The sequence goes on along the minus strand of JAISFP010000240.1, from coordinate 5,814 downwards.
TAATATTAACCGTTCAGATAAATTTTGAAATTTAGTTATCAGCCCATGGCTAGAAATATCGGGGAAACACCCAGACCTGGCATCTCCTCGCTATGATTCGCTATCAAAATCAGGATGAAGATTTCGACATTTCATTGGTAGGATAATATGCCAGAATACAAAAAAGGTGGGCACTGTATGATATTTATTAATATTTCAAAATAATTGCCATGGTACGACAAAGTTTGGCATAGCAGTTTGGAAGTTGTTCTTGTGTAGTTAAAAAATTTAAGTTACATACACAGGTTATTTCAAAGATACAGGTGAATTGAGCAAGTTGACTTGACAAAATGAAGCTGAGGATGAAATTTCCATCTAACAGGGGTTGATTTAGGGCGGACATTGCGGTAATATCCCTGAAGGGCCGCAAGGCATCATCAAAGCCACCTCTTAAGCCGCCAGGCTCACTTCAGGGATATTTCCATGACAAAACCTTCTGTCTTTCGCGACATATGCAACGATTACGAACTTAAGGGAGAGCTTGAAAAATTTGTTGAGTGTGCATACTCGAACGCCAAGAAAGCAGCCAGAGACGAGCTGGGGCGTCTCGGCGTGAACGATCTTTCCCCGCCTCCGGATCTTACGTTCGGCGAGATCGAATTCAGGCTGAGGCTCAGGTGTCACGGGAGACGGCTGGGGGACGCTCTCGACGGCGGAAAGAAGGGCATGGAGAGGCTTCTGGACGAGGCCACGTACGAGCGTTTCCACCGCGTGCTGTTCGCCAGGCACCTTGCCGAAAGGGGTATCCTCATGCGTAGCGGCGAGGAGGGGCCGGTCAGCGTGAGCCTGGAGGATTGCGGCATGATGGCCGCGGAAATGGGCGAGCCGGACGGCCTGAGCGTGGCGGCGGGGCTCGCCGAGGAGATGCTCCCCGAGATTTTCCTCCCCGAGTACGCGACCAGCCGCCTTCCGTTACCGAAGAAGGGAAGGGAAGAGATTCAGAAGGGGCTGGAAAAGATGTCCCGAAACGTTGTCATGTCGTCCGACAGTCTCAGCTATGTTTTCCACATGTGGAGGACTTCGCAAGATTTCAAAACCGAAAGACACAGATGGAGCTCTGACGGGCCGCCTGCCTTCTCTCAGGAGATGACCTTGGCCTACATGGTCAGATATCTTCTGGACAACTCTGTCGGGGCATGGTGGAGCGGAAGACAGATCCCCGCGGATCTCTGGAAGACGGCGTCTTCCGCCAGAGAGATAAGGGAGAGCCCGCTGCTAGATGGAGTCCGCCTTGACAAGATCCGCCTGGTCAGGAATGATGACGGTTCCTGGTCCAGCAGATCAGGATCTTTCGGAACATGGCCTGACGACCTGTCGAATTTCAGGATAATTGATCCGTGTTGCGGGTCAGGCCAGTTCCTGCTCAGGGTTTTCGACATGCTCGTGCCAATGCGGGTGAAAGCTGACCGCCTTTCCGTGAGAGACGCCATTGACGCGGTACTCCTTGAAAACATTCACGGTCTTGACATTGACAGGAGGTGCGTGCAGCTTGCAAAGTTCGGTCTCATGCTTGCCGCATGGACATATCCTGACGCGGGGGGGTACAGGGAGCTTCCCCGCATAAATGTCGAGTGTTCGGGCATGCCGGCCGATCACACGAGAAACGGCTGGATCCGCCTTGCGGACGGCGACGAAAGGCTGAGCCGCGTTCTCATGAACCTGCACGGGCTTTTCCAGGAGGCTCCGGTTCTGGGGAGCCTCCTGGAGCCGTGCCTGGCCGCGGGAGCGGATCCGCCTGACCTGTCGGATTTCGATTACGCCCTAGAACGGCTGAAAGACAAACTTGCCGGACAGAATTCAGACGAATTCCGTGATATGGCACTTTCGGCATTCCAAACTGTCAGGTCCGCTTCGCTTCTGTCAGGACGCTACACCCTTGTCGCTGGAAACGTTCCGAATATGCCGGCATCCAAACAGGATGAAGATCTCAGGAAGTATTGCGAATGGCGCTATCCGGAAAGCAAGGACGACCTGTCAACTGTTTTCCTGGAGAGATGCTTCGGCATGCTGGCCGATGGTGGTACCCTCGCCGTTCTCTCTCCGATTTCCTGGCTTTTCACGGACAGTTACGCCCCTCTCCGTAACCGTCTTCTCGACAGGTCCGGCAGGCGTCTGCATTTTGGAATAATGACGGAAGAATTTACATCCAAGCGCGACGTTCCGGTCAGATCAGCGCTCCTGGTAACGAGCCTTGCGCGAACTGGCATGACCGGATCCGGAGACAGCCCTGTCATGCCTGTCCCGGAACATGGCATTTCCCAAACCGGGTCGCCCGGCTCCGTCAGTGATCAGGAAGTGACAAAGTCAGCTGCTGCCCGTTTCCTGCGCTCCATGGAACTTTCTCTCGGAAAGCCTCTTCGTGAAATCGCCACGATACAGTCAGGAATTATTTCAAATGACGATGCCCGGTTCCGGAGATACTTCTGGGAATTTCCATGCGTTGACCTCGGTTCAGGATGGAGATTCTTTCAGACCCCGCCGGAAAGGACCATGCTTTACGGAGGGAGATCCGATATCATCAGGATGACGGCCCAGAGCCTTGCCAGGGCCAAGCACAGCGGAACAGTAAGTTACGCGAGGGCTACTTCGCGGTACTACAGCTCCGATAAACCCTGCGCCGTCGGAGTGGCAGTCTCGCGTACCGGAAATCACCAGGCTTCGCTTTACACCGGCGATCTCCACTCAAGTGACGTCGCTGTGCTAATCCCCAAGGACGTAAAGGATCTCAGGGAGCTCTGGTGTTGCTGCTCATCTCAGGAGTTTGAGAAACGTCTTCAGGTGACAGGCAGGACAAATAAATTGACAGACAGCGACATCCTGAGCGTTCCATTCGACAGTATCAGGTGGGGAACCAGAGCAGCTACCGAATACAGAGACCTGCTTCCTGCCCAGTTTTCTGACGACCCGACTCAGTGGAATTTCCACGGCCACCCCTTCAAGTCAGTCCTGTGGCATGTGGAAAGCAAGGCGCCCCGGGAATTTGATTTTGACCGCAAGGACTTGAGCGTTCTGCAGGTAGCCGTATGCCGTGTCATGGGCTACCGCTGGCCTCCGGAACTCGACATGCAAATGGAGCTCTCCGGCAGTCAGCGGTATTACACGGATTATTTCAAAAAGCGTGACCCAATGGCCGGTGCCGGCGGCATCCTCTGCATCCCCGGAATGCCCGGCATACCGGGTGCCGCGAATAAGGTTTACGCGTTTCTCAAAAGTATATATTTCAGAGGCAGGTTTCTCGACAAGTTGCTCAAGAATGCCGGCTTTTCCGGCAGAAGCCTTGACGAATGGCTGAGGGACGGCTTCTTCGTCCAGCACTGCCGGATGTTCCGCGAACGCCCTTTCATATGGCAGGTTTGGGATGGCCACAGGTCAGGATTCTCGGCCCTGATAAACTGTCACAAGCTTTCCTACGAGCTTCTTGAGACCCTTGTCGACAAGCATCTGGGCAGGTGGATCGACTTGCAGAAAAAGAATGCCCGCAAAATCCCTGAATCCAAGCCGTTGCTTGTGGCTGCCATGAACCTGAAGTTGCGACTCAAGGCGATTCTTCACGGCGAGGATCCTTATGACATCTTCGTGCGCTGGAAGAGTCTTGATCAGCAACCCGTCGGATACCGCCCCGACATCAGCGACGGAGTGCGAGTGAACATCAGGCCTTTCATGACCGGGCCTGACATCCGGGTCAAGGGAGCCGGAATACTGAGGGACAAGCCGGACATAGACTGGAGCATGGACTGTGGCAAGGACGTTCCCGGAGCTGACGGCATTCCTTCGCGTCGCTCGGCTCCATGGCTGAAAATGTTTAACGGACAACGCATAAACGACCATCATCTCAAGCTTTCTGACAAGCAGAAGTAAATCAAATGAATGACTGTTGAAGTTCCCAAAACTCATTTCCAAGCTGGTTTCATTTTGTTCGAACTGCCGTCATTCAGCAACTTTAGATTTAAGCGTGGCATGTCGTCTGATTTTTCGGATTCTAACACAGGCATCATTTTCCAAATATTACATGTTCGAACCTCGAAAAATTCTAAACTTTCAAGATTAATTAAATTTGGAGGTAACTGTTCAAGTGCCCCTCCAAAGGGAACTGAACAGGGGCGATCTTCCCTGTAAAAATACTCAATACAATCTTATCACGCCCACATGAAGCATCCAAAGCTGACTTTTCAACTTCAAGGGTTCCTAATCAGGGCTCTCTTCCTCTAAAAAGGTTCTCAAAAGAAGGGCACCTGAACGGTTACATTTGGAGCTACTTAACGACTCTGACCTAACATTGTAGCAACTCACATCAGGCATATTCATTTTAATATTAATATTAATATTAATTATTACCCGTCTAATTAAATGTCGGAATTTTGGCTATCAGCTTATGGGTGGAAAGATTGTGAAACTAACCAGCTCTGGTATTACGCTTCCGGATAAATATTAGAAAATGTTGAAAGCTTTTCCCACATTATGGGAGCGAGTCATGGCAAAGAGATACCAGAACTGGGGTCTTACACTGATTTCTCACCCATGGAACGATAGCCAAAATTATAACATTTAACCGAACTCGTAATATGTCCTCGCCATGATTCGGTCTCTAAAGATGGAAGAAGATTCCGACATTTAATTAAACGGGTAATATTACCATTTCACGTAAATCTGAACGAATGAGGAGCACAGGACCTCAATAAAAAATTTTAACTCAACCCGCAACACATTCTTCATCATCCTTCCAAAGGCATATCATGGGTGGAAAAACGCCTGGCAGACGACCGCTGTCAAAGCCAGCCGGATTCGCCAGCGAACCGCCCAATTCGTTCATATTTACGTGAAAGGGTAATATAATTTTTTTTGCATATTTTATATGACATACTTTAAAAAATCGAATTTTAACTATATTGCTTCAATTAAATTTCATTCCATGAGATGAATGATATATTTAAGCTTATAGATAGAGCTTAACAATTCATGACGGATTGCAAAAGACAGACAATTCATGACGTACTGTGAAGATAAACATTTCACGGTAAACAATTAAGGCTGGCAATGTTTAAGACGCTAAAGGTTCTGCAACGCACGGGTCATGGCATGAGTTCAGGGAAGCGGGCAATCTCCTTCAGCTGTTTGACTGTCGTACACATGTCCTCGCCAGAAGACTTGAAGTGCTGCCATATGACGTCGTATGCAAACGAGACCCTCGTGCCAGCAGGATAATCTGGAATCTCCACGGTTCCGGCAAGAAAACCCTCCGGCTCCTCGGTTCCGTCGGCCTTGATTGCCAAGAGCGTCACACCGTCCGTCTCGAGCGTGCCCTCGTACGTACCGGTCCCCATGTTGTCGGAGGAGAGAGTTTCAAGCGGGCAGAATTCCTGACCGATTAACTGGGCCGTTGCGGGTGGAGAGAAGCTTGCGATGGCCATGGCCGTCAGAAATGTCACGGACAGAAGGGAAATACTGTGTAAGCTCAAGATTTTCACGGGGGGCTCCTTGAAGTCGGCGTGTGGTTTCATTACGTAAGTGAAATACCGATCAGCGGTTTCTGCCGGATCAGTGTTCCGGGAGTAGATCCGGAAATGGCTCAGCGACACCTGGTCGGAACTGTCCGATTAGACGAAAATGTCATCCTAACCCTTAACAAGCTACTAAGCAAGGGGGAGTTGTAGAATTGTCAGCCCTTGGAAGAATCGTTCTAAGCCATTACCTTACGTCGACTTTTCTCGCTTAAAATTGGGATCAGCCTCCTGCCGGCGGCGGGGGGGGGGGGGGGGGGGGGGGGGGGGGGGGGGG
>JAISFP010000229.1 GCA_031263525.1 Deltaproteobacteria bacterium | reverse complement strand
GGCCAGAGCGGCCTTCCTCCAGGGCCAGAGCGGCCTTCCCCCGAGTCCAGAGCGGACTTCCTCCAGCTCCAGGACAGACTACCTCCGTGGCCAGGGCAACCTACCCGTGAACGGATACCAACAAGAGGCCTTTCCAGCTAAAATGCCCTCCGCTGAAACTCTTCCCCTCCATATGAAGCATCCATTATTGACTCGTCAACTTCAAAGGTTCCTCATCGGGGCTCTCTTCCTCCGAAAAAGCTCACAATAGAGGGGCACCTGAACAGTTACGGCCAGCCATCCTTCACGGGCCAGGATGCCGGGGGCAGGCCGCAGTCCGGCGGCGGCACGGGCATGACGCGCCGCCGAGGGAAGGGCGGGGCATGACGTGTGCGCTGACGTTCAGGATGGCCGGCGGAAGGCCGGGGAGGGAAGCCGGTCTTAGGTTCCGTAACCGACGCGCGCTACTTCCTGCTCTGCCTCATGCGGGTGCCCAGGGTGTGGGAGAGCTGGATCTCGCAGGGGGCGAGCCCCCTCGGGAAGAGCGTCCCCGAGATGAGCGCGTTCTTGATGCTGGCCCCGTCCAGGTTGGCCTCGGAGAGATCCAGGCCCTTCAGGTTGGTGCCCCGGAGGTAGCAGCCGGAGAGGTCCGCTTCCTTCAGGTTGAAATGCGTCAGATCCAGATCGCTCAGGTTCCTGTTCCGCAGATCAGGGGCCTTGCCGTCCTGGACCATTTTGTTGTAGCTCCCGACGTTCTCCTCGAAGAGGATGTCGGGCTTCTGCGAGCGGTTGATGGCCGTCAAGCGCTGTCTCCTCAGGGGAGGGCTGGAGCCCTTCTGGGCCCGGCCCCTGGGGAAAGTTCCCGGTGCCGCGGCGGGACTGGCCTTCCCCGGATCTGTCCCGTTATATGGAAGTTTAGACCTGACCAGGCGGTTTGTCCAGGAACCCTCTATATCGTTTGAACCTATTTGATCGTCCGGAAATCCCTTCGGCTGTCCGGAGCTCCCGAGGCTGTCCGGGCCCCCCGCGACTGCCCGGAACCCACTCGACTGTCCTTTGCCCCCCCCCAGACTGTCCAGGACCCTGTGATTGTTCAGGACTCCTTGGTAAGTATTACCCAGTCGGATAAATGTCCGTGACGTATTACACAGTGAACTAAATATGAGCCTGGTTAAGTGTTGCAGTAATATTAATAGATGTTCAAAGCCATAGCAAGCATACGGTATTGAGTGATATAGTATTAACTATATACAGATGGCAAAGATAGGTTAAGTTCTTAGCCTTCACCTCTAGCAGGAAATAAGCAAATCCGCATTTTGTGGGACATTTATTCGACCGGGCAATAGCGGGGCAAGCGCCTGAGACGGATAAGGTGTGAAGGATGCAGCAGGTAGGATAATGAGATGCGCGACACGCGACATGTGCGCCTGGAGCGAGTCGCGGCTGGGACGGAGAACATGGACGGATGGCTGGAGGCATATCTGCACCTATATTGCCAGATATAGTGCCATTTCTAAACACGAATGTCGTTCTGAGCCCCGTATGTCGTGAGGCTTCCGTTTCTTTTGGATTTCGGGCTGGAGTCCCGGATGCCTTCCGAATCCAGATTTCCCCGCCCTCCGCTGCCTCACCGTCCGGGCTTTCGCCATGACCGGTTTAGCGTTGATTAGCCCAGGTTCCTCTGCTATGATGCCACATTGGCGATGGCAAGGGACACGCGGATGCCCCCGGCATCGACTTTCGGGGCGCCTCCAGGCGGGATTTCCTTCCGGACCGCCCCTGCCCGCACGGGTTCCCCCGATCGGGCCCTTTCCTTTCCACAGGAAGGCTTCAGCGCCTTCCGGCGGCTGACGGCGAGCGGGGCGGACATGGGCGAACTCATTCTCTACCTGGGGGGGGCCAAGAGCGGCAAGACCAGGGCTGCCCTGAAGGAGGCCGAGTCCCGCCCGGCGCCGCGCTACTACCTGGCGACGGCCCAGGGCCTGGACGACGAGATGAGGGGCCGCATCAGCCGCCACCAGGAGGAGAGGGGCCCGGACTGGAGGACGGTGGAGGCTTCCCTGGATCCCGCTGGCGCCCTGGCCGGCATACCAGAGGACAAGCCCGTCCTCCTGGACTGCATAACCCTGTGGTTCTCGAACCTCATGTGGTCGAGGCCCCTGGAGGGCCAGGACGCGGCCTGGTACATGGACCACGTGGGGAAGCTCATCACGGCGTCAGCGGAACGTTCCGGGGCGCTCATCGTTGTGTCCAACGAGCTCGGGTCCGGCATCGTGCCAATGGAGCCCGAGAGCCGGCTGTACAGGGACATGGTGGGGCTGGCCCATCAGACCCTGGGGGCCCACGCCTTCGCAGTGTACCTGGTGGTGGCGGGGATCCCCGTGAAAATAAAGTAGGGCGGGAGAGCCTCGGATGGGCGGGGCCCCGGGCGCGCCCAGGCTTCCAGGGCTTTACGTCCACGTGCCGTTCTGTCCCAGGCGTTGCCCGTACTGCGACTTTTACTCCGTCTCCGCCCCGGAACGTGTCGGTGCCTACCTGGAAGCCCTGGAGCTGGAGGCGGCGGCAGCCGATTCTGAGACCCGCCTGCCCGGATGGCCGGGGCCGGTCGTCACGGCGCACGGTCGGGCCGGGCGAGGGGGGAGATCTGTGCCGGGGGAAGGCGTTGCTGCCCCTGCTTATGCCGCTAACCAGCCCTCTGCTTCAGTTTTGGCGCTGGCATCCACTTCAGCTCCGCCCTCAACACCATCCTCCGCCCCCGCTCCTTCCCCGCCCCAGCCTCAAGCTTCCGCTTCTTCCCCGGCCCTGTTTCATGCTTCCGCTTCCGCTCATGTCCCTGGTCCCGCCCTGGCCCCGGCGTCCATCTCGGCCTCGTCCCTGCCTCCCGTTCCTTCCCCCTCTTCTTCCCCGGCCCTGTCTCATGCTTCCGTTTCTTCCTCGCCCCAGCCTCATGCTTCCGTTTCTTTCCAGACCCTGCCTCATGCTCCCGTTTCTTCCTCGCCCCTGCCTCATGCTTCCTCTTCCGCTCCTGTCACTGATCCCGCCCTGGCCCCGGCATCCATCTCAGCCTCGAACCTGCCACCAGCTCCTTCCCTCTCTTCTTCCCCGCCCCAGCCTCATGCTTCCGTTCCTGCCACGGCCCCTACCCCGGCTTCCGCTCCTGTCCCTGATCCCGCCCTGGCCCCGGCGTCCTCCTCAGCCCCGACCTTGCCTCCCGATCCTTCCCCCTCTTCTTCCCAGCCCCAGCCTCATGCTTCCGCTTCTTTACCTCCACAGTCTCCTGCTTCCGCTTCCTCCCCCTCTTCTGACCCGTCTTTGCCCCATGCTTCCGTTCCTGCCCAGACTCTGGCCCCCGTTCCTGACCCAGCCCTTACTCCTGCCTCAGCCTCTCCCTCCGGCGCGACCCCGACTCCGGCCCCTGACACCGTTCCGATACCGGCTCATGTTCGGGTCCCGGCCGCCGTCCCCCCCCTCGGCACGGATCCGGACTCCTTCCTCTGGAAGGGGCCCTTCGGGAGCCTGTACCTGGGAGGAGGTAGTCCCTCCTCGCTGGACGCGGAGGGGATAAGGGGGGTCTTCGCGGCGATCAGGCGCTTCCCCCTGGCCTCCTGCGCGGAGGTCACCCTGGAGGCCAACCCCCAGGACGTGACGGAGGAAATGCTCGGTCTCTGGCGGGAACTGGGGGTCGGACGGGTGTCGCTGGGGGTGCAGAGCCTGGATCCGGCCGGCCTGAAAGGACCCCTGGGCCGGCTTCATGGACCTGATGAGGCGCGGGAGGCCGCGCGGAGGGTCCTCGCCTCCGGGGCCGCCCTGAGCGTGGATCTCATCTACGGCTGGAGCGGCCAGACACTGGAGGCCTGGGAGAGGGACCTGAAGGAGGCGGCGGACATGGGGGCGGCCCACGTCTCGGCCTACTGCCTGACCCCGGCGGCGGGCACCCCGCTCGCGGAGAGCCTCGCCTCGGGCGAGCTCGCCCCGCTCCCTGACGAGGGGCTGCTCGCTGAGATGTTCGGGGCTGGAGCCGCCATCCTGGGCGGGGCGGGGCTTCTCCGCTACGAAGTCTCGAACTTCGCCGTGCCCGGCTCCGAGTGTCTCCACAACCTGGGCTACTGGAGGAGGGCCCCCTACCTGGGTCTGGGACCATCGGCCCACAGTTTCGACGGCCGCTTCCGCCGCGGGAACCTGGCCTCGCTTTCCGGGTGGTCGGAGGCCCTTGCGGAGGGACGCTCGCCCTGCGCCTTCACGGAAGAAATTGGCTCCGACGAGGAGAGGTTGGAGACCATCATGCTGGGCCTGAGGCTCGCCGAGGGCCTGGAGACCTCGTGGCTGGATGGCTCCCCGGCCTTGGAGGGGCTGGTGAGGGAAGGATTGTTAAGACGCGGCGGGGGCAGGATCGTTCCAACTGAACGCGGCTTGCTCGTCGCTGACTGGCTGGCCAGGACCCTCGCCTGACGCGTCGATACCTGCGGGTCGACCGGGTCCTGGGTCAGTTGAGATGCCGAGAAGCCGGGCTGTTAGCTGTTAGGGCAGGCCTCCGAGAAATGAGGGCCTGCCGGTCCGGGGCGAGTCCCGTCGCGTCACCCGCCCAGGGGAGGGGGGGGACACACGCGCGATTTCTCGTTTTCTACACTGACCCTGTCAGGCATAAAGTTTAGGACGGCCCTGGGACTTGAGGCCCGTGCCGGGTCCTACGAGGCCGCCAAGATCTTGTTCCATGCGCCGGCGGCTTCCGTGTCAGCCGCCGGAGCCGCCTCCGGCACGGTCCCCGCGTCAGCCGCCGGGGCCGTCTGCGGGACGGTCCCCGCGTCAGGTGCCGGAGCCCCGTCGGGCACCCTCATCGCGCCAGGTGCCGGATCATCGTCCGACACGGGCCTCGCGTCCGGCGACCGGGGCGGCCTTGGCGGGGTCCTCCTCAACAGGTCCTCCGGTTCCGAACGCCTGTCCGGTTTCTCAGCCGCGTACGTGCCCTAAGAGGGCGACTCGGCCACGGTGTCCCTCCTCCCGAGACGGAGGGGGCCGACGGGCCAGGAGTCAACGCAATCTTCGTTCTTGACGGCCTGGAGGCGCGGGTCTCCGGAAAGGGCTGTCTTGTCTGAAGCTGGGGAGTCTCATGGCCTCGAGGGCCCACGCCCGTTAGGCGGCTGACGCGGCAGCCTCCGAGCTCGCCCGGCCCGGAGACACGAATGTATCTGTTCACAGACGAAAGCGGGGGAACCTACAGCAGACCAAGAGCTCCATCATTCCTGGTGCATGACGGCTTTCCTCCGGGGCCTGGACGCCCTTCCTCCGTGGCGCGGACGGCCTTCCTTCGGGGCATGGACGGCTTTCCTCCAGAGTCAGGGCGGCCTTCCTCCAGTTTCAGGATAGGCTGCCTCCGTGGCCAGAGTGCGCATCCTCCAGCTCCAGGACAGGCTGCCTCCGTGGCCAGAGCGCGCATCCTCCAGCTCCAGGACAGGCTACTTCCGTGGCCAGAACGGCCTTCCTCCAGCTCCAGGACAGGCTGCCTCCGTGGCCAGAACGGCCTACCCGTGAACGGATAC
>JAISFP010000207.1 GCA_031263525.1 Deltaproteobacteria bacterium | reverse complement strand
TGTCGGAGACGATTCCCGTCTGGCGGCGTGAGACTGGGCCGGGCAAGGGAGCCTTGGCAGTCGCGGAATGGCGCCGGGCCCGGGCAGTGACCTGGTCCCGGAACGGGGCGATATGGCGAGGGCGGAGCCCGGCGCGTAATGGCCAAGTCCGGGGCTTGTCATGAAAGAGTTTTCCGGGGCCTCGGCACCGGGAACACTGCGACATGCAGCTGTGTTACATGACGTGGCTTTCATGGACCGGGGTGCCGCCGTGCCGCATGAAGGTACAGGGGGATCGGTCACTGTCGGGGCCGGGACCGGCCTGCCCGGGAGAGACTGGCGGGGGAGGCCGGGTCCCGGCGCGAAATGGCTCAGGGCCGGGGGGGATGATCGGTGGCCGGACCCAGGAAGAGGGAGCTCGACTAGCGATCCGGCCACCCGACGGAAGGGAACCGGTCCCTGCCCGGAGCCGGGATCTGCCTGGGAGAGACGGGCCGGGTGAGGGCTGAGCCCGGCGAGAAATGACCTGGGTCCGGGGGCCGAGGGGGATCGATCCGTAATGCGGTTCCGGAACTGGGGCATCGCTCCGTCCTGCAAGAGCTCCAGATGCCGACGGTCGTAATGACCGAACGGAAAGGACGAGCCCTGCGCTCTCCAGTCAGTCCCCGCCCGTTCGCCCGAGCGGTGCCAGTCGTTTCACGTCAGAAAGAGGGTGGACGTGCCGCGACGTCACCTTCCCGGCAGCCCTCGGAACGGTCGTGCCGACCGACCGACCGACCGGCAGGGAAGCTGCATGCTCCGCGCCGGGGCGGCGGTCGGCACCTCCCTCAGCCTGCCGTGCTCCCCGTTTCAGGCGGGCCGCTCGCTGGAGCGGACGGGGCGGGCGCCGTCTCAGCAGCGAGAGAGGGGGGCTGCCGGGCAGGGTGGCGCGTCACGGCAGGTTCCGCCTGGGGCGGGAAGGCACGGGGAGTCTCCTCCGTAGTGTAAAAGTTGACGACTGGAGCGACCGGAGCGATCGGTGCATTGCCGCGCAAATCCCAAAGCCAGTTGAGAACCAGGACCGTGATAGTAGCGATAATCGCTAAAATGGTCAGAAAAGAACCGACGATAAAGCGATTGGAACTGGTAATTTTGGCCGTTAACTTATCCGCCATACCCGCGATCTCCTTCGAGAGCTCATCCTTGAGATCCCTGAGGTCGCTCTTGGTTGCGAAGTTCTCCAGGGTGGCGTTGAGGCGGACGAACTCAGACTCGAGATCACTAAGTCTACCGGGAATGTCCCATTCGATGGACTTGCGGAATGTCCCGTAGCCCGGCGGAGTCACGTCTGGGGACTGACGATTTTCCTGAGTTTCCTGCTTCGGATCGGACATGGGCACTTCCCTCCCTGCTACAAAAGACAATTGCTGATGCTCTCAGGATATGTCAAGGAGGTGGGAGCCGGGGTCTGTCTCCGACGGCGTCAAGGCTTCAAGACGCCCAACGGGGGCGAGGTCAGGTGCAGGAGCACGGCGAACGGGTGGCCGGGGCGGCCAGAATGACGGGGAGCGGCGGTCGGTACAGGACCGAATTTTGCTGAGGCTCCCGGCTCTGAAGGTAATTTTCTGAATCAGCCATTTCCTTGCAAAAGTGAATCGCGCCCCATGCTGAGGTGGCGAGAAAGCCGACATCCCCGGCGTGAGGGCGGCCGGCACGGATCACGAATCAACTTGATGCCTGGTTTCGGGTGCATTTTCCTCTGCTGCGGCCCCTTCTGCAAGAGATGTCAAAGCCGGGGCGGCTTTGTTAAAAGTACCAGACCAAGGCTTTCGTCAGGACAGCCGCAGTGTCCCCGGCCTCAGCCTGCATCGCCGAAGCCGAACTCCGGCCCGGCCTTCTCTCCTGTCTCCGGTTGAGTCCCGGTCCGCGGCCTCGATCAGCTCAGACGGCCCCGGCTTCCGTCCGCATCACCGAAGCCGGCATCCCGTAGTGTCCCCGGCCCGGCCCTCCCGCCTGCCTCCGGTTGAGTCCCGGTCCGCGGCCTCGGACGGCATGGCCGGCCCCGCCTCCCGCCCCGGCCCGTGCGCGTCTCCGTCCCCGGACGTTGCCCCGGTTTCCTGCGGAAGAAGGGGGAACCCCGGGGCCTGTCAGGGAGCAGGTCGTCCGCAAAAAAAAAAGCGCCCGCCCGGCACTTGGCCGGAGGGGCGCTGAGACTGGACTGAGGAAGGCGGAGCGGGAGTGACCCGGGGGCGCGGCCTGCGGGTTGCGCCACGGGCGGTCAGTAGTCGCCGCCGGGCACGGGGACGCTCATGGGCGCCTGGCCCATTGCCGAGGCCCCGGAGCCGTCCTGGCTCACGTGGAGCTCCACGCGGCGGTTGCGGGCGCGGCCGGCGGCCGTGGCGTTGTCGGCTATGGGCTCGGACTCGCCGGCGGAGCTCACGCTCATGCGCTCGGGGCTCACGCCGAAGCGGGCGAGCGCCGCCATGACGGCGACGGCCCGCCTGTAGCCGAGATCGTAGTTGTACCCGTCGCTCCCCCGGTTGTCCGTGTGGCCGACCAGCACCACCGGCATGCCGGGATAGTTGCCCAGCACCCTCGCGGCCTGCTGGATGTAGCCCATGTACTCGCGCTTCACCACGTCGCGGTCGAAGTCGAAGAAGGTGGCGTAGGCGACCACCCAGCAGCCGCGGTCGTCAACCTGGGCGCCCAGGGGGGTGCCGGGGCACATGTCGCTGTCGTCGGGCACGCCGTCCTGGTCGGTGTCGAGCACCGTCACCCTGCGGCAGGAGCGGCCGTCAAGGAGCCGGACCATGTCGTACTGCCCGGCCGAGATCGCCCAGTCCTTTGGCGTGCGTCCCCTGAAGTCCGGCGCCTGGCAGTCGGCGCCGTTGTTCAGGAGCTGCTTGCCAAGGGAGTGGCGGCCTTCCCATGCGGCCCAGTGCAGGGCCGTGGCCCCGTACTCGTCGGGCCCGTTGACCCGTGCGCCGGCGCGCATGAGGAGGTTAGCGGCCCTCTCGTTGTCCAGGTGGACTGCCCAGGTGAGTATGGGCCAGCCGGCGCTGTTGAAGGGCTGCTTCAGGATGGGGATGTTCTTCCCGAACACGTTCGCCGGCTTCATGCCCAGGCGCAGGAGAGTGATGTTGGGGTCCGCCCCCTGGTCGCGCAGGGCGGCCATGCCCTGGATGTTGTCCTGGGCTAGAGCGTGGAAGAGCCCCTGGTCGGCCACGATGCTCCTGGCTATCTGGGCGTCTGGATCGAGCCTCGTCCTCTGGGCCTGGGCCTGGCCCGCCGTCGCCGTGACCAGGGCCAGCGCGAGCGCTGCGGAAGCTATCGTCAAGGGGAGTCTTCTCATGGGTTACACTCCGGGGGCATGGCACCCTCGGCACTGGCCGGGGGGCGGATCTGGCATCGGTCGGGAGCGGGGCGGCGGGAATGCCCGGGGCCGCTCGCGTCAGGGCATCGGCAGGGCTGGAGGACGGCCGCGGGGCGAAAGCGCCCCGGGCGGGCTGCCGGGTCCGGGAGGCCCCGGGCCGGCGCAGGGCCCCGGCGGCCTCGTTTCGGGCCGGGGGTCCGGAAAGCGGGCCAGTTCTGGCAATTCGGGCCCGGAAGGCGTGCCCGTCAGGGCGGCTCGGGCCCGGAAGGCGTGCCCGTCAGGGCGGCTCGGGCCCGGAACGCGTGCCCGTCAGGGCGGCTCGGGCCCGGAAGGCGTGCCCGTCATGGCGGCTCGGGCCCGGAAGGCGTGTCCGTCAGGGCGGCTCGGGCCCGGAAGGCTTGCCAGTACCGGCGGGTTCGGGCCCCGGAAGGCGGGCCCGTCAGGGCAGTTAGGGCCCGGAAAGCGGGCCCGTCAGGGCAGTTATGGCCCGGAAGACGGGCCCGTTCTGGCGGCTCGGGCCCTGAAGGCGGGCCCGTGCGGGCGGCTCGGGCCCTGAAGGCGGGCTCGTCAGGGCAGTAAGGGCCCGGAAGACGGGCCAGATCGGGCGGCTCGGGCCCTGAAGGCGGGCCCGTTCTGGTGGCTCGGGCCCTGAAGGCGGGCCCGTGCGGGCGGCTCGGGCCCCGGAAGGCCGGCTCGGGCCCCGGAAGGCCGGCCCGTGCGGGCGGAACAGGGGCGAAAGGGCCGGACGGGAGGCCCCGGGGGCCGGGGCCTCCCGGCTGGAAGGCGCGAGGCGGGGGAAAGCGCGTTATCTGTACTCGACCACCACCACCGGGGGGGTCTTCAGGACCCTCACCGTGGTGAGCTCGGACTCGTTGCGGCCGCAGGGGAGCGAAATAGTGAAGAGCGCCCCGATCCTCTGCTCGCTAATGGCACGGGCCACGAAGTCCGTTATCTCGACGGTGATCCAGCCGGCGCTTCCCGGAGGGCCGTGACGCGGGGCGCCCAGGGACTGAAGCTGGTCGCCCACGGAGAACTTGCCCCGTATCTGCGCGTTGTTCACGAAGAACTGGGCGTTGTCCTCCACGTAGAAGGCGAGCACGGCCTTCTGGACGGTGGCGAAGGCCGGGTAGGTGCCGAAGTTGTACTCCATCTCCAGGGTGGAGGCGTGGCCAGGCAGGCCCCCGTAGTTGCAGGACTCGGCGTCGGGGGTGAGGTTGGCGCAGCCCAGGATCATGGTGGAGAGCCCCCTCTCCTTGTAGGAGATGATGGGGGCCTCGACCCAGGCGGAGAGGTCGTAGGGATCGATGCTCTGCACGCAGCTCCGCGCGGTAGAGCGGGAGAAGCTCGCGCCCGGGAGCCTGGAGATGCTGGTGAAGTTGCGGCCGTCGCAGGGGGAGAACTTCTTGTAGGGGGTCCCGGCCACTGAGGGGATCGGGGACACGCCGCAGCCGGCGAGCGCCACCGCGCAGGCGACAGTCATCACGGCCAGGGCCGTCGTCGTGAGAGCTTTCATAGGTTTAATGTCGCTAGCCGGGGCTCTTGGCCCTGCCGCGGACCTCCTTGTGGGTGTCTTCGGGTGGCTCTGGGTTGTCTTTCCGGCGGCCCTTCCGGGTCCCGGGCTACGCGCCCGTGGACGTCAGGGGGCCGCTCGCCGGACCGGCGTCAGGCGGGGCCCCCGCCGGACGGGCCGGACAGGCCGGGCGGGGGGCCGGCGGCCGCCCCGCCCGGGGCCTTCAGGCAGGGATCACTTCCCGGGGGATGCGTAGGTGCCTGGGTCCTCCACGTAGGGGGGATCCAGGTGCCTCTCGGCGCCGCGGTCCGTCGGGATGAAGAGCATGACCTTGTCGTTTAGCTGGATGGCGTCCTCCGAGTACGTGATGCGGGCCACGTAGCTCACGGGATCCAGGTCCTGGGCCAGGGAGGGCGAGTTGCCCCTGCCGCGGTTGGCCTTGCTGGAGGCGGACGCCGTGGGCGGCACCAGCCCCTCGACCCTCGCGACAATGTGGACCTTGCCCTTGTAGTGGAAGATCTGGCCCAGGTTGGCGCCGGTGTCGGGGCGGAGGCGGTCGGTCTCGCGGACCGCGAAGTCCACCGAGTACACGGGGAAGGTGGTGAAGTAGGGATCCGGGTCCTCGTACGTGTCGGAGTCGCGGAGCCTGGCCACGTCCTCGGTGAAGCGCACCACCACGTTGTCGCCTGTGGAGAGGAGCATCCTGCCGCTGGCCGTCATGTCGCCGGACCTGCCGGGGACGGGGGCCCCGCGGTCGGAGGAGGCTATGATCTCGCCCACCATGTGGACCTCGTAGACCTGGTCGATCATCTGGCAGACCGTGGTCGCCTGGGTCCTGGGGTCCTTCTTGCCGGTCGCGGGGTTGGTATCCCCGCTCGCGGGGTCCCTCTTCTCGTAGGTCGCGGGGTCCTTCATCGCGCCGTATGGGTCCTTCTTGGGGTCCTTCTGCCTGCAGCTCCTCGGGTCCTGGCGCCTTATGTGGACCCGCGTGGCGCCCGTGCCCCCCTGGCCCCTCGGGTCGGCCACGTAGGAGAAGTACTCGGGGAAGGCCACGTCCAGCGGCTGGTCGCGCTGGTACAGGTTATCGGGATCCTGCATGGGCGGGGGCGGCACCTGGACCTCGGTCCTGAGCCTGAGTGTCGACTCGGGGAATATGTAGATGGTGTCCCCCGCCGTGAGCCGCCTGGGGTGCGCCACGAGCTGGCGGTTGGCCCGCCACAGCGCGCCCCCGAGCGAGCTCTTGCCGTAGAAGGTGCGGGCGATGGAGCTTATGGTGTCGCCGTGCTTCACGACGTAGGTCTGGGTGCCGACGTCCGCGGCCTGGGCGAGGGCGTCACCCGGCCCCTGGGCAAAAGCTGCGAGGCCCAGTCCCAGGGCCGCGGCCAGCAAGAGGTTTACGGCGCGAAAGGGTTTCGGCATGGCTTTCCCGCACAAGCCGGAAGGGGAAGGTCGTTCCGGGGCTGTGCGGCCTCCTTCTCGTGGGGTTTCGTGGTCTGGCGGCGGCGCCTTCCGCGCCCCCCGCCCGGGGCCGCCCGCTCCGCGGCTGGCGGCCCCGGGCGGGGGGGCCGCCGGGCGGTACTGGCCTCAAGCTGTCCAGAGGGCCATCGGGCTTCGGGGACGCGGGACCCTGGGGGCCCCGGCCACCGGGGGAAACTCGGGGAAAACCTGGTGGATACGGTCGAAGGCGCTGACCCTGCGGCAGGCACCGGGCCCCGGGGCGGGAAGCAGCCGGGAGGGGCAGGGGGAAGCCCGCCGGGAGCGCAGGGCGTGGCCCGTCTGGAAGCCGGCCCGAGAGGCGCCGGGTGCCGGCCGGAAGCCGCCCGAGAGGTGCCGGGTGCCGGCCGGAAGCCGCCCGAGAGGTGCCGGGTGCCGGCCGGAAGCCGCCCGAGAGGCACCGGCGAAGCCGGGCCTGAAGCCGGCCCGAGAGGCACCGGCGAAGCCGGGCCTGAAGCCGGCCCGCGAGGAGCCGGGGAAGCCGGGCCGGAAGCCGGCCCGCGAGGCACCGGCGAAGCTGGGCCTGAAGCCGGCCCGCGAGGAGCCGGGCCGGAAGCCGGCCCGTGAGGCGCCGGCGAAGCCGGGCCTGAAGCCGGCCCGCGAGGAGCCGGGCCGGAAGCCGGCCCGTGAGACACCGTGAAAGCCCGGCCGGAAGCGCCGGGGGAAGCCCGGGGCAGCGGGCCGCGGCCGGCGGGCAGGGAGGCGGAGCCGTCCGGCCCCGGCTCCGTCCCCTGTATTAGTTTTCGGACGAACCGGGGAGGGGCTTGAAGAGGGGCGCGAGAGCCCGTTTGCGCATTGTGCGGCCCCGTTGCGGGGGCGGCCGGAGGCCGGCACGAGACGCCCCCGGGCGGTCCGCCGGGCCTGCGGGGCCCGTCCGGACTAAATGACTGGAATTTGTCTCCGACCGGCACAAAATATGCCGAAAAGGGTTGAAACAGTACAGAAATTATAGGAGAATAAGCTGAATTTAGGGTTAGAATAAGCTTAATTAGGTTTCCTTAGGTAAAGAAGCAACTAACTTGGCCAATTTGTCCATTAAGTTTAGTGGAAAGGCTAATCTTTTTGCACAAGGAAATTTTTCGGAGACAATTAAGCCTAAATTATCTAAACTAGGTTACAATTATTCCGACTCGGCTGTCAAGCGCCCGGCAGCCGCCCTGACTCCGCTCCGAGCGGATGCCGGCACGCGCGGTCTCGCCCGGAAACCCTGAAAACTCAAGGACTTCGGGTTCCGGGACCCCGGAAGGCGACTCCGGGTCGGGCTTCCCGGCCCCCTACAGGCGAGCCCCGGGGCCCGCCGGCAGTCCCCCCAGCATCTTGCAAGAGGAAAATGATCCGCCTCAAGCCCTGCGCCCGCGTCGGCATCCCGGACGGGAAAGCGGCCGCCCGGCCGCTTTGGGGTGTTTTTTTTTCGCGGGAAGGGTTATAGTTTCGCAACGATAGCCCCCCGCGCCCAGCTCCTGCGGTCCGGGCCCCGGCCCGCCCCGGCCTTCCCGGCTGCCCCGGCCCCGATGGCCCAGCACCTTGCGTCCGCCTTCCCGGCCGGTCGCCCGGGGCCGCCGCCTGGGCCCCGATTGCGGGCATCCCGCGATCCCGCAGGCGCTTCAGGTAGCGTCCGGACGGGCCTTCTCGCGGGGGCCGGCACCTTCGCGGGTGCCTGGCCGTCCGCCTGCGGACCTGCCTGGCCGGGCACCGCAGGTCCGGCGACCCGGCCTCCGGGCCTTCCGGTCCGACTCCTGTCGACCGACGGGCCCTCCGATCCGATACCTTGGTAGTGGGAGTCTGCCGCAGGCCTGGCCTCTGCCCCGAACCTCATGTTCTGTAAGGCATCTGCCGCGCACTTTATGTTAAGGTGTCGGTCGCTGGCCTCCCGCCCCGCTCCTTATATAAAGGTGTCGGTCGCTGGCCTCCCGCCCCGCTCCTTATATAAGGTGTCGGTCGCTGGCCTCCCGCCCCGCTCCTTATATAAGGGTGTCGGTCGCTGGCCTCCCGCCCCGCTCCTTACATAAAGGTGTCGGTCGCTGGCCTCCCGCCCCGCTCCTTATATTATAAGGAGTCGGTAGGGAGCCGGACCTCTTCTTCTGGCCTCCGGCCGTCACGGTCTTCCGGCCGGGCAGCCGTCCCGACCTCCGGACGCCACGGTCTTCCGGCCCTGCAGGCCTTCCCGGTCTCCGGCCCTCGCGGCCTTCCGGCCCCGCAGGCCGGCTGGAGACCGCAAGCGCCCCTGCCGCCAGGCCCGGGCGGCGGCCTCGCAGGCCCTCGGGCCCGACTGGGCCCGCAGCCTCCAGGACTTTCTTCCGGCGCCCCGGCAAGGCGGCGCCCAGACGCCGCGCCCGGCCGGGCGCGGGCCGAGGAACCGCACATCACTCATCTCATGCCGGCCCCTGACTTCGAGGGGCTCTGGAAGTCTTCCGGAGGGACGGTTGCCGTGGTGGGCTCCGGTGCCTGGGGCACGGCGCTGGCCCTGCATGCCGCCCGCCTGGGCCACAGGGTGACCCTGTGGGCCCGCCGGGCCGAGATAGCCGACAGGATAAACTCCGACAGGGAGAACCCGGACTTCCTGCCCGGCGTCCGCCTGGACCGCTCCATCACGGCGGTCTGCGACCCGGCGAGGGCCGTGGAGGGCGCGGCGCTGGTCATCTGGGCGGTGCCGTCCCACGGCATGCGCGAGGTGGCGAGGGCCGTGCTTCCCCACCTGGCCGAGGGCGCGGCCCAGGTGAGCGCGTCCAAGGGCATAGAGGACCAGACGTTCCTCACCATGAGCGAGATCCTGGCCTCCGAGAGCCCCCCAGGCCGCGTGACGGCCGTGGGCGCCCTCTCCGGCCCGAGCTTCGCCATGGAGGTCGCGAGGGGCCTGCCCACCGCCGTCACCCTGGGCATGACCCACGCCCCGACCGCCAGGCTCGTGCAGTCCCTCCTCTCGGCGCCGGTCTTCCGGATCTACACCACCGGCGACCTGCGTGGCGTCGAGATGGGCGGTGCGCTCAAGAACGTCTACGCCATAGCCGCCGGGATCTGCGACGGCCTCGAGCTGGGCCTGAACGCCAGGGCGGCCTTCCTCACCAGGTCCCTTTCCGAGATGACGGCCCTGGCCGGGCACATGGGAGCGAGGCCGCTCACCCTCTCGGGGCTCTCCGGCATGGGGGATCTGATACTCACGGCGACGGGCGGGCTCTCCCGCAACCGCCAGGTGGGCCTGAGGCTGGGCGCCGGCGAGTCGCTGGACGACATCCTGGCAGGGCGCAGGGACGTGGCGGAGGGCGTCAGGAACGCCCGCTCCGTCTGGGGCACGGCCATGGCCCGCAAGGTGAGCATGCCCGTCGCCCGCGAGGTCTACCGGGTTCTCTACGAGGGCAAGAGCCCCCGCCAGGGCATGGTCGACCTCCTGACCAGGAAGCTCAAGGACGAGGTCCATCCCGAGGTCCGGGAGAGGTACCTTTGACGGGGAGGCGCCCTGCCGGGCCACGGCCCCCAGCCGGGGGCGGCGCGGGATCCGCGGGCGTCCCTGCGCCCGGCGCCGCCGTGCCGGTCGCGCCCTGCTCGCTTTGCGGGGGGAGGCATTCCTCCGGGCCCTGCCCCCCCTGCGGGGGGAAGGGCCCCTTCCGCGCCGGCAGGTGCCCTCCCGGGTTCCCCGAGGGCGTCTCGCGGCTGGGGCTCATGGGCGGGGCGTTCAACCCCGTGCATCTGGGCCACCTGAGGGCCGCGGAGGAGATGGCGGGCCGCTACGCCCTGGACGCCGTCTGCTTCATTCCGACCGCGCTCCCCCCCCACAAGGCCGGCGAGGAGCTCGCGCCCTTCGCGGACCGCCTGCGGATGGTGGAGCTGGCCATCCGCGGGAGGAGGGGCTTCTGCGCGTCCGACCTGGAGGCTCGGCTCCCGGGGCCCAGCTACACGGTGAACACCCTGAGGGCGCTAAGGGACTCACTGCCGGAAGGGTCCTCGCTGCACTTCATGGTGGGGTTCGACTCCTTCCAGAAGGTGAGGCTCTGGAAGTCCGCTAGGGAGCTCTTCACCCTGGCCTCCTTCGCCGTGAACATCCGCCCCGGCGCCCGCCGGAGCTCCCCCGGCTCCAGGCCCAGGCTCGCGGGCATCCTGAAGTCGCTCTTCAGGTCCGAGCCCGTCTGGGACACGGAGGGCGGCGCCTTCCTGATCGACGGGTGCCTCCCCGTGCATTTCTTCGAGGGGTCGATGCTCGCCATCTCGTCCACCGACCTGCGCCGCCGCCTGGCCGCCGGGGAGTCGGTCCGCTACCTGGTGCCGGACGCGGTGATGGCCTACCTGGACAGACGCGGGCTCTACTCCTCCGCCTCCCAGCCAGCTAGGCGGCCCGCCGCGGGCTGACCGCCCCGGTGGCCGCCTCCTTCCTCTCCAGCCCGGGGCCTTCCGGACGCTCCGGAGTCCTGAGACCTCGGATATTCCTTGCCCTCAGGCGTTCCCGGCACCCTCCGCGCCCTCCGTCCCCCCCGACCGGCTCCTGGCCAGGCCCCTGCGATCCCTGAGATTGCGGCTCTTCCTTGCCATCAGGCGTTCCCGGCACCCTCCGTGCCGCCCCGGCCGGCTCCTGCCAGGCCCCTGCGATCCCTGAGATTGCGGCTCTTCCTTGTCATCAGGCGTTCCCGGCACCCTCCGTGCCGCCCCGGCCGGCTCCGGACCCGGCCCCCGAGACCGCATCTCTTTCTTGTCTTCAGGCGTTCCCGGCACCCTCTGCACCCTCCGCGCCGTCCGGCAGGCTCCTGACCAGGCCCCTGCGCCCCCCGAGACCCTGATCCGCCCTTGCCCGCAGGCATTCCCTGCCCCCCGAACTTCCGCCGGCCGGGACCCTCAGTTTTCGGCCGGCCCTCACGCGGCCCGGCCAGCGGGCATTCCCCGGCCCCACCCCCCGGCCCGGTTCATCAGACGTCCGGAGCTGCCGGACGCTCCGGGACCGCCGGACTGCACAACACCTTCCACCACTCCGAGGACTCATGACGGAAAACCGAAAGGAAACGACGCATCTGGCCGCCGACGCGGCCGAGGCCGCCTCCGGGAGTGCGGCGGCCGGGAAGACCGACACGCCTGACACGGGGGCCTCCCGGTCCCCCGCAACCGCCCGCGTGAAGCCCGCTCGCGGGGCCGCCCCTGCCAAGAAGCCGGCGAAGGCTCCGGCGAAGAAGCCGGCGGTCTCGAAGGCTCCTGGCAAGGCCGCGGCAAGGGCGGGAACCAAGGCCCCCTCCAGGCCCTCCGCCAAGGCCGGGGTCTCCTCCGGGACGGCGTCCGAGGCCCCCTCCAGGCCCTCCGCCAAGGCCGGGGTCTCTTCCGGGACGGCGTCCGAGGCCCCCTCCAGGCCCTCCGCCAAGGCCGCTGGCTCCTCCGGGGCGGCGCCCAAGGCCCACTCCAGGGCCTCCGCCAAGGCCGCCGGCTCCTCCGGGGCGGCGCCCAGGGCCCCCTCCGGGACCCCGGCCGCCGGGGCCCCCGCCAGGAGGACGGGCGCGTCCAGGGCCCCCGCCGGGACCGCGGCCCCCGCCAGAAGGACGGCGGCGACCAGGGCCCCCGCCAGGACCGCCGCGGGCGGGAAGGCCGCCGGGGCCGCGCTCCGCAAGCCCGCCGCGGCCCGGAGAGCCGGCCCTGACCCCCAGGTCCCCGGCGCCAAGGGCGAGCCCACCCTCCCGAAGCTCTCGAGCAAGGCCTCCCAGGGCAGCCGGGAGGTGGCGGTCATGGTCTGCCGGGCGGCCGGCACCCACGACCTGGAGTCCCCGGTGCTCCTGAACCTCACCGGGATGTGCCAGGTGACCGACTTCTTCTACGTCGCCTCCGCCGAGAGCTCCAAGAAGGTGAAGTCCGTGGCGGAGGACATCGTCAGGCGCCTGCGGGAGCAGGGTGTCAGGCCCCTGAACGTGGACGGGCTCTCGAACAAGGACGCGAGCTGGGTCGTCCTCGACTTCGGGGACGTGATGGCCCACATCTTCCAGCCGGAGGCCAGGCTCCGCTACGACATGGAGGGGCTGTGGGCGGACGCCCAGCGGGAGGACCCGGCCACCCTGGCCAGGCCCCCGAAGTCCAGGAAGCGGCCCGCCTGACGGGTTGCAGGCCCTGCGGACGCTCCTCCCGCCCCGGAGGGGTTCCCGTTCCTCTGGCATTGCGGGGGCAAGCGATCTATCATGGCCGGGTTCACTACAGGCGTCCGGGCAGTTCGCCGGAACCTGAGCGCGGCCTCCCGCCTGACGGCCTCCCGGCTTGCCTGCCGGACGGCCTGACGACTTGACGGCCTGCCAGCCGGCATCTGGGCCTGCCTGACTGCTTTAAGGGCACCCTCCCTGACGGCTTTCAGGCTTCCTCATGACGTCTTGACGGCCTCCTGGCCTGACGCCCTGCCGGCCTCCGTGCCTGACGGACGGCCTCCTCTTCCGGCCCCTGCCTGCCTCCCCTCGTCCGTCGCGTTCCCGCTCCCCCAGGCCAGCTGCGTGCCTTTGCCCTCGCGCCCCGTTGAGGGCTCGCCCGGGCATCCGCCCGGTCCCGTTCCTTTTTCTGTCCTTCCCCGCGTTCCGTATCTTTTGCCCGGCTCAGTCCGGCCCAGTCCGGTTCAGGCCGGCTCTGACCGGCTCAGTCCGGCTCAGTCTGTCTAAGTTCCGTTCAGGCTGGTCAGCTTCGGCGTTCGCTTCCGTATCTCCCTGTTCCGTTCCGCTTTCGCTTCTGTCGCTTCCTGCTTTCCATGTGCCGTTTTCCGCCTTTTTTCCCGTTCCGCGTCAGGCTCCGTCAGTTTCCGCCTCGTCCTCTCTTGAAGAGGCACCCCGGCATGTGGTAACATCTGAGGAAGCCTTGTTTTCTCCAGGGCCCCCGCGTCCGGTCGGACGCGTCCCCGCCCCGTCCACATGCCGTACCGCGCCCGCGCGGCTTCCGGCCCTCCCCCCGTTCCCCTGTTGTCTCCTGTCCCCAGGCCCGGCGCGTACGACCGGCACGTCCCGCGGCCCCCTCCATGCGGAAGTGTCCATGTCTGTCACGCGAAAACCCGAGGAAAAGCCGCCGGCGGGGGATCTGGCGGAGGAGCTGGCGGCCTTCCGCAAGTACCTCAAGTCCCACGGCTTCAGGGTGACCAGGGAGCGCGAGGCGATAGCCGAGTGCATCCTCCTCAACCACGGCCACTTCGACGTGGACGAGCTCTTCATGAGCCTCCGGTCCAAGAAGCCCATCTCCAAGGCGTCCATCTACCGCGCCATCCCCCTCCTGATAGAGTGCGGCCTCCTGGCCGAGGTCTACCTTGAGGACGGGCACATGCATTACGAGAGGGTCTACGGACGCGAGCACCACAGCCACCTGAGGTGCCTGAACTGCCGGCGCATTTTCGAGTTCTCCGCCCCGGAGCTCGTCCAGGTGGAGAAAAAGATCTGCCGGCAGGAGGGCTTCAAGAGCGAGGGCAACAAGTTCGAGATCTGGGGGCTGTGTTCCAACTGCCAGGGCGAGGCGAAGAAGTAGGGCCCTCGCAGGGCGGATGCCGGAACCGGCGGCTTTTCCCGTCCCAGCGGCGGGACGGGAACGGGAGACGGAGGCGGAAGGTCCGGGCCGCGGACAGAAGTCCGGAGGCCCCGGTCGCGGACCGGAGCCTGAAGGTCAGGGCCTTGGACAGGGGGGGCCGGATGCCCGGGCCGGAGGGCGGGTTCGGAGGCCCTGGCCGAATCGGCGTTTTGAGGTCCCGTCCGGAATCGGAGGGGCGGGGCCAGACATCGGAGTTTCAAGGCACGGGGCCGGATACCGCAGGACCCGGGCCCGAGACCGTAGTTCGGCTGCCCGGCGCGCGCGCCGGGGGCCGGTGACAAGAGACCAAGAGAAGACGAGCCCGCCGGGCCAGCGCCCGGCGGATTCCTTTCCGGAGCTGTAAATGCCTGCTTTCCCTATCCCCTGCCGCCCGGCACGGGGTTCCGCCGCCGCCTTCCTGGCCGTCGCCCTGGCCGTCCTCGCGACCGCCCTGGCCCCATCCCCGGCCGCAGGCGCGGGCAACTCGGACTTCAAGGTCTACGAGTCCTTCAAGATCCTGGCCAGGGTCTTCTACGAGGTCAACAGCCGCTTCGTGGAGGAGCCGGACAACACCACCCTGGTCCACGGGGCGGTGCGGGGCATGCTCTCCAGCCTCGACCCCCACTCCTCCTTCTTCACCGTCGACGAGATGCAGGATCTGAAGCAGGAGACCACCGGCGCTTTCTCCGGGGTCGGGGTCGAGATAACCATGAGGGACGGCATCATAACCGTGGTCTCCCCCATAGAGGACACCCCGGCCTTCCGGGCTGGCATCCGGTCCGGCGACCAGATAGTCTCCATAGACTCCAAGCCGGCGGCCGACATGAATCTCATGGAGGCCGTGAGGCTCATCCGGGGCCCGGTGGGGACCGCCGTCACCTTCTCCATCAAGCGCACGGGCGTGAGGGACACCTTCAACGTCTCCGTGGTCCGCGCCAAGATCCCCATGATCTCCGTGCGTTCCCAGGAGCTGGGCGAGGGCATAGGCTACATACACATACGCAACTTCCAGGGCGGCACGTCCCTCGAGCTGGAGCGAGCCGTGCAGCAGCTCGCCACCCGGAGCTCCATGAGGTCGGTCATACTCGACCTCAGAAACGATCCGGGCGGGCTCCTCGACCAGTCCGTGGCGGTGACCGGGCTCTTCCTGGGCCAGGTCCCCGTCGTGGAGACAAAGGGCCGCCGGGACGACCAGGACGCCGTCTACCGCTCCGACAAGGCTTCCGTCGTGCCGCTCGCCGTGCCCATGGTCTGCCTGGTCAACGAGGGCTCGGCGTCCGCCTCCGAGATCGTCGCCGGGGCCCTCCAGGACTACGGCAGGGCCGTGATCCTGGGCACCCAGACCTTCGGCAAGGGGTCGGTCCAGTCCATCGTGCCGCTCCCGGACGGGTCCGGGATGCGGCTCACGACGGCCCGCTTCTACACCCCCACGGGCAGGAGCATCCAGATCGAGGGCATCCGGCCAGACGTGGAGGTGAAGAACCCCCTGCCCGCCGACATCCAGATGCCGCGCGAGGCCGACCTGAAGGGCCACCTCGAGAGCCAGAACGGCGCCTCCCGCCGCAGCGGCCGGAACGGGAACGCCGCCCGCGACCGCAGGGGACGGCGCGACCAGAAGCCGGAGGAGGCCGAGCCCGCTCCCGGCACGGAGGCCGAGGACTACGCCCCGCCCGACAAGCACTTCTCCCAGATGACCGTGGCCGAGCGCCTGGCCTCCGACCGCCAGCTGTCCGCGGCTTTCAACATGCTCAGGAACGGAGAGGTCCACAACACCTACACCGGCCCCCCCGCAGAGAGCGGCCCCGTGGCCAGCGGCCCGCACGGAGCCGACACCGGCGACATCTCCCGGCCAGGCGCCACCGACGATGGGTACCGGGGCTGAGCCCGGAGCCCGGCCCCCGAGGACCGGGGGCTTTCGGGACGAGGTCCGGGGCTCTCGGGACGACACCCGTGGACCCCGTGAAGCCTGAAGCCTGAAGCCTGAAGACTGATGCCGCGGCTCCCGAGTGCCGGGGGCTTTCGGGACGGGGTCCGGGGCTCTCGGGACGACACCCGAGAAGCCCGGGGTGCCTGAAGAATGATGCCGCTGCCTCCGAGTGCCGGGGGCTTTCGGGACGGGATCCGGGGCTCTCGGGACGACACACGAGAAGCCCGGGCCGCCTGATTGTTGATGCCGCGGCCCCTGAGAACTGGGGACTTCTGACGATTAATGCCATGGCCCCCGGGGACCGGGGGAAGTTCCGGGACTGGCGCCCGGTCCAGGTTGCGCCCGGGACCTTTCAAGACTGATGCCGTTGCCCCAGAAGCCCGGGACGTTTCCGGACGCCCCGGCCCCAGAAGCCCGGGACGTTACCGGACGCCCCGGCCCCAGAAGCCCGGAGTGCGTTTCGGGACGGACCCCCCGGCTGTCCGGGCTGAGGCCGGACCGGCGGCGGACACGGGCGGCCAGCGACCTCCCGTGCCGGGACACTGCCGCAAGGCTCCGCCTGACGGCTCGGCCCTGAACCACTGATCTGACCCCCTGCGGGCACGTGCCCTGCCGGCCCGGCGCAAGCCGGGCAGGGCCCCTCCTGCCCGCCGTTCCACCAGCCCCGTGCCGGGACACTCCCGCAAGGCTCCGCCTGACGGCCCGGCCATGAACCATATCTGACCCCCTGCGGGCACGTGCCCGGCCGGTCCGGCGCAAGCCGGGCAGGGCCCCTCCTGCCCGCCGTTCCACCAGCCCCGTGCCGGGACACTCCCGCAAGGCTCCGCCTGACGGCCCGGCCATGAACCGTTGACCTGACCCCTCGCGGGCACGTGCCCGACCGGCCCGGCGCAATCCGGGCGGGGCCCCGCCTGCCCGCTGCTCCATCAACTCTTGCCTGGATCCCGGCACGGGATCCGTAGCCCGCCGCAGGCGGGCCTCCGACCATGCCGGACGGGTGCCGGACAGGCCCGCGGGCGCGTTGCCGCTCCCGGCCCGTCCCGCCCGCAACCGTCCCCCGCCAGAGCCGACTGCTGGTCCCGCGGGGCGGCGCGGCTCCGTGACGGAGGCATCGGCCGATCGGCTGCCGCCTGTTCCGGCCCGAGGCCGCCTGAGGCCGACGGCCTTTCTCGAAATCCGCGCCCCTCAGCCCGGCGCCTCCCTGACCTCATGGGGAGGCACGGCGTCCCCCTGACCTCATGGCCGGGGGGGCGCGGCGACCCGGCCTCCCTGAGGCAGGTGCCCAGGGCCGGGAGCGCCTGCCCGCCGGCTTTTGCCGTGGGCCGGGCCCGCCCATGACAGACGGGCCCGACATCTATATAATCGCAGCCCAGCCGCGGCGGCCGCCGCAGGCCCGGGACCCCGGGACGCTACCCCCCGCATCAGCCGGGCCGGGCCTGCGGGAGGGGAGCCGGGCCCCGGACAGGGCCGCCCGACGCCCGCGCCCGAAGAGCGGGCCCTTGCGCCCTGCCGGGGCGCGGGCGAGACACAAAACCAGCTGGCCTTTCGGGCGTCCCTCCCCGGGGCGCCGGGCCGCCGCCCCGGGGGGGCGGACATCGAGGAGCTTTTGATGACTTTTTCCAGCGGAGACGACGCGGATTTCGGCCGGGACGGCGTCAGCGGCGCCGACGGCCCCGGCGAGGGCCGGGACACGGCGGCAGTGGCCGCCGACGGCGGGGACCGCGTGTCCCAGGACGGGGCCGGAATGTCCGGCGAGGCGGCCGGCCTGTCCGGAGAGGCCCCTGACGGGGGCCTTGGCGCCGGCGGCGTGACGGGCGGGGCGACGGACCCTGCCCAGGCCGCGGAAGACGGGTCCGGCCTGTCCGGGGACGCCCCGGACGAGGCACGGGACGACGTCCGGGCGGCGGGCGGAGCCGGGCCGGAGGCTGAGGCTGAGGCCGAGACGGAGGCCGCGACTCCGGAGCCCGACTCCCTGGACAAGGACGACTCCGGCGAGCCCAGGCCCGACAAGCCCAACTTCCTGACCTCGGCCAGGTTCGAGGACTTCAGCCTGCCCAGGAAGATCATCGACGGGCTGGACGCCGCTGGGTTCCTGTACTGCACCCCCATCCAGGCCATGGTGATCCCCGAGGCGCTGAAGGGCAAGGACATAGCCGGCCAGGCCCAGACCGGGACCGGCAAGACCGTGGCGTTCCTCGTGCCGACCATGGCGAGGCTCCTGGCGAGGCCCGCCATCAAGGCCGGGCTCCCCAGGGCCCTGGTCGTGACGCCCACCCGCGAGCTGGCCGAGCAGATATACTCCGACGGCAAACAGCTCGCCGCCTTCACGGGCCTCTCGCTCACCCTGGTGATAGGCGGCATGGACTACCGCGAGCAGGCCCGCTCCCTCGAGGAGGGCCCGGACATCGTGGTGGGGACGCCGGGCAGGCTCACCGACTACATCCACAAGCGGGTCTTCAACACCGACGCTGTGGAGGTCTCGGTGGTCGACGAGGCCGACCGGCTGCTCGAGCTCGGCTTCATAAGGGACCTGAAGTTCATCCTCTCGCGGCTCCCCTCCTACGAGACCCGCCAGACCATGCTCTTCTCGGCGACCCTGAGCCACCAGATCCTGGAGCTCGTCTACAACTTCATGAACCCCCCGCAATACATCACCGCCGAGCCCGGCCCGCGCTCCCAGGACCAGATTGTACAGGAGCTCTACCACGTGTCGCGGGGGGAGAAGCTCTCGCTCCTCCTGGGGCTCCTCAAGCGCGAGGAGCACAGCCGGGTCATCATCTTCTGCAACACGAAAAGCGGCGTGGACTGGCTCGCGAAGAAGCTCGTGGCCAACGGCTACCACGCGGAGGGCATCACGGGGGACCTCCCCCAGCCCAAGAGGCTCAGGCTCATGCAGTCCTTCAAGGACAACCAGCTAGACATCATGGTGGCCACCGACGTGGCTTCCCGCGGCATCCACGTGGAAGACGTCTCCCACGTCTTCAACTACGACATCCCCCAGGACGCCGAGGACTACGTCCACCGCATCGGCCGCACCGGCAGGGTCGGCAAGACCGGCAAGGCGGTGTCCTTCGCCTGCGAGGAGTACGTCCACCACCTGGAGGCCATCGAGAACATCCTCGGGGCCAAGATCCCGGTCATCTTCGCGGACGACGAGCTCTTTCTGAAGGACCGTTCCGGCGTCCCCCTCCGCGGCAAGTCCGCCCGCGGCGGCAGCGCCGGAAATGGCCCGGACGCCGCCCGGGGCCAGCGGGCCCCGGCCGGCGAGCATTCCGGAGGCCAGGGGCGCGGCGCCCAGCGCCAGGAGAGGGGCAGGCCGTACAGGGATTCCGCCCCGGGAGCCCAGGGGACTTCCGGAACCGCCGGAGCCTCCCCGGCCCCGGGGACCGCCCCGGGCGACGGCAGCCTTCCCGGTTCCGGGCAGGGAGCCGGCCTTGACGGCGGTGCCGCGGGTTCCGCAGGTTCCGGCCACGGCGGTTCCTCCGCAGGTTCTGCAGGTTCCGGCTACGACGGGCGCCCCGTTGCTTCCGGAAGCGCCGGGGGCCCCGCTGGTTCCGGCAGCGCCGGGGGTTCCGCGGGTTCAGGCTACGCCGGGCGCCCCGCTGCTTCCGGCTACGCCGGCGGCCCCGCTGGTTCCGGCAGCGCCGGGGGTTCCGCGGGTTCAGGCTACGCAGGGGGTTCCTCGGGTTCCGGCTACGCCGGCGGCCCCGCTGGTTCCGGCTACGCCGGGGGTTCCGCAGGTTCCGGCTACGCCGGGGGTTCCGCAGGTTCCGGCTACGCCGGGGGTTCCACAGGTTCCGGCTACGCCGCAGGTTCCGGCAGCGCCGGGGGTTCCGCAGGTTCCGGCAGCGCCGGGAGTTCCGCAGGTTCCGGTTATGCCGGCTCCGCCGCGGGTTCCGGCAGCGCCAGGGGTTCCGCAGGTTCCGGCTACGGTCGCTCCGCCGCAGGTTCTGCGGGTTCCGGCGGCTCCGCCGCAGGTTCCGCAGGTTCCGGTTCCGGCGCTGCCGGTGGTTCAGGAGGTTCCGGCTCCGGCGGGGGAAGGGGAAGAGGGGGGCCGAACGGCAACGCGCGCGACCCGCGCGACGCGGCCTTCGCCTTCAGGGGGCTGGCGTTCTCCAGCCGTCCCGGCGGCGTCTTCGGCCTGGCCCCGGGGCAACCCGTGAACGCGAGCCACCCGGACGTCCGCTTCGAGCTCTCCTGGAAGCCTTCCGACATCGTTACCCTGCCTGGCGAGCATCCCGTGCACACGGTCAACGGGTCCTCTTCACGGGCAGCCGCCGAGGTGTCCCAGACCTCGTCCTACGACGATCTGCAGGACGACATCCTCGCCGCCATCGAGGAGGCCGAGCCTCTGTCCGCGGTCGGGGCGGGTGCCTCAGCGGACGGGGAACCCTTCGGGGGCCTCGACCCGGTCGCCGCAGGCGAGGACGGCATCGTCCAGGACGCCGCGCGGACGGACGAGCCGGCCGACGCCGCGTCCTCAACCATCTCGGCAACGCTCGCGCAGGCGGTGGCCGACGCGCCGGCCCGCGCCCAGGACGGGCTGGCCCAGCCGCCGTCCCCGGCGGGCCAGTACCGTCCGGGACAGTCCCAGGCCCAGCCGGGCCAGTACCGTCCCGGACAGTCCCAGGCCCAGCCCCAGACCCACGCTGACCTGTCCCGGCAGGGTCAGCCCCAGCCCCAGGCTGGTCAGCCCCAGGCCCAGCCGGGCCAGTCCCAGGCCCAGCCCCAGGCAAGGGCGGGCCAGACCCAGTCCCAGGCGGGCCAGCCCCAGGCGGGCAAGGCAAAGGCCGCCGAGCCCGGCGCTACGGTGCCGAACGGGGCGGCAGACGGAGTCCAGCTCGCGGACGGCGAGGAGCAGGCGACGACGGGACGCCGCCGCAGGCGGCGGCACCGCTCCCGCCACAAGTCGGCCCAGCAGGCGGCCCTGGCCGCCGAGGCCCTGGCCGATGGCCTGGCCGAGGTCCACGAGGATGCGGAGGAGCGCGCCGCCGAGGCCAGGGCGCTGGCCGGTGAGGCCCGTTCCCCCGAGCAGGGCGCTGGAGCCGCCGCGACCGCGTCCAGTCCCGCCGGGCCGGGTGCCGGCGCGGCGCGCGCCTCGGAGCCGGGCACCGGCAAGGCCCGTCCCGCCGAGCAGGGAACCGGCGAGGTGACGCCCGTTGCCCCCCCTGCCGCCGCTTCCGGCGCGCAGGACGCCTCCGGCTGGACCCCCACCGACCACAAGAGCTTCGTGGTCTTTGACGACCCCGCGAAGCCCCGCAGGCAGGTGACCGTCGCGGACATAGCCGTGTCCGTGCCCTCCGGGAGCGGTGCGTCCGGGACGTCCCCGGCCGGGGACGCCTCCGGCTCCCAGGCGGCTCCTGACGAGCTCGAGGCCCAGGCGGAGGCGCTGGCCGACGCCCTGGCAGATTCCCTAGAGGGCGAGTCCAGGACCGGCGGGACGCCCCCCTCCGGGACGCCTTCCTCCGTGCCTCAGGCAGCCGGGCCGCGTTCCGGGCCGGAGCCCTCGACGGGCCTGGCCGGGGCCGGCGTCCCCGCCGGCACTGCGCCGTCCGCGCCGTTCGGGCCGGAGGTCCCCGCCGGGGAGGCCGTAGCCCAGGCCGCCGCGGAGGAGGCCCCCGCACCCGCCAAGCGTCCCCGCGCGACGAGGTCCAAGGCCGCCGCGGCGAAGGAGGCAAAGGCGGCGGGAGGCGACCAGGCCTCCGGGACCGAGGCGGACGCCAAGGCCCCCAAGGCCGAGTCCAAGCCCAGGGCCCCCAGGAAGGCCGCCGAGCCGAAGGATCCGAAGGACCCGAAGGAGCCGAAGGCCGAGTCCAAGCCCAGGGCCCCCAGGAAGGCAGCCGAGCCGAAGGAGGCCAAGGATGCCAAGGCCACCGCGCCTGCCAGGGGCAGGACCGCGAAGGACTCCGGCACCGTCAAGAAGGACTGAGCCGGAGCCCCCTTCCGGGGAGGCAGCGGATCCCGGCCGCCCCTGCGCGGCCGGGCCGTCAACCGTCTCCGGAGGGACAGCCGTGCTCGCCTCCAGGTCTTCGTCAGGGAAGGCCGGGCGGTCCCCCGCCTCCGGGGCTTCTTCCGGGAATGCCGGGCAGTCACCCGCCTCCGGGGGGGACAGCCATGCCCGCCAGCCGGGCATCCTCGAGGAAGGCCGGGCTGTCCCCGCCCATGGGCAAACTGTGCCGCCTCCAGGGCTTCATCCGTGAATGCCGGGCAGTCACCCGCCTCCGGTGGGGACAGCCATGCCCGTAAGCCGGGCTTTTTCGGGGAAGGCCGGCCAGTCCCTCCTCCGGGGTGACAGCTGTGCCCGCCTCCAGGGCTTCTTCCGGGAAGGCCGGTCCGTCTCTTTCCTCCGTGGGGACAGCCATGCCCGCCTCCAGGGCTTCTTCCGGGAAGGCAGGTCCGTCCCTTGCCTCCGGGAAGGTTGCTCTGTCACCCGTATCCGGGAAAGCTATGTCCACTTGCAATGATTCCGGCGAGAAGCCCGGGCCGTCCCCGGCTTCGGGGAAAGCCGTGCCTGCCGCCAGGGCTTCTTCCGTGAAGGCCGGGCATTCCCCGGCTTCGGGGAAAGCCGTGCCTGTTGCCAGGGCTTCTTGCGTGAAGGCCGGGCAGTCCCCGGCTTCGGGGAAAGCCGTGCCTGTAGCCAGGGCTTCTTGCGTGAAGGCCGGGCAGTCCCAGGCTTCGGGGAAAGCCGTGCCTGCCGCCAGGGCCTCTTGCGTGAAGGCCGGGCAGTCACCCTCCTCCGCCAGGAAGGCCGGGGCGAAGCGGGCGGCTGTCCTGCCTGCGGGGTCCGTGGGGATCCGCGACAGGCTCATGTGGATCTACGGGAAGCTCCACGAGGCCATGGGCCCCTGCGACTGGTGGCCGGGGGACAGCCCCTTCGAGGTGATGACGGGGGCAATACTCACCCAGAACACCGCCTGGCGCAACGTCGAGAAGGCCATCGCGAACCTCAAGCACCTGGGCCTCATGACGCCGGAGGCCGTGCTCGGGGCTGACCGGGCCGTGCTGGAGGAGGCCCTGAGGCCGTCCGGCTACTTCACGGTAAAGGCCCGGAGGCTCTCGGCGCTGTGCTCCTTTGTGACGGAGCGCGGAGTTGGCGGCCTGGACCCGGAGGTCCTGAGGCTCCCCATGCCCGAGCTCCGGGAGGGCCTGCTGGCCGTGAACGGCGTCGGCCCCGAGACCGCTGACTCCATAGTCCTCTACGCCGCAGGCCAGCCGAGCTTCGTGGTGGACGCCTACACCCGCAGGATCCTCTCCAGGCACACCCTCATAGCCGGGGACGAGCCCTACGAGGACATCAGGACTCTGTTCATGGGGCATCTCGACCCCGACGTCGCCCTCTTCAACGAGTACCACGCGCTCATAGTGAGGGCCGGACACAGCCGGTGCCGGCCCAGAAATCCCATGTGCGGCGACTGCCCCCTCGGGTCCGACCCCTGGCTTCTGGAGAACCTGAAAGACCTGAGTCAGAGATGACCATGGACCTGAGAGGGGCGGAGGAAGAGGCTGGGAGATGGGATACGAGGCGGCGGGTGAGAGGGGGGACGATGCGTGGGAGGAGAGGGGAGACGATGACGAGGGGGAGGGGAGACGATGCGGGGCTGGAGGACTGATTTCAGTCAGGCCAACTTTCGGCATGATAATTGTGACACATGCTGGAATTGGGACGGGGCGGACACCGACATGTTTATGTAAAGTGCCAGATTATGTAAAGACAATCCCCGCAACTCAGTTGCAAGCTGGGTTAGTGACAAGATATTTTGAAATAATTTCTTGAGGACAAGAGGAATTGTTTATATTACCCGTTTAATTAAATGTCTGAATTTTGGCTGTCAGCCTATGGGTGGAAAGACTGGGAAACAGCCCCGCCCTGCTATCTCCTCGTCATGGTTCGCTCTAAAACATGGAAGA
>JAISFP010000449.1 GCA_031263525.1 Deltaproteobacteria bacterium | reverse complement strand
GGATGCGCCCCCCCGGACTGGATGGCCACGTCAGCGGCCTGGTAGCTGTGCTCCGCGACCCAGGAGCCCATGAGGGTGACATGCGCCGCCCCGGCAGTGTAGCTCTCGGACACCACGTCCGCGTGAGGCGGGACGGGCCCGGGGGGCTCGGGGCCCGGAGGGCCAGGAGGAGCGATCAGGGGCACCACATCTGTGATCGTGGCGGAGAGGAATCTGCCGTCCGAGCTCTCACCATTAAGTTTGGAGATATCGTCCTGGTTTACGTACGTGCCCAGGGTCATCGTGTAAGTGGCCTGGCCGCGGCCCACGACTGTGACCGTGGATTCCGCCAATGACAGGATGTTATCTGCCCCCCCCGGCGACACAAACGCTCCGGGGTTGTTGGTCGAAGACGAGTCGTGGGCGTCAACCAGGTAGAACGTCTCTCCTACAGCGAGCTCACGATCGAGGTCGAACTCTCCCAGCTCGATAGTCGCCCCCGAGAAATTGACGCTGCCCGCCGTCTGGGTAATGATAGTGAGCACTGGGTTCGTGGGGTCGTTCACGTACTGGCCGTTCAGGGCGAAATGAATCGTCCCCGAAGAAACGAATTCGGAAACCTGGAGCGTCGTTGGTTTGTCCTTAATGCCGCTTCCGTAGACTGTCAGGCGAGCCCCTGATTCCATTATGAATTTATGCTTCCGGGCCTCCAGGGCCATGTCAGATAGAAGGACTGTTTTACTTCCACCGGAAAAATTTATGCGGTTTGCAATTTCATGAGTGCCACCAATGAAATCTGAAACCTCGAACACGTTATTGCCTCCCCACCAGAACTCGCCAGCTCCGTTCACCTCCATCCCAAACGTGCGCACTCCCACGAGAGGATCATCTAGCTTAGTCTGGCGTACTCGTATGGGATCTTCCAGGACGACCCTGCCTCCAGCATCCGGGGAAATGATCAGCCGGGCATCTGATTCCGGATCGTCCTCCTTGAGTTCAAAGAGTGGATTCGTAGGGTTGGCTGGATTGGTTTGATTTGGATGCAAATCTTCATACCCGATGATACCCCCAAAATAAATGGAGTAGGCTTTCCTGATCTCACCGTTACTCCAGTCGTCAACTACTGTGTTTTTGGAAAAGACAGTATCTTTGTCAGGACTCGTCGTAAGAACCAAAGTATTTAGCTCGCCAGGCGATCTCGACAATCCTGTATCTATTGTCACTGTGCCATAGACTAGTGCAGGAGCTTGGTACCCGGTGTCAAAGGTGCCGCTGGCATATGCTGACATTTCAGAAATTTTAGCTTCAAAATGATTGTCTATTAAAATGCTGTCCTGTATTATCATGTCATCATAAAGACCGTATGAGTAAAATATTCCTCCCATGATCGAACCGTTCTCTGCAGTAACCCTGTTTCCTGAAAACTCATTGTTAGTCATGGTCTCCACGCCTGCATAAACAGTCGTGTTGATCTTGCCGTTGACACCTATGATCCCGCCACCATCTATGTAGGCCCCTGAATTTATAGTAAGATTCTTAAAAATATTGTCGGAAATATCGCCTACGGATGATAAAGCCCCATTGGTGAGAAGGCCAATTATGCCACCCCCCTCAATATAGCTACCCGATACCGTATCGGTAATACCATCAATTCCGTTAATTTTTAAACCGGTATTAACAACAATGTTCTCAAAATAATTGCCTATCAATGATGATAAAATGACATTATCGCCTACGTTCTGCCCGGAGAATCCTATAATCCCTCCTCCCTTAATAAATTTATCTGTTTCAATGTTGATTTTTGTGAAAATACTCCCAGAAAAACCTATCGAGGCCGCAAAAGTTGCAGAGCCTGAGGTCACAACTCCAACTACTCCACCTCCTGTTATGCCATATGCTGTATAGATTGAAGTGTTTGATATGTGGTTATTAGAAAAATTCTGAAGAACTGATGCAGTTGTCTCATCAATAGCGGCTGCATTGATCCCTACCACTCCGCCGCCGAGGATGAATCCATCAGCACTGACAGCAATGTCATCAAAATAATTATTCGAAAGCTTGGCAATTGAAGCTGACGAGCTTGACTGCACTCCTATTATCCCACCCCCTCTGATGCTCCCTGTGCCCTTGTTCGTGTCGGACAAAGCCGCCGTTCTGGTTAGTGTCTCGATCGTGATCCCTCTGAAAACATTGCCGTTGATTTCCCCTATTTCTGCCGGACCCTTGTTAGACCTGAGCCCTATCACGCCTCCTCCTTCGATATCCCCTCCCCTGAATAGCGCCCAGCCTTGTCCAGAAGTCCATGCCTTGCTTGTACCAGCCGTGACGCTGATGTTCACGAAAGCATTGTCATTAGCCTTTCCCAGGCTCGCGCCAATCGCCAAACATGTTTCGGTTTCGGGGTCGCAAACCAAAGCATCAGCAGCAAAATCTTTGTCTGTCGCCTTGTCGTTCGTCTGAAGGCCGATTATGCCTCCTCCGCCAATGTAAGACCCTGTTGTAATTTTAACCCCTGCAAAAATATTACTTGAAACATTCTCCATCAGGACGTCAGCATTGGTGAATGCATTCGCACCTATGACTCCTCCTCCTCTTAGCGAGTATCCGACTGTAACATTTACGGACCAATCATTGTTAGGGTTGCCGTTAATATCAAATGTTCCCTCGCCAGTGCCAAATACATTACCCGTGACATCGCCCAATTTTGAATACGCCACGACATCGTTTCTCTGCGAATTGCTATGGACGCCCACCAGCCCCCCGCCGAGAATTATGTCCCGGACATCTATATTGATTCCCTGGAATATGTTACCGTCAAGTGTATCTATCGATGCGCTTCCGAGTGAGACAGTCGATGTGCTTTCAATGTCCAGGCCTATTATACCTCCACCCTCGATATACGGACCTGCCGGCACATTTACATCATTGCCCACTGTCTTAACGGTTAAGTTTCTGAAAACATTCGAAGAAATTTTACTAATCGAGATATCCCCGGTCTTTGTGGACATTCCCAGGATCCCCCCGCCAGCGAGAACTGCTTCAGAATTGTTCTCAGGGGAATCATTCAGTGTGATAGTGATATTGTTGAACTCGTTATGAGAAATATCCCCTAGACTTTTACCTTCCTTGTCTGAACTGTTCCCTATAAAAGGGTTTCTGACAACGGTTCTGCTTGAATTTTGTGGAGCATGGTATTCCATCGTTATGTCAAAATTGCGAAAAACTACCGAATCAATAGAGAAATTATTAGAATCTACCACTATTACTTTGGCATTTTCAGCATTAGGCAAATTTCCAGCAGTTGCAACTATTGTCCATGAAGCATTATCAGATTGGATGTAATTATAGTCATTGGTGATGCTAGTGATCGTAGCCACAAATTCCGATCCCACTGCAGGCAACGCAAGACTTGGAAGCACTCCTTGCTGGTTTGGTCGCACGGAAGACGACAGCCATGATCCGAGCATTCCCATGGGCTCTTCGAGAGATGTGGTAGTCCATCCTTTCAGGACCCTGTTGTCTCCTCCGACAGTCACGGTAGGATGCGTATCAGTAAATGTGAGGGTCACCCCGTCAATCTGGGACCCGAAAGTAATATTGCCGGAATAGGTAAAGCCGTTGTTAAGCCCCGTGTAATCGGCGCTGTTTATCTCGCCGGCATCTGAAGCGACGGCCGACCCTAACAGGATCAGAATGGTCAGCGCCAGGGCCGCCATGGAAGGCGGAAAGGCTACGGGGGCGAGCTCGCCCAGGCGGTGGCTCTTTGCGGGTGCTGACATGGGGTGATTCTCCTTGTGTCTCC
The DNA here is from genome assembly GCA_031263525.1 of Deltaproteobacteria bacterium. Taxonomy (GTDB): domain Bacteria; phylum Desulfobacterota; class Desulfarculia; order Adiutricales; family Adiutricaceae; genus JAIRZX01. The sequence goes on along the minus strand of JAISFP010000449.1, from coordinate 22,063 downwards.
GCCGGAGGAGTGACGGCAGGCGTCTCCCGTCTCCGGGCGGTCGGGACGGCTCCCTGCCGGGCCGTGCCACTGGTCAGGCCGGGTACGTGGGGAACCGGTTCCGTTAACGCAAGATATCCGGCCTTCTTCAACCAGGATTTCCAAACGTGCCTGCCTGCGGCACTTAAAAGGTATCAGACTCCTACATGGAGTTTCCTGCCGCCGCTGAGGCTACAGATATCCCTTCGGTCGAAATCGGTAACATCACGAGGACACGTCCGTATCGACCGCCGGGGGCAAGCCGAAGGTGAATCCTCAGTTTCTAACGGGCGTTCCGCCTAAAAGCTGCGGACAGCCAGGAACCTGGGCGAGAGCCCAGAACCTGAAATGCCGCCATTTTACCACGATTGAATCAGATCGAACCGACCGATCCGTAAAAGGAGACCGTTCCTCCCAATTGTCCCGGAACAAAATAGTCCAGTGATTTCAGCTACTTAGCCCCGAAAGGCGAACACGCGTCACCCTCGTGACACCACAGCGCAACCTCTCGGACACAATAACTGGTCAAATTTCGCACTAACAAGACAGACCTCACCCACCCTTTCCGGCAACAAGCCGGCCCTTTTCGGCGCATTCACCCCCTACCCTCTCACCTCAGCCCCCTCTTCCCCCTGCTTCCGCCTTCCCTCCCGGACCTCCGTCACGGCCTTCCGTCAGTCACGGGCCGGGCCGGGTCCCTTCCCCAGGTGTTCCCTCAACTCACTGGCCGCCCCAGCACCTCCTCCTTCGACCCTGGCCCTGCCACTCCTGTCCCGGCCCGCACGACTCCGCCCCTTCCTCGCTATGCTGACATCCACCACTCCTGTTGATGTCCCGGCCTCCAGCTACTCCACTTGCCCATCCTTCCCTCTCTACCCCTGTCAAGTTCGGAAGCAGGTGAGAATGTGGATCTGCCGCCCTTGAGGGATTGCCCGAGCCTCCTGCCCCCTCCTGCCCTCTCCCGACGCCTCAGGATCTTTCTCACGACATAATCCTTGTCCGAGGCCGCGACTGCACCCCTGCAGAACCGCTTCCCCACCTCTGAATATCGACTCCAGACCTCCGGAATCGCCTCCATGCCCTTTTCGACTCTTCGTTCTGAGGACGCTCTGCCAGTCCGGAGACCTGCGGCCTGATGCCTGCTACTTCGTACCAGGCTCGAGGCCCAGCATCCCGGCCTGGGGCCACGCCTCCCCTTCCGACAATCCGCCTCCCAGTCTGGAACTCTGTCTCTCGTCTGCCTGGGGTTCCTCCTCTGAGGCTGGAGCTCCGCCGCCAGCTCTGGGAATCTCCTCCCCCCTGAGGTTCCGCCCCCCGTCATGGCACCATGACAACCTGCCAGGCAATACTTCTCTTGGTCCTGCAATGTGCCTCCCAGCCTGGGGAACCGTCTTCCAGCTTCGAAATGCATCTCCCGCCGGCCTGGGGCTCCTGTTCTGAGCCTGGATCTCCGCATCCTGCTCTGGGAATCTCCTCCCTCCCTGAAGTTACGCCTCCCGTACCGGCACTCAGGCAACCGGCCCAGGAATACGCCACCTGGTCCTGCAATGCGACTCCTAGCCTTGGGATCAGCCTCCAGGCTTTGAACTCCATCTCCCGCCGGCCTGGGGCTCCTCCTCTGAGCCTGAAACTCCGCCTTCTGCTCAGAGAATCACCTCCCGGCGTGGGGTTCGGCCCCCCGTCCTGCCACCCCTTCTCCCTGCCTGGTGATCCGCCTAGCTGTCCGGCAATACTCCTCCCGGCTTGAAACTCCATCTCCAGCTTGCCCCGTGAACCCTCTCAGGCACTGATGCTCCGCCTCCATCTATGGGAACCGACTCCCGTCTAACCGAGGAACCCTCGCCTGTCCCGGAGCTCCACCTCCTTCTCTGGGAACGGACCCGGCCCGGGGAACCCTCGCTTGGCCAGACTCTCCGACACCCGGTCCAGGATCCTCCCCGACTCCCCGACCTGAAACTCAGCTTCCCCTGGGTTCCTCCTCTCTGTCCGGGGTTCCGCCTCCGGACCCGGAGTTCCGCCTCCGGACCCGGAGTTCCGCCTCCCTGGCTGAAACTCTGACTTCCAGCCCGAGGAGCAGGATCACGGCCCGTGATCTCCCCGCCCAGATCTCCAAACTCTCAGCCCTGGGCCCCCCCCTAAGTTCAGAACTACCTTTCAAAGCCTACTGGACCGCCTTTCGGCCTGGAACTACGGCTTCATGCCTGAAGAGACGGATCGCGGCATGAGCTCCGCCACCGAGGCTCAGCTTCCCGGCCAACCTCCGCAGAGGGAACCCATCGGACGGATCCACCCCGCCGAAGCGACCTCTGCCCCCATCGCTCCCGCTGTCCTCAGTCTCAGGCCCGATGCTCCGCTTCCTGGCCAACCTCCGCAGAGGGAACTCATCGGTCGGATCCACCCCGCTGAAGCGACCTATGCCGCTATCGCTCCCTCTGTCCTCAGTCTCAGGCCCGAGGCTCCGTTTCCTGGCCACCCTTCGCAGAGGGAACCCATCGGACGGATCCACCCCGACGAAGCGACCTCTGCCGCTATCGCTACCTCTGTCCCCAATCTCATGCCCGAGGCTCCACTTCCTGACCAACCTCCGCAGAGGGAACCTTCGCACGGATCCACCTCGCCGAAGCGACCTCTGCCGCTCTCGCTCCCTCTGTCCCCAGTCTCAGTCTCAGGCCCGAGGCTCTGCTTCCCGGCCAACCTCCGCAGAGGGAACCCATCGGCCGGATCCACCTCGCCGAAGCGACCTCTGCCGCTATCGCTCCCTCTGTCCTCTGTCTCAGGCCCGAGGCTCAGCTTCCTGGCCAGAAATCGCAGAAGGAACCCCCTCGGCAGAAGAAGCCTCGCAACTGCGAGGCCGCCCTACCGTCGAGCGTCCCGTGACTCGGGACCGGACCCCGCGATGCGGAGTGCGGCGGTCAGACGGCGTATTTACCGGCTGAAGTCGTGCAGGACGTTTAAGGGCGGGTGCCGGGTACGGAACGGCTGTCACCCGGCGGGAGGAGCCGGCTCTCCTGGGGATGCCGGGGGATCCTGGCTGAGTGTCCCCCCGCCGGCAGTGTCCGAAGATCGGGGGCGCTCGGCTGTTTCGGTCCGTATGCCTGGAGCAGGAAGAAATCTTGCCGTTTCCAACCTCCAGATTTCGAGCTTGTCAGACAATGCTTTCAGGTCGCGTCTCAGTTCGGACACATTGTCAGCCAACCTGTCTTCCAGCTTGGAAATTCTGTCATCCAGCCTGTCTTCCATCTTGGTTACAGTGCTTTCCAGGTTACCCATTCTGTTTTCCTGCCTAGCCATAGCTACTGCCAACGCAGTCATCGACGTTTCCAGCCGGGCCACCCGCGTGTTGGTTTCGCTTAAACTGTCTCGAAAAGTGTTCAAATAAGCAATCACCAACGCAACAACAAGAGTGCCGAGTATGGTGGGAATGTTGTCCCTGAAAACTGTGAGCCAGTTGATCTTGTCCGCCGATGTGACAGGCTTCTCAGGAGCGGCTCTGCTTCCGGCGGCACCGGAACTGGGCGCTGGCACCCCTTCATCCTCGAAAAGAGACTTGCGGAAGCTGGCCTTCTCCTCACTGGACGCCGACTGGATGGCCGCTATGAGCGGAGACGAAAAGCTCTCCCCCTCGTTCGCGGGAGGGCCGTTAGGGGGGCCTTCGGGGATTTCCAAGTTGTGATCCGACATGCCATCAAAACCTTATTTTTTAATTTAACATAAAGCTCTGCCTTTGAAACCATTTTGCCCTTCTCCGCCTCCTTACGCGATAGCCCGTGGAAGGCAGGGGGCGCTGCCTCCGGAGGTCCCGGCAGGTCCGAGGCCGCCCCGCCGTCAAACTTCCCTTGTCTCGGGTCCGGTCGTCAAGAAACCGGCGGGCCGTCAGGCGGGGAGGAAAAAGCCTTCGTGACCTTCAGGCATCAGGACGTGCGTCGGAGTAAACGCCTACCGGTAGTGAAAAGATACGAAGGGAACCTTGTTGTGACGTTGTTGTGAATTGGCGCTGCTGGCACCTCCTTCGCCAGGGACGGTTCACGTCTTCATGCCCCTGTCGTCTAGCTACCTGCCCGTCACCCGTGCAAGCAATGTAGGGGCTGGCCGCTAATTTCGTAGACAGGCCCGTCCGGATGTGAGTATCTCTCAACCCTGGAGGAGCGGCCCTCGTTAGAGCATGCCTTCGCGGCAAGTTGCAAGTTGCGCAAAAGGAAAAGCTCCACAACTTTCGTGGAAAAGCCTCGGGGCTCTTGCAATCCTGAATGCCTTGCCGCCTCTCGACATCCTGCCGGTCAGGCAATCGTTTTACCGGTTCAGGGGCCCGCCCTGCCTCGCCTGGCATCTGGGGCATGGCGTGGCTCGCCTGGCATCCGGGGCATGGCCTGCCTCGCCTGGGGTCAGGGGCCCGTCCTGGCTCTCCTGGGGTCTGGGGCCTGGCCTGCCTCTCGTGGGGTCTGGGGCCTGGCCTGCCTCGCCTGGCGTCTGGGGCCTGGCCTGCCTCGCCTGAGGTCAGAGGCCTGTCCTGGCTCGCCTGGGTTCACGGGCCCGTCCTGGCTCGCCTGGAAGATGGGGTTCAGGCAGGGATCTCTTCAGCTTCCAGGTCTGGATGAAGTCCACCACCTGCAGGTTCTCGGCTTCCTCGTCAATCGAGAGTACCGTGGAGTTGGGGTTCACCTGCTCCACGGTTTGCATCGCGGACTGAGTACGGGCATGTGGCAGGTGACGTAACTGTCGCTCCGGATGTCCCTCCTTGCACAAAACTTAAGCCGGAATCCGGCCTGGAAGGCCGGGGGACGGTCCCTGCTCCCACCCTGGCCTACAGTGCGGGAGGTCCCGCTCCGAAAATTTCGACATATGAAGACCCCGCTGGCCGCCGCTGGAGTGATACAGGCATAAAACTCCTCTCCGGGCTCGGGGATCCGGCTTCCTTCCCGGAAATCCGCCTTCTGGACCAGGATTCTGCTCCATGCCTTCGAGCCCGCCTCACTTCCCACAGCTCCGCCTGCCGTCTCACGGCTCCGCCTCCCGGCCTGGAACTTCACCCCGACCCGAGTTCCAACTCTCAGCCCGGAGACCGGCTCCCGGCCTGGGGATCCGGCTCCATTTACTTCGCTCCTGTGACAGCCATAATCCCCAAGCCACGCGAAATTGTGTTGCTTCTCAAAGCTGTATCGACCAAGCCGGAGCCAAGCAGCCCCACCCCACCTGACACCGGTCACATCCTGCCGGAACGATAACCACCCTGCCCCTGCATCACCTCAGGATTTACACGCCACAGCCCCTGACTTCAGTCAGGCCATTCCCGCGGCAACTCGACTATCCAGGGTTCCGGCTGCCAGCGCGTCGAGCTACAAATAAAGTCGCCATGACCCCTCCCCGCGTCCCATGAAAGTCTCCCTTTCAGAAGCACCCTTCTGCCTCGCCCCCCTCTTTCCAGCCTCCCGATTCAGGATCTATGCCAACTTCTCCAACTCCAGCCTCTGGCACAACCCTCCGGAAAGACTTCGCCTGGCGAGATCTACCCCCGAAACGTCCTCCGCAATAGTCGCGCCCCTCACTGAGGTGTCATACCCAGGGCACGACTGCCCCCCGAAGCGTCCTTCGCAACATCTTCCGCGCCCTCGCTCCCTGGCCTCCCTCCGTGGCGGGTACCTCCCAGGCCGGGCAACCTCGGCTGAGCGGCTTGAACTGCGGCGACACCCTCTCCCCCGACACCAGCCGACGGCCTCGCGCCCTGGACAGGTGCCCCGAAGGGAACCCCCTCGTCCAGAACAACTCAGCCAAATCGTCCGGCGACGCTGCGTCACCCTCTCCCCCGACACCAGCCGACGGCCTAGCACCCTAGCCAGGCACCCCAAGAGGACCCTCTCGGGCGGAGCAGCCCCGCCAAATCCCTCAGCCGCTACGGCACCTCTCCCAAGACTCCGGACGACGGCCTCGCGCCCTGGCCAGGCACCCTGGGGGACCCCCTCGACCGGAGCAGCCTCGCAAAATCGCCCGCAGCCGCTCCGGCACCCTCTCCCCCGGCTCCAGCCGACGGTCTAGCCCCCAGGCAGGCATCCCTGGAAGGACCCCCTCGACCGGAGCAGCCCGCCAAATCCCTCAGCCGCTACGGCACCCTCTCTCCCGTCTCCAGCCGATGGCCTCGCGCCTTGGCCAGGTGCCCCGAAAAGAACCCGCCGGCCGGAGCATCCTCGCGAAATCGCTCGCAGCCGCTACCGCATCCTCTCCCCCGCCTCCTGGCGAAGGCCTCACGCCCTGGCCAGGCACCCTGGGAGGATCCCCTCGACCGGAGCAGCCCGCCAAATCCCTCAGTCGCTGCGGCACCCTCTCCCCATACTCCGACCGACGGCCTCACGCGCTGCCCAGGCACCCTTGGAGGACCCCCTCGGCCGGAGCAGCCTCGCAAAATCACCCGCAGCCGCTACGGCACCCTCTCTACCGGCTCCAGCCGAAGGACTCGCGCCCTGGCCAGGCACCCTGGGAGGACCCCCTCGGCCGGAGCAGCCTCGCAAAATCACCCGCAGCCGCTTCGGCACCCTCTCCAAGACTTCGGCCGACGGCCTCGCGCGCTGACCAGCCACCCTGGGAGGACCCCATCGGCCGGAGCAGCCTCGCAAAATCGGCCGCAGCCGCTACCGCACCCCCTCCCCCGACTCCAGCCGACGGCCTAGCCCCCTGGCCAGGCGTCCCGGAGGGAACCCATCGGACGGAGCAGGCAAGCCAAATCGCCCGCAGCCGCTACCGCACCCTCTCTCCCGGCTACAGCCGAAGGCATCGCACCCTGGCCAGGCGTCCCGGAGGGAACCCATCGGCCGGAGCAGGCAAGCCAAATCGCCCGCAGCCGCTACCGCACCCTCTCCCCCGACTCCGGCCGAAGGCCTCGCGCCCGTGCCTGGCGTCCCGGAGGGAACCCATCGACCGGAGCAGGAAAGCCAAATCGCCTGCAGCCGCTACCGCACCCTCTCTCCAGGCTCCAGCCGAATGCCTCGCGCCCTGGCCAGGCTTCCCGGTGGGAACTCATCGACCGGAGTTGCCTCGACAAATCCCTCAGCAGCTACGGCACCCTCTTCCACGACTCCAGCCCGCGACCTCACGCCCGGGCCAGGCACCCCGAAGGGAACACCTCAACCGAGCAGGCTCGCCAAATCGCCCTCAGCCGCTACCGGACCCTCTCTCCAGGCTCCAGCCCGCGACCTCCCACCCGGGCATGTGCCCCTCACAGGGCAGGGGCGCCTCGGCCGGAGCAACTCCGCCAGTGTGCCCGCCCGAGCTCAGGGCACCCCGTCGTCTCCTCCGTCTCAAGCCCGAGGCTCCGCATCCTGGCCAGCCCCCCGAAGGTACCCATCGGACGGAGCAACCTCACCAAACCGGCAGCAGCCGTTGCGGCACAATCTCCCCCGACTCCAGCCCGCTACCTCTCACCCGGTCCAGGCCACTCACAGGGGAGGGGCCCCCTCGTTCGGAGCAACTCCGCCAGAGCGCCAGCCCGAGCTCAGGGCACCCCGTCGTCTCCTCTGTCTCAAGCCCGAGGCTCGGCATCATGGCCAGCCCCCCGGAGGGAACCCATCGGCCGGAGCACCCTCGCCAAATCGCCCGCAGCCGCCGCGACATCTTCTCACCCGACTCCATCCGACAGCCTACCACACGGGCCCCTCGCAGGGGAGGGGGCCCTCCGGGGGAGCAACTCCGCCAGTGCGCCCGACCGAGCCCAGGGCACCCCGTCGTCTCATCTGTCTCACTCCCGAGGCTCCGCGTCCTGGCCAGCCCTCGCGGTGGGAAGCCCCTGGCATGAGCGGCTTCGCGGGAACGCCCGTCATCCTGCCCGCACCTCCCGTGAGCTGTCCGCCGACACCCCCCCGAACCGAAGGCTTGCCGCCAGCCGCCCAGGTCCCGCGAGGAGCCGCCGCCACCGGACCCGCTTCGCGACCGCAGCCCCGGAACGGATTTCGTGACCATCGGCCCGGTCCAGGCACAGGACCCCACTAAGTTCCGAGAATTTCAGGGAGCTTCAGGGAGCTTCCTGGAATTCCAGAGAGCTTCGGGGAGTTTCAGGGAGCTTCCGGGGAGCTTCCTGGAGTTTCGGGAGGGGGGCAGGGATTTTCAAGGAGCTTCAGAGGATTTCCGAGAGATTCGGAGGCTTTCAAGTGGGACAGGGAGCTGCAGGAAATCCCGGAATTTACGGCCTCGTCGCTGACGGCTGGCCGTGATCCCGTGGCTACCCGATGAGCTCGCACTCGTCGCCGAAGCTCCGCACCCAGGCCATGAGCTCCGGCTCGCTCTGCGTGGTGATGGTCAGGATGAGGCTCCCGTCCTTCTGGTCGTCCTTCCTCTCCTCCTGGGCCCAGACCCGCTCCCTCACGAAGTCGGCGGCCTGGCCGGGGCGGAAGCGCATCCGGAAGGTCTTGGGCTCGTGGCGGGGGAACCCGAAGGTCTCGGGTGAGGCGTCGGGGATCTCGAAGTCGTACTTCCCTTCGGTCACGGTGATGAGGGAGATGCGGTGGATGGCGAGGTTCGTCCAGCGCCTGAACCTGTTCTCGTCGTCAACCCCGGCCCCCAGCACGTAGAGGCCGTTGTTGAGGCTCACGATCCGTCCCGGCGCGAAGTTGTGCTGGGTGAGGTCGTTGGCCGCGTGGCCGCCGGGCCGGTACTTAACGAAGCAGACGCTCTTGTCCGTCCGGGCCTGGAGCAGCCTCACTATGGTCTCGGTGTGGGCGGTGTAGTCGATGCGGCCCTTGGCGAAGAAGAGGAACTCCCTGGTGACGCACCCGTGGTCGGCCTCGGCCGCGCCGGAGCCGTCCCCGCCGAACTTCACGTACATGCTGACCAGGGCGTCGTCGACCTTCCTGAGCATTTCCTCCGGCAGGATGCCGGTCGCGAGGTCCCTGCAGATGGCGAGGTAGCGAACCTCCTCGCTCCCGATGCCCTGGACGGAGGCACGGAACTTCTTGGGCTCGAGCCTGTACCAGTTCTGCCTGTCGTGCTTCCTCGAGTCCTCTACCTTAAGGGTGCCGCCGTTGACCTCCTCGATGACCGAGACCAGCCTCAGGACAGTCTGGGGGGAGCAGTCGAGGAACTTGGCGAGATCCGTGAGGGAATGCGTGTTCCCGTCCGCGAGAAGCTTGTTGTAAAGCTTCAGGAGCTTGCCTCCGGGGGAGTCGGGGTTCTTCTTCTTAGGCATTTTCGTCTTGTCCCGTGGGCTTCCGCCCCCCGCGGGGGCCCTGGTAGACCATCTCGACCGGAGCGCCCTGCGTCCAGGGCAGTCCCTCTCGGGCGCCCTCCGCCTCCCCCCGGACGGCGAGCCCGAAGCTCGCGGGCCGGGCCCGGTTTCCCAAATGATCTAAAGATTTTATCACACGCGTCATGTTGACGTCTATATCAAATCCCGCGCCCCGCCGCAAGTCTGGGGCATCCGCACGGCTTTCCGAAAAATGGAGATTCCGTCTTCTGGAATTTCGGCCCTCCGGCAGGCGGATGCATCGCAGCGGAACGCCTTACGGCATCATCCTGCCGGAAGATCCGGATCCGGCGGTCCGGCCCCCGCAGGACGCGGTCAACCGCTGCGGAGGATGTCCGCCGCGACGTCCGGAGGACCCTCCGTGATGCTGATGAGGATGTCCCGGCGCGGACATCAAGCATCCGGGGGCAAGTCACGTGCCAGATCCCGGAGACCCGGAGATCTCTCCGGAAGGATGCCGTTTCGCGGATGCTGCATCCTCCCCCACTTCCAGAGCCTCATGCCGATCCTCCGCCTCAGCTGCCGGGCCGTCCCGGTCCCAGAGGAGGATGCCGTTTCGCGGACATCCCACCGCGCATCCGCTACACCGATCTGCCGCGCCGGGGCCTGTGCGGATGCCGTTTCGCGAGCGCCGGCGCTCCAGCATCCCTGAATCCGATCCGGAACCGGCCTGCGGGGCGGATGTCCCGGAGCGTACCAGGACATCCGGCATCCTGGCGCGGTCCCTCCCCCGGCGGGGAACGTGACGAGGGCTCACGGACGTCTGCTTTCCACATAATGGCGTTTCCTTTCCGATCAGCCGGGATGCCGTTTCTCGGACATCCACGATCCTTCACATCCGGATTAAATTCACTGGCGCATCATGACATTCGGTCAAAATGCTTGATACTTATACCCTAAAGGATACATGATATCAATTCCAGAATCTGAAATAATAAGAAAAATTTCATGCATCCCACTTTTATTCCAGAATTTAAAGAGATTCCAGAATCTTACATTTCTCAAATGTCTGGGGCTAGCACCAGAACTATTGTATATTCCAGAATCTTGATCATTCAGAAATATCATCATATTCCGTAACACTAACGCATTTTCGGCTTATGGCAACCTCCAGAATCTCGATCTTTCCAAAATTTTTAAAATTCCATATTTATAAAATCTGGATAATTAAAGACGACATTCTTCCAGATATCGGAATATTAACAGTTCTGAATAAAAAATTTTTTCTGCCAGTTTCCGAATTATCCACCCTCATCGAACCGCCGGAGCGACCGCACGGCACACCTCACTCGCAAGGAGCGGCGCTCCCCCTTTGTCCGGACGTCAGCTCTCGGCCACGAGTCCGCTCTGCAGTTCTCACTTCACAGGCGACGACGGGGCATTTTTCCTGGCCGTCGTCGTTCTCCTCTCGCCACCCGCCGGCCCCGGAATCCGGCAGTACTTCCGAAACGACCTGAGGCACCGCGTCTCCTGCCGACAGGACGCGGCTCCTTAACTACGGGAGACCGGCTCCGGGCCCTGCTGCCTCTCCCGCTCATGCCATACGCCGCCTCGAGGACGGACTCATCTCGTACGGAAGCCGCATCCTGCCTCAGGGCCGGACGCGTCTCCCAGGCGAGCTGTATCCCGTCTCGGTGCCTGGCGCCTCTCCAGGACAAGAAACATCCTCCCTCGGGGACGGAAGCCTCTGCAGGACAAGAAACATCCTCTCTCGGGGAAGGAACCCTCTACAGGACTTGATTCATCCGTCCTCGTGGACGGCAGAATCATCTGGGTATGAAACATCCGTACTCGAGGACAGAAGCCTCTCCAAGAAAAGAAACATCAAACCTCGGGAACTGAAATCTCTACTGAACAAGAGACATACGTCCTCTACGACAGAATCATCTTCATATAAAGAGACATCCGTCCTCGGGAAGGGAAGCATCATTAAAGCAAAAGACATACGGCCTCAGGAAAGGAATCATCTCCAGGCCAGAGACATACGGCCTCTGGGAAGAAATCCTCTCCAGGGCAAGAGACATCTGACATCTGAGTCTGAATCCTCTCCAGGACAAGAGACATCTGACCTCGGAGTCTGAATCCTCTCCAGGGCAAGAGACATCCGACCTCGGGGTCTGTATCATCTCCAGGACAAGAACCATACGTCATCGGGGTCGGAATTCTCTCCAGGGCAAGAGACATTCATCCTCGGGTCAGGAAGCATCTCCAGGGCAGGATACATCCAGCCTCCTGGCGGAAGACTCTCCAGGACAAAAGACATCGGTCCTCGAGGATGGAAAACTCTTCAGGACAAGAGATGTCCATGCTCGGGGACGGGAACCTCTTCAGGCGGGAGAAGCTACATGCCTACGGGGCAGGGCTCCGGACGCATGGAGGAATCCAGCCTCAGGGTCCAGGTGCAACCCTTCGGCAAGAGGCCTGTCTCATGACGCCGACGCCTCGCCCCCGGGAAGGGAACCCGCCTTGAGGAGCTCTGCCCCGGCTCCTCGGAGCCGGACGGCCCGTGGACCAGGAGCCATGCTCCCCCCGAGAGGTTCCCCCAAAGATCCGGATGATTCCCGGATGGCACGACGCCCCGGGAACCATCCGGCCCTCCCGTCTGGTCACGGGTCCCGCCAGCGCGGGTGCCCGGACCCTCCTGCCGCCTCCGGTCGCCTTGGCGCGATCCGGAGACGTCCATGTGCACTCACCTTATAATCGCAGATGATTCCAGATTTTGGCAACTACAGGCCGATTTCCAGAAATCTCGAGAATTTTTTCCCCTAAACCTCGCATTTTCCCCAGGAGAAGATCTCGCCGTCTCCGCCGGTCACGGGCCCCCTCGCCCGCCGGCCCGCCATCTTCGGTCCCTCCGCACCTTCCGGGCTACCAGAAGGCAGGAACTCCGACGCACCTTGACGCCTCCGGACAGACAGCCTCTCCTCCGGAAGCCTGCAACCCGAATCTTCCGGTTCTATGGCTCCCTCAGATCATCCCGAAATATCTTATTTTCTTTCTAAACTTCTCAAATTTTCTTAAATACTCTGATCTCATCTTAGGCCCTCTTTAACCCTCCCCTTTTAAATCCTCTGTGTTCCCCTTAGATCCTCTGTGTTATTCCTATTTACTCAGCGTACATCTTAGTTCCTCTGTGTCACTCTCAGAACCTCTATGTTCCACCTAGATCATCTTTGATCATCTTGTAAACTCTTATATCCTCTTAAATACTCCTGGATCCTCTTCAGCACTCTAGTAACCCCCTGGCATCTCAGTTCCTCTTCCCCCCGGAGAGAGTCACAGGCACATCGAGACGCCCCGACCGGCCTCCCCGCCTCCGGAGTCCTCCTGTCTCCATAACTTCCCTGCTTTCTGAGCCCCGGCACACCGGAGTCGGGGGCCCGAAATCCTCAGGACGCCCCCGGCCGAACTTCCCGCCACCTGAGCCATCCGGGCCGCCATCTTCCTGGCTTTCTGGCCCAGAACCCGGAGTCTGTACGCAGGTGTCTCTGGACGCCTCCGTCAGGCCCCACTCGCCTACGGAGCCATCCGGTCCGCCATCTTCCTGGCTTTCAGACCCCCCGTCCTCGGAATTATGGGCCCAGTCGCCTCGGGACGCCTCCTGCCGATCTCCCCGTCTCCGGAGCCATCCGGACCGCCACCTTCCTGGCTTTCTGACCCCTGCACCCCGGAACGTGGCGTAGGTCTCGGCACGCCTCGGACCGGCCTCCCCGCCTCCGGAGCCATCCGGTCCGCCATCTTCCTGGCTTTCTGGCCACCCGTCCTCGGAATTAAGGGCCCTGACGCCTCGGGACGCCTCCTGCCGACCTCCCAGCCTCCGGAACCATCCGGGCCCCCATCTTCCTGACTTTCTGACCCCCCGACACCCCGGTATCCTGGGCGCAGGTGTTTCAGGATGCCTCCGACCGGCCCCTCGCGCCTCCGGAGCCATCCGGGCCGTAAACATCCTGCCTTTCCGAAGCCCTCTGCACCCCGGAATGCAGGGCCCAGGATCCTCGGGACGCCACCGGCCAGCCTCCCCGCCTCAGGAGCCATCATTGCCGCCATCATCGGACTATCTGCCAACGACACCCCGGAGTCCGGGACGCAGGCATCGCTGGCCCCCCCGGCCGCCCTCCGTGCCCACCGGCCGGCCTACCCGCCTCCGGAGCCTTCCGGGCCGCCATCTCTCCAGCTTTCTGACCGACCGGCACCCCGGAGTCCGGGACACAGGCATCGCTGGCCCCCCCGGCCGGCCTCCGTGCCCACCGGCCGGCCTGCCCGCCTCCGGAGCCTTCCGGGCCGCCATCATCGGGCTATCTGACCCCCCGACACAGGAGTCCGGGACAAAGGTTTAGCGGGACGCCCCGGCCGACCTCCGTGTCCCCGGGCAGACCTAGCCGCCTCCGGAGCCTTCCGGGCCGCCATCTTCAGGACCTCAGGACCCAGCCCGGGCATCCCCGGAAACAGGGGGCCGGCGTCCTATGACGCCTCCGGCCCGCCGCCATCCTTGCCCTCTCGACCGTCTTCCGGCACCGAGCCCTCCCCGGCCCCGTCCAGCAGGTCCCCGTGCGCGTCCTGCGGGTCCCCGGCCCCGTCCAGCGGGTCCCCGTGCGCATCCTGCGGGTCCCCGGCCCCGTCCTGCGGGTCCCCGTGCCCGTCCCCGGACCCCCCGTCCGTGCCGTCCCGCTGAGGGACGGGCGCCTCTACCGTTCCCTCCCCGGCCGCGGGCCCGGTTCCCCCGTCTCCCGGGGCGGGGCCCTGCGCCGACGAGTCGGGGACGACCGGGGCCGGAGCGGCCTCCGGCCCGCCTCGGGGCTCGCACCTGAAGCTGAAGCGCCTCAGCAGCCAGGGCTTCAGGGGACAGGGCACCAGGGCGAAGGCGCCCACCAGGAAGCTCATGAGGAAGGGGAAGCTTATCTCGCGAGGGTTCGCGCGGAGACGCCTGGCGATCTTCTCAGCGGCCCGCTCGGCGGTCCACGGCCCGAACAGCCCCCCGACGAAAGTCTCCTGCATGGGGCTCGATATGTAGCCCGGGCACACTGCGGTGACCTCAACCCCGTACGGGGCCATGCCGTCCCTCAGCGACAGGGCGTAGGACCGGGCCGCGGCCTTGGAGGCCGAGTAGCCCGGCGTGTAGGTGAGCGGAACCCTGCCCGCCTGGGAGCTTATGACGGCTATCTGGCCCCGGCCCCTGGCGCGCATGAGCCTCGCGGCGAAGAGGGCCGTGAGAATGGCGGTCCCGCCGTTCACCAGCAGGGTCTCCACCGCGTCCCACGGTGCCTCCAGGCCGTCCGGCCCCAGCCCCCGGCATATGCCCGCGTTGGCTATCACGAGATCCAGCGGCGCCCGGCGGTCCGCCCCCGCCAGCCACCCGGACAGGGCCTCCCCGTCCCTCGCGTCGAACAGTGCCTCGAAGCACTCCGCCCCCTGAAGCCTGGCGAGGCGGGCGGTCTCGGAAAGGGCCGCCCCGTTGCGACCGCACAGGGACAGGACCGTGCCCGGCCCCGCGTAGGCCATTGCCAGCGCCCTGCCCAGGCCGCCCGAGGCGCCCGAGATGGCAACATGTCTGGGATCCTTCATCTTATGATCCTTTCCGCGCCGGAGCGCACGGCAGGGCCGTCCCTTGCTGGGCCGGCCGTCCCTGGCGAGACAAACAGTCCATGGCGGGGCTGGCCGGCCCGCCGGCCCGAGGGACACCGGCAATCCCGGCAGGACTCCCGGAAGCCGACCATGATCCGGCGAATTCTCTGCAACGCAGGCTGCACAAGGCCCCTGATGACAAGCTGGGCAGGCCGGGGCCGGGGGCCCCGTGCAGGCGAGTCCTGCCGGATCCGGTGCTTTCCGCCCCGGGAAAGCCTCCGCCGGGAACCGACCGTCCGCTGGGACCCGTCCGGCCCCTGCCGGAATGACTTGCGAGCCCGGCCCCCCCTGGACATCGTACAGCCATGCCATCCGGCCCGCCACAGGCCTGCCGCCCTGCCCTGGGCCGGAACCCGGTGCCCGTGCTTGCCCGTGACGCGCTGAACTTCCAGGCCGCCCGGCATTTCCGGGACTTCCGGGGCGTCTGCGAACGGTCTGTCCCGGAATGCCGGCTCATCCAGAACTCATGGCGTTTCCAGGACTTTTTTAGGACTTCCGTGGCTTCCCGAGTTTCCCGGGCTTCCAGGTCAACCTGAGCCTTCCGGAACTTCGGGGCGCCAACTCAGTCCGGACTGTCCCGGATTCCCTTCATGTGCTGAATAGCCGGCACTTCCAGAAGTTTCAGCGCTGCCGGAGCCCCCGGACCTACGGGGTGCCAACTCCATCCGGCCTGCCCCGGACTACCTGCACTTCAGGACTTCGGCACTTCCAGGACTTCCGACACTTGCGGGGCTTCCTGGGCAGCCGGAGCGCCAACGCCTCCCTGCCTGTCCCGAACTCCCTGGCCTACCAGGACTTCAGAGCCTCCCAGGGCCGGCTGAGCCACCCTGGCATTCGGATCCGGGCATTTCAGGAAGCCTCCGGATGCTCCCCGAGCTTCCCTGGCTTCCGGTTGAACCCCGCCCGTCCCGGGCATCCGGGCCTCTCAGGGTACGCCGGGCTTACCGGCTCGCGGGACCAGACCCACACCTCCTGGCTCGGGCTGACGGACCCGCAACTCCTGGCTCAGCCGGCCGGACCTGAACCTCCCGGCTCGGGCTGACGGAACCGCAACTCCTGGCTCAGCCGACCGGACCCGCCCCTCCCGGCTCAGGCGACCGGACCCGTAACGCCTGGCTCGGACGAACGGACCCGCCCATCCTGACTCGGGCGACCGGACCCGCCCATCCCGGCTCGGACAGCCGGACTCGCCCGGCCCAGACGGGCGGACCCTCCTGGCTCGAGCTGACGGACCCACATCTCCTGGCTCGGGCGAACGGACCCGCCCCTCCCGGCTCGGACAGCCGGACCCGCCCTGCTCAGACGGGCGGACCCTCCCGGCTCGGGCAAACGGACCCGCCCATCCTGACTCGGACGACCGGCCCCGCCCCTCCTGGCTCAGGCGACCGGACCCACGCCCCCCGGCTCGGACGACCGGACCCGCCCCTCCCGGCTCAGGCGACCGGACCCACGCCCCCTGGCTCGGACGAACGGACCCGCCCCTCCTGACTCGGACGACCGAACCCGCCCCTCCCGGCTCAGGCGACCGGACCCGCACCTCCCGGGTCGGACGAACGGACCCGCCCATCCCGGCTCGGGCGAACGGACCCGCACCTCCCGGCTCGGGCAGCCGGACCCGCACCTCACGGGTCGGACAGCCGGACCCGCACCTCACGGGTCGGACGAACGGACCCGCCCATCCCGGCTCGGGCGAACGGGACCGCACCTCCCGGCTCGGGCGAACGGACCACTCCTGCCTCTGACGGCCGGACCCCTCCCGGCTCAGCTGTCCCTTCGCCCGCCCCTGGATTCCAGTTCCTCGGCGGCCCTGGCATGGCCCTTGACGGCGGCCTTGCGGAGCCACTCCAGACCCTCCTCCTCGCAGGGGTCGACCCCCAGTCCCTGGAGGCGGATGACCCCCATGAAGTACTCGGCCTCGGCCAGGCCGGCGTCCGCGGCGGCGCGGACCTTGGCCAGGCCCCGCTCGGTGTCCAGGGGGGCGCCGTAGCCGTTCAGCATGAGAATCCCCGTGTAGAGGGAGGACTGGATCTCGCCCTCGGCGTCGCCCTTGGAGAAGTACTCGTAGGCCTGCTCGTAGTCGCGGGCCACGCCGGCCCCCTGGAAGAACATGAGCCCCAGCTCGTAGTAGGCCTCGCGGGACCCCTCGGCGGCCGCCTTCCGGAACCAGTCGATGGCCATGGCGTAGTTGCGCTGGACGCCCCTCCCGTAGAAGTGGAGGAGCCCCAGGTTCAGCATGGCCTCGCCCACGCCCCCCTCCGCGCCCTTGAGGGACCACTCGCGTGCCTTGTCGAAGTCCTGCGGGGCGCCCTGCCCCTTCAGGTACATGGACCCGAGGTTGGCGGCCGCCCCGGCGAGGCCGGCCTCAGCCGCCATGACGAACCTCGCGAAGGCCGCGTCGGGGTCGGGGGCCGTGCCCTTCCCGTAGAGATGCATGAGCCCCAGCTCGAAGGCGGCGTAGGAGTTGCCGGACTCCGCGGCCTTCTCCAGCCAGTAGAAGGCCTCCTCCTCGTCCTGGGAGATGCCCTCGCCGCTCAGGTACCGGAGCCCCAGGCAGTACTGGGCCTTGGAGTAGCCCTTGAGGGACGCCCGCTTGTAGTACTCGAGGGCCTTGAAGGCGTCGACCGGCACCCCGCGCCCCTCCTCGTACATGAGCCCCAGGTAGAACTCCGACGCCGCGTCCCCGTCCCCCGCGGCCTTCTCGAACCACTCGCGGGCCTCCAGGTAGTCCTGCTCGGCCCCCTCGCCGGTGAAGAGCATCAGCCCCACGTTGAAGCGCGAGGGCACGTCCCCCTCGCGGGCCGCGTTCTTGAACCACATGAAGGCCTTGGCCGGGTCTGCCTCCGTCCCGCAGCCTCCGAGGTACATGAGCCCCACGTTGTACTGGGCGGAGACGTTCCCGTCCATGGCCGCCTTCAAGAACCAGCCGAACGCAGTCTCCGGGTCCTCGGGCACCCCGCTGCCGTTCAGGTAAATCCTGCCCAGGTCCGCCTCGGCCAGCGAGTGCCTGCGGTCGGCGGCCCTCGAGAGCCAGTGCCTGGCCTTGTCGTAGTCCACCGGGGCTATGAAGCCCTCGAGGTAGACCTTTCCCAGTATGTACTGGGCGTCCAGGCAGTCGCCCTCGGCGGATCTCTCGAACCAGGAGAGCGCCTCCTTCTTGTCCGGAGGCACGCCCTCGCCCAGGTAGTAGAGCTTCCCCAGGACGCACTGGGCGACGGCGTTGCCTGACTCGGCCGCCTTCACCAGGTTCTGTATTACCTCTAGTTCAGAAGGAGCCATGCGGGAAAAAGCCTCGGGCGCGTCCGGCGATGCCGGCGCGCCCTCTCCTGAGCCGCCCCGCTCCAAGCGCGGCGCGGGCGAAATCGTTTCATTTTAACATGATTCGTTGCCCCGCGCTAACACGAACTTCACGCCTTCACGCCGCCTGACGAACTTTCACTCGTCCCGCTTCTGCCGCTGGCCCGGAACCGGTTCATCTCCCTCCGGAGCCCTTGCCGCACAAGGCTTCCGCTTCCGCACCTTCCGGACCCGCAGGCCACGCCCGTACATCAGCACACGTGCCTGCGGCACCCGGACCCCGACCGCCCGCAACGTCCGGACATGCGCTCCCGCAGTGACCGGACTCGTGCCGCCCTCAGCTTCCGGACCCCTGACACGTACTCCCTCGATTACCGGACACGGACCTCCGCCAACTCCCGGCCCCCCGGACACGCGCTCCCGCAGTGACCGGACACGGCCCGCCCTCAGCTTCCGGCCCCCTGACACGTACTCCCTCGATGACCGGACACGGCCTCCACTAACCCCCGGACCCCCGGACACGCGCTCCCGCAGCGACCGGACACGGGCCGCCCTCTGCGCCGGGACCACTGACAATTTTCTCCCGCGATGACCGGACACGGCCCCCCCCAGCGCCCGGACCACTGACATGTTCTCCCGCTGAGAGCGGACACGGGCCGCCAGCAACGCCCGGACCCCGTATATGTGCTCCAGTTGTGCCCGGACCCCAACAAAAATGTCGCCAACTACACCCGGACCATTGAAACCCGGTCCCGAACGCCCCTCCCGGACCCCAGGGACTCCCGCCCGCATCTCCCGCCTACCGGATGCCGCGACTCACCCACGGACCGGCAGGTTTCGGGCAAGGCACGTGAGGGCTAATGGGACCCTAATGGGGATATTTTTTTAACAAATTGCTGAAGTGTGCTAAAATCTTATTGATAATGTGTCCTCGTCTCCGGTTCCGGTCGGCATCCGCAGACACCTTCCCGTACACATGTCTCGCCGTCCGCAGGCGCTCGGTTCCCAGAATCTCGGGCATCGGGATCCCCTGACCAGCGGGCCCCCGTGTCCCGGAGCCCCGAAATCTGCCTCCTCCCCTGGTTTCCCCACCTGAATCCCCCGGCTCCCCGTCTCCAGGCCACCGGGACTCCTTGCCCGGCGACATCCAGGCACGGCGGCATCCGGGCCTCCGGACACGGCGGCATCCGGGCCTCAGGGCACGCCGGCATCCGGGCCTGACGCCCTTCAGGACCTCCGGCACCCGTTCCCCTGGACGCCCCGCCCCGCCGGCCTCCCTGGCATCCGCACCGTCACCAGTTCCGCCACACCTCGCCGGGCCCCGGCCCGCGCCCCGCGGGCGGGCCGCAGCCCGCCCCGCCGGAGGACCTGACACCGATGTCCCAGAAACGGAACCGGGCCAAGGAGCGCCGGGCCATATACATACTCCCGAACCTGTTCACCACCTTCAGCCTCTTCGCCGGCTTCTTCTCCATAGTGTCGTCAATCAACGGCCGCTTCTCCGCCGCCGCCTGGGCCATCTTCCTGGCGGCGGTCTTCGACACGCTGGACGGGACCGTGGCCCGCATGACCAGGACCACCTCCCGCTTCGGGGTGGAGTACGACTCGCTCTGCGACCTGGTCTCCTTCGGGGTGGCCCCCGCCGTGCTCCTTTACCAGTGGGCGCTGAGGTCCATGAACCGGGGCATACTCTCGGCAGTGCCATCCGACGACAAGACCATGACCCTGGGCTTCGTCGCGGCCTTCGTCTTCCTGGCCTGCGGGGCCCTGCGCCTCGCCCGCTTCAACGTCTTGACGGGCTCGAGGGATCCGGGCTTCTTCCAGGGCCTCCCCATCCCCGGCGGCGCCGCCATCGCCGCGGCCGCAGTGCTGTGGCACCACCGCTACCCCGGAGCCGTCCCCTTTCTCCCGGACCCGGCGCTGATCCTGGCGCTCACGTTCGTCACGGCCTTCCTGATGGTCTCGAACCTCGACTACTTCAGCCTCAAGAACAAGGTGGTCGTCCACAACAACCGCCCCTTCGAGACCCTGGTGCTCATAATCCTCGTCCTGGCGCTCATCATAATAAAGGGACGCACCCTGCTCCTGCCCCTGGGACTGATATACCTGGCCTCCGGACCTGTCGTCACCGTGATCCGCGCCCGCCGCCGCCGCCGTGCCGGTGCCCCTCCCGGCTGCGGGGGCGAGCTCCCCGGCAGCAGGGAAGGCGGCCCCGGCGCGTCCGGCTCAACGGGCACGGCGAGTCCCGGCGATCCTGCCTCGGCTCCGGGTCCTCACGTGTCCCAGGAAGCTTCCGATCCCTCCCCTTCCGCCGGCCCCGAGACGCCCTCCGGCCCGGACCTCTCAAAACATGAAGGCTAAATTGCTCCCCCATGCCTTCCACCGCCTCGCGGCTGCCCTGACAGCAGGCCTCCGCAACATGGCTGCCCCCCCGTCGGCCGGACTCAGCGGCATGGCTCACCCCCTGTCCGACGACCTCAGAGGCATGGCTCACCCCCTGACGGCCGGAATCGGCGGCATGGCGGGTCCCCTGTCGGCCGGCCTCCGCCGCCTCGCCGCCCCGGCTCGAGCCGGCCTCAGCATTCTCTCGGCCCTGGTCCCGGCGGGCATCTGCCGCCTCCTTGCCCCTGAACCCAGCTTGCTCCCGGTCTCGGCGCTCCTGGCGCTGACGGCCGCGACGGCGCTCCTGGTCCCCTCCCCCCGTGCGCAAGCCGCCCAGCCCCCGCTCCGTGCCCCGCGCGGGGGCGTCCGGGCCCCGAGACGCGCCCAGGGCCCCCCGGCCCCGCCACGGCCCCACCCGAGGCTCAAGGCCATAGGGGCACTTGCGGCGGCGGGCGGGGTGGCAGTGTGGATAGCCCTCTCGGTCCTGGGGAGCCCGGGGGACGACCCCGGCCCTGCGGAGGAGGCCGCGGCGCCCGAGGCGCCTCCCGAGCCCCCCCCTCCGTCCACGCTCAGCTTCAGGCTCGATCCGCCTCCGGAGGTGGTGACGAACCCCGAGATCCCCGAGGAGCCCCCTCCTCCCGAGCCTCCCGAGACCGGCCAGAACGCGTGGGCCGTGGGAGGCGTCTTCGCCCCGGAGGAGCTGGCCCAGGACTGGTCCCAGCGCTCCGTTGGGCTGGTGCGTGCCGGCGCGAACGAGATGGTCCCGGTCATAAGCCGCATGGAACCTGTGGGCAGGCGCCTCGACCCCGACCACCCCGTGCCCAAGGCGGCCCGCATCGAGCTCAAGCCCCCCGACCCCGAGGAGGACGCCAGGAACCGCAGGCCCAGGCTGTCGGCGCCGCCCGCCGCGACGGGGCCCGCGCCCGTCTCCCCGCAGCCGGGCGCCCGCCGCCGCTACACCATAATGCTGGGCTCGTTCAGCAAGGAGGCCAACGCCGTGAGCCTCCGCGAGCGCCTGGAGAGCGAGGGCCTGCCGGCCGAGGTGCTGAACGTCACGGTGAACAACCTGCCTTACTGGAGGGTGATGAGCGGGGTCTTCGAGGATCAGGCGGCGGCGGAGGCCTACGGCCGGGAGCTGAGGCGCAAGAACCTCGTGGACAGGCCTATCGTCATGACAATGTAAGGGGGGGGAGATTATTGGTATCTGTTTACGGAAAGGTCGCCCTTTCCATGGAGGCAGCCTGTCATGGATGTGTAAGAAGGCCGTTCCGGCCTGGAGGAATGCCTCTCTGACCTGGAGGAAGGCCGTCCTGGCTCCGGAGGAAAGCCGTCCTCCGCCAGGAATGAGGATGATCTGGCTCCTGCTGCAGGAACTCCGCTTTGATCTGTGAACAGATACGATTATTGTAACTGTTCAGGTGCCCACCCAATAGGAACTCAACTGGTAACTATTCAGGTGCCCCCCTCAGAAATCATCCAGAGGGGGTTTCAGGGGCCTATAACTCATCTTTGGCACGATATTTG